>NZ_BSTC01000010.1 GCF_030269305.1 Kineosporia sp. NBRC 101731
CTGCAGCACGGCGTCCAGCCCTCCCATCCCATCGGTCAACGGGTAGGCATGCACGCAGCGTTCTTTCTTCTTCGCCTCCCGCCGCCGACGGGCCGCCTCCGGATCGGCCTTCTGAATCGCGCGCCGCACGGCATCCGTGGCCTGCTGATAGGTCTTGCCCGCCAGACGCGCCGCCAGAGAGTCCTGCACGGCCTGCCACGCCGGTGTCCCGGGCTGTAAAGCGTTACGCATCTGGGTGTTCACCGCGACCGCCGTGCGCCAGTCCAGGCTCCCCGCCCGCACCAGCGCCAGGATCGCCGGCAGATCTTCACAGACCTGGATCGAGTCACCCACCCGGTTCATCGCTGCCCCACGACCCAGCCCCAGCGACAAGGCAATCTCACTGCCGGTCAGCTCAATCCCATCGACCGCGTCGTAGGAACCGCTCGAGGTCATGCTCCGAGCAGCAAGATCTGCTGCACGGGTGAGCCATTCAGCCTGCGAGGCGTCGAGGTAGCGCTTGATTCTCTCGGCGGCAGCCACGGAACCCAGAAGAAACGTCTCCGAACCGTTCGAACAGGAACAATTTTCAACAGCCTGAAGCAGCTCAAGAGCAGACATGGCCGCCAGATCGACATCCGGCCAAGCCGACAGCAGAACACCCACTCCCATGACCGCGCCCCCGCACTCGTGGTTCGAACAGGTGTCCCTAGTCTACGCCACTTTTGCGTAGGCAGGACCCACCACAACCCGAGTGAAGCATGAGACAACGGTGACGCAATGAGTCGAAATCTCTTCTATATCTAGGATTTAGTCAAAACTCATACGGCAGAAGCTGTTACTCCGACCCGCAGGTACGACCCTGTCCGGGTCTTGACCACCTCGAGCTGGGCCGGGATCCGGTCGCGCAGGTCGGCTACGTGGCTGACCAGGCCGACTGCCCGCCCGCCGCTGCGCAGGCCGTCGAGCACGTCCATCACCTCGTCCAGGGTGTCCTGGTCGAGACTGCCGAAACCCTCGTCCACCAGAAGGGTCTCGATGGTCGCACCGCCCGCTTCGGCCTGCACCACGTCGGCCAGGCCGAGAGCCAGGGCCAGGGAGGTGCAGAACGTCTCACCGCCGGACAGGGTGCCCGGGTCGCGCTGCTGACCGGTCCAGCCGTCGACCACGGCCAGCCCCAGGCCGGAGCGGGCGCCGCCCTTCGACGGGCCGTCGGTGTGCACGAGTTCGTAGCGTCCGCCAGACATCGCCGCCAGCCGTGAACTGGCCGCCTGGGCAACCTGTTCCAGGCGCGCGGCCAGTACGTACGCGCTCAGTCGCATGCGCATCTGATTGTCTCCGCCGGTGCCCTCGACACAGCGGGACACAGCATCCAGCGTGGCGAAAGAGCTTCGCAGTGGAGCGGTCTCGGTGGCGTGCAGCTCCAGCTCGTCGGCCAGGCCGCTGAGGGCCCGGGCTGCCCGGGTGGCCAGCGTGTGCCGCTCCTGCGCCGCCTGATGTGCCGCCCGCGCGACCGCGAAGGCTTCGGTCAGCTCGTCGGCCAGGGTGTCGAGATCGGCGGCCTCCACCCAATGGGGGACGCCCGCCCGCCCGGTTCCCGGGACGGTCCCCACCTCCTCCGGCGTGTCGTCCTCAGTTTCACGAGCCTTCCCGGTCGGGCGGACCCGTCCGGTCTCGCCGACCCGTCCAGCCCCGTCGGCCGTTCCAGCACCGCCGGCCAGTCCAGCACCGCCGGCCAGTCCAGCACCGCCGGCCAGTCCAGCACTGCCGGCCAGTCCAGCACCGCCAGATTGTCCGACACCACTGGCCTGTCCAGTGTCGCCAGCCCTTCCCATCCCGACAGTCTGTCCAGCGCTACCGGTCTGTCCAGCATCGCCAGTCTTTCCAGTAACGTCGACCTTTCCGATGCCGTCGGCCCGACCCCGCCCGATCTCGTCGTCCTCAGTTCTGTCGGCAGTTGTGTCGGCCTGGGGTGACCCGATCTCCGGCGGCGCCGTGTCCGGGAGGTCCAGGACGAGACCGGTCTCTTCCCAGAGACCCAGCATGGGCTGGTCCTGGGTGGCCTTCTTCCGGCGCGGCCTCTTCGCCGGCCGTGGTTTCGGGGGAGGACCGGCGGCGGCCTGTTCCGCCCGGGTCAGCTCGTCGAGCAGCGCGGTGACCTGGGCCAGCCGGGTGTCGTGGTCGGTGATGAGCGCGGCCAGTTCCTCGCGCTCCGACTCGGTCAGAGCGGCTGCCGCGGCGGCCTCGCGGTCAGGGAAACCCGCTGCGGCAGAGGCATCATCGGCCGCAGCCCGGGCGCGTTTGAGGCGGGAGAGAGCCGCGATCAGGGCCCGGGAGGCGTCTTCGTACTCGGTCAGGGCGTCGACCGCGTCGACCAGGCGGCTGTGCCGGGCCTGCAACCCGGCGTCTTCGCCCCGGGCCTCGTCGAGGCGGGCACGCAGGTCGTCACGGCGGCTGTCGAGCGCGGCCAGGTCTTCCCGGCCGGCGGAGGCGGCCTCGGTGGCCGTCTCGATCCGGGAGCGGGCGGCCTCCAGCGACGCCTGCAGCCCGGCCAGCTGGTCGTTCAGCTGGGTCACCCGGGCCTGGGCCCGGTTCGCCTCGGTGAGGCGGGCCTGGGCGGCGGCCAGGTCGTCCATCGCGGACCCGGCGTCGGCGCCGTCGGTCATGGCGGTCAGCGCGGCCATCTCCTGACGCCCCGACTCCACCCGCTGGCGTGCCTTCTCCCGGCGGGCGGCGGTCTGGGCCTCCCGCTCGGCGGCGCGTTCCTGCTCCTGGTCGGTGACCAGGCCGCCGTGATCCTGGGCCGGGCGGGGATGTTCCCGCGACCCGCAGACCGGGCACGCGTCGTGGCGGCCCAGACCCGCCGCCAGCTCGGCGGCCATCCCGGCCAGGCGCCGGGCCTGGAGCTCCTGCTGGGCCGAGACCGCTGCCTGGTGCACGTCGATCACCGCGCGCAGCGTGTCTTCCAGCGCGTTCTGCTCCTGCGCCAGGTGCTGCGCGGTGAGCACGGCCTCGGCCACCCGCTTGGCGCGTTCCAGGTCGCGCTGCCGGTCACCGGCGGAGGAAGCCAGTACCTCACTGTCGTTACGGGCCGCCAGCAGCTGCTCGACCTGCCCGGCCAGCGCGAGGCCGGCCCGCTCGGCGACGGCCCGCTCCTGCTCGGCCCGGTTCACCTGATCGTGTCGCGCGGTGAACTCGCGGTCGAGGCGCCCCAGCTCGAGCTCGGCGGAGAGCAACGTGGAGAGGGCCCCCAGCTCGGCCCGCAGTTGCGCCAGCCGGGTGGCCGGGACCGCCTCGAGCACGGCGGCCTCACCGGTCTTGCGCACCCCGGTCGCGGCCGACTCGACGCGGAATTCGGCGGTCTCGACCTCCGCCGACGCCGCGTCGAGTTCGGCCAGCAACGGCAGCAGCACCGGGGCGTGCCCCGCGGCCTGCAGCCGGGCCCGGCGCTCTTCCTGATCCTGGGCGTGCGCGGTCAGGAGATCGCGTTCGGCGCCCAGTTCGCGCCGGCGGTCGCGCAGGCGCACCCGCTCGGTGATCGCGTCGCTCGCGAGACGGGCCTTCTCGTGCGCGGTCTCGGCCCGTCCCACGGCCGCGTGGGCACTGCGCAGCTCGGTCTGGGCCTGCCGGGCCCAGGCGCGTACCCGCCGGGCGACGGCCTCGGTGTCACCGAGATCGGGCGCGGGACCCGGGGGAACGGACGGCCCGAGGCTGGCCTCGGACGCCCGGGCGAAGAGGCGCGCCGTCTCCTCGCGGGCCGCGCCCACCGACCCCGCAGCCTCACGCCGCCGTTCGCCCAGCCAGCCCTCGACGGCGGCGAAACGGTCGGTGCCGAAGAGCTTCTGGAGCAGCGGGCGGCGTTCCTCGGCGGTGGCCCGCAGGAACGCCGCGAACTCGCCCTGGGGCAGCAGCACCAGCTTGGTGAACTGGTCGGGCCCCAGCCCGATGAGCTGCCCGATCAGGTCGCCGGCCTCGTCCATGCGATGGGTGAGGCCGACCCAGTCGTCACCGGCCCGCTCGCGCACCACCACCCGCGCCTGCTCACGGGTGAATCCGGTGCCGCGCTTCTTCGGGCGCTGCCACTCGGGGGAGCGGGTGATCTCCAGACGCCGCCCCGAGACCGTGAACTCGCACACCACCTCGGACTTCACGGCCGGGTCGGCGTGGTCGCTGCGGTAGCGGGACCCGGCGCCGCGACTGCCCGGCACCCGGCCGTAGAGGGCGAAGCAGATGGCGTCGAGCACGCTGGTCTTGCCCGCCCCGGTGGGGCCGTGCAGCAGGAACAGCCCGGCGTCGCTGAGCTCGTCGAAGTCGATGCTCTGACGCTCCGCGAAAGGCCCGAACGCGGTGATCTCCAGCCGGTGCAGACGCATCAGGCGGACCGGCCCGGACGGCGGCCCTTACCCCGGGGCGAGAGCAGGGCGTGCAGTTCCGCGTCCGAGACCGTCTCCGCGGCCATCGCCGCCAGGTCGCGGTAGGCCGGGCCGGGGGCGACGCCCTCCATGCTCTCGATCAGCGCGGCCTCCAGCGCCTGCTGCATGAGCACCGTCTCGGCGGGGGTGGCGGGACGGTCCCGGACATGCTCGAGAAAGCCGCAGCAGACATCCAGATCGGGCCGCCCGGCGATCTTCTCGGTGTACGACGCGGGCCCGGCACCGGCCGAACGGTCGGGCTCCAGCCGTAGTTCCAGCAGATGCGGAAAACGCCGCCGCAGCTGCTCCATCGGCTCGGCCGGACGCTGCGGATCGGTGAGGGTGATCTGGGCCCAGCTGCTCTCATCGTTCGCAAAGCGTTCTGAACCCAGCAACTCGGAGAGGTGACCGCGCAACCGGGCCAGCCGCCGCGGCACCGGCGCCGGGACCTCCTCGACGGACCGCAGGCCGTCCGCGTCCAGAGACACCATCCAGCTGCCCTTGACGTGAGCCGCCTCGGAGAACGAGAACGCCAGCGGGGAACCGCTGTACCGCACCGGGCGGGCCAGGTGCTGCCGCCCGTGCAGATGCCCCAGCGCCACGTAGTCGATGCCGTCGAACAACCCCAGCGGCACCTGGCCCAGACCCCCGACGGACAGCTCGCGCTCGCTGTCGGAGGCCGAGCCGCCCATCACGAAGGCGTGTGCGGAGACCACCGAGCGCACCCCGGGCCGGGACGCCAGGTCGTGCCGGACCAGGTCCAGGGCCGCCCCGAGCACCCCCGGGTGACTGCGCTCGGACCCCAGCACCCCGGCGGCCAGCGCGGGTTCAAGGTAGGGGATCGGGTAGAACGCCACCTCACCGTGCTCGTCGGGCAGCAGGACGGGTGTGCCCACGGCGACCGGATCGGTGCGGATGTGCAGCCCGGCCGCGGACAGCAGCCGGGCGTTGAACCCCAGCCGGCGGGAGGAGTCGTGGTTGCCGCTGGAGAGGATCACCTGCGCCCCGGCCGAGACCAGCCGGTGCAGACCCTCGTCGAGCAGGGCCACCGCGTCGACCCCCGGCAGCGCCCGGTCGTAGATGTCGCCCGCGACCAGCACCACGTCGATCTTCTCGGCCCGCACCACCCCGACCAGGTGATCGAACTGGGCCGCCTGGGCGGCCAGCAGATCCACCCGGTGGAACGACCGGCCCAGGTGCCAGTCGGAGCTGTGGAGGATGCGCACGACGAACACCGTAGGCTCGCCCACCGACAGTTCCGTCATCGCCACTCCGAAAATACGGACAAAAGCGGAGCGTCTCGGACATGCATCGCCGGGTGTAACTCCGTATGCACCATTGATCATCTGCTCTCGCCAGCACGGCCGGAGTGTGGTTTGGTCGAGAGCATGGGTGACGAGATCTCCGCGAGCCGCTACACGGCGGAGGAGAGGCAGCGCTACCGCGAGAAGGTGGATCTCTGCCTCGACGTGTTCGAGCGGGTCCTGGCCACCTGGAACTTCGACGACGACCGGCCGATGACCGGCCTGGAGATGGAACTGAACCTGGTCGGCCCGGACTACCGGCCGACGCTGCGCAACGCCGCGGTGCTCGAGGGGATCGGCGACCCGAACTTCCAGACCGAGCTGGGTGCCTACAACATCGAGCTGAACGTGGAGCCCTCGCCGCTGGGCGAGCTGGCCCGCATGGAGGGTCGCCTGCGGGAGGTGCTGAACCAGGCGGAGAGCGCCGCCAACGAGAACGGCGCGCACATCGTGATGGTGGGCATCCTGCCCACGACGATGCCCGAGCACCTGAACGACCCGGAGTGGATGACCGCCTCCCCGCGGTACAAGGCCCTCAACGACTCGATCCTCGCCGCGCGGGGTGAGAACCTGCACCTCGACATCACCGGCGCCGAACGGCTCTCCACCTTCGCGAACTCGCTGGCGCCCGAGTCCGCCTGCACCAGCGTGCAATTGCATGTGCAGGTGCACCCGGACGACTTCGCCCGCGCCTGGAACGCCGCGCAGGTGCTGGCCGGCCCGCAGCTGGCGGTGGGCGCGAACTCGCCGTTCTTCTTCGGTCGCCGGCTCTGGGCCGAGACCCGGATCGAGCTCTTCAAGCAGGCCACCGACACCCGCCCGCAGGAGCTGCAGAACCAGGGGGTGCGTCCCCGGGTCTGGTTCGGGGAGAAGTGGATCTCCTCGATCTTCGACCTGTTCGCCGAGAACGGCTGGTACTTCCCCTCGCTGCTGCCCGAACTGAGCGAGGAGGACCCGGTGGCGGTGCTCGACGCCGGGAAGGCCCCCACGCTCCAGGAGCTGCGGCTGCACAACGGCACGGTCTACCGCTGGAACCGGCCGATCTACGCGGTGGTCGACGGGGAACCGCACGTGCGGGTGGAGAACCGGGTGCTGCCGGCCGGCCCGACGGTGGTGGACACGGTGGCCAACGCGGCGTTCTTCCACGGGGTGCTGCGCACGCTGATGGAGGAGTCCCGGCCGGTCTGGTCGAAGATGTCGTTCGCGGCGGCCGAGGACAATTTCCTGGCCTGTGCCAAGGACGGTCTGGACGCCACGGTGTACACCCCCGGGCTGGGGCAGTCCGGGGTGGACGAGCTGGTGCTGCGGCGGATGCTGCCGATGGCGGCCGAGGGTCTGGCCTCGGCCGGGGTGCCGGGCAGCGACGTGGACCGTTACCTGGGCATCATCGAGGACCGGGTGAAGTCCGGCCTGAACGGGGCGGCCTGGCAGGTGGCGGCGGTGGAGCGGCTGGAGCAGGGCGCCGGTGGCTCGTCCGGGATGGATCGCGCCGAGGCGCTACGCCGGATGACCGAGCGTTACTGCGAGGGTATGCACGCGAATGAGCCGGTACACACCTGGTCGTTGCCGTAGCCTCGCGGGGTTCGGTGGTCGGTTCGGGGTATGTGGGCTGGAGTTCAATTGAGGACGCCTCAGCGCTGGTTCGCGCGTGGGTTACAGAACCGGGATCTCGCGTTGGAGCGCCTGCGCGCGGCGCGGCCGGTGTGGATGAGTACGTGGGACAGGCGGCCCGTGGACACGGAGCAGACGGACGGCATCCCTCGTCGGCAACGGCACCACAACGTGGAAGACGTGATCGGCGACTGTGCGGTCTACGAGCCGGGCCTCAAGCGCAGCACCCGGCTGCCCATGCAGAAGGCCGCCCGTACCGCCCGCCGCACCGACGGTTTCGTCTGGATCGGCCTGCAGAATCCGTCCGCGGACGACGTGCTGCACGTGGCCGAGGAGTTCCGGCTGCCCGACCTGGCCGTGGAGGACGCGATCAGCGCCCACCAGCGGGCCAAGCTCGAGGTGTACGAGGACCTGTGGTTCATGGTGCTGCGCCCGGTGCGGTACGTGGACCGCGAGGAGATCGTCGACGTCGAGGAGATCGCGCTCTTCATCGGCCCGCACTTCCTGGTGTCGGTGCGGCACGGCAAGACCGATGTGCTCACCCGGGTGCGCAAGGAACTGGACGCCGGGCGGCTGGAGTCGAGCGAGCGCGGCCCGATCGCGGTGCTGCACCGGGTGGCCGACCTGATCGTGGACGAGTACGCCGAGGTGGCGCAGTCGATCGACGACGACATCGCGGAGATCGAGCAGCAGGTGTTCGGCGAGCGTGAGGCCGACCACACCGAGCGTATCTACAAGCTCAAGCGTGAGGTGCTGGAGTTCCGCCGGGCGGTGATACCGCTGGGCGAACCGATGTTCAAGCTGATGACGGGCTCACTGCCCGGGATGGATGACAAGGCCCGGCAGTACTTCCGCGACGTGCACGACCACATCATGCGGGTGACCGACGAGATCGAGCGCCAGGACAGCCTGCTCTCCGACGTGCTCCAGGCCAACGTGGCCCGTCTGTCGGTGACGCAGAACGAGGTCTCGGTGCGGCAGAACGAGGACATGCGCAAGATCTCGGCGTGGGCCGCGATCGGCCTGGTGCCCACCGCGATCGCCGGGATCTACGGAATGAACTTCGACAACATGCCCGAGCTGAGATGGCATTACGGGTACTACTTCGCCATCACCGCGATCGTCGGCATCAGCGCCGGGCTCTGGGGCCTGTTCAAGCGCAACAACTGGCTCTGACGGTGCCACCAATCCGCGGGCGGGGGCGCTCCGAACTGATGCCGGAGTGCGGATCTGGGAGGCACTGATGGTGGGACGGCAAGAGGCCGCACCCGGTCTGAGTTCGGTTCCTGAACCGGGCGAGACGACCGAGACGCTGCTGGAGCGGGTGGGGCGTGGTGACGAGGCCGCCTTCGAGCAGGTGTACGCCCGGGTGGCCGACGTGGTGTTCGGCCTGGCCCGGTCGGTGCTGCGCGACCCGCACCAGGCCGAGGAGGTCGCCCAGGAGGTGCTGCTCGAGGTCTGGCGCAGCGCTGCCCGCTTCGACGCGGCCAAGGGCAGCGCCCGCGCCTGGATCGCCACCCTCACCCACCGCCGGGCCGTCGACCGGGTGCGCAGTTCCCAGGCCGCCCGCAACCGCGACCAGGTGGTGGCCTCGCGCAGCAACGAGCGCGAGTACGACGAGGTGGTCGAGAAGGTGGAACGCACCCTCGACGCCGAGCGGGTGCGTCACTGCCTGGACGGCCTGACCCCGCGTCAGCGGGACACGGTCACCCTGGCCTATTACGGCGGTCGCTCGTACGCCGACGTGGCCGGCCTGCTCAAGCTCCCGCTGGGCACGGTAAAGACGAGAATGCGTGACGGGCTGATCCGGCTGCGCGACTGCCTGGGGGTGGGCTCGGATGCCTGACCTGCATGATCTGCACACACTGGCCGCTGCCTACGCGCTGGACGCGCTGGACGACCTGGAACGCCGCGCCTTCGAGCGGCACCTGCCCGACTGCGAGTCCTGCACCCTCGAGGTGCGGGAGTTCTCCGAGGCCGCGGCCTCCCTGGCCGCCCGGGTCGCCGAGCCGGCTCCCGCCGGTCTGCACGCCGCGGTGATGTCCGAGATCGGCCGTACCCGGCAACTGTCCTCCAGCAGTGGACGACCCGGTCGCCGTTTCGGTCAGGGGCGCCTTCTCGCCGGGGCCGCGGCGGTCCTGCTCGTGATCGCCGGGGTGGCGGGGCTCGGCGGGACGGCCTGGCACGAGCACCGCCTCGCCCAGGAGGCCCGCGCGACGGCCGCCGGGATCACCCGCGTCCTCACCGACCCCGACCGGATCGAGACGAGCCGCGAGGTGGCGGGCGGTGGCCGGGCCACGATGGTGATGGCCGACGGCGGAGCCGTGCTGTCCACCAGCGGGATACCGGACGCGCCGAGCGGCCACGAGTACCAGATGTGGGTGATGCGGGACGGGACGGTGCAGTCCGGGGGGATCCTGAGCGTCCGGGACGGTGACGGTTCCGCGTTCATGACCGGCCTGAGCACCGACGTCCGCCTGGCGGTGTCGGTCGAGCCGGCCGGCGGGTCGGTGCGGCCGACCACCACCCCGGTGGTGGAGCTCAGCGCGTCCTGAATTCCGGTCGCTCCCACGATCGGACGATTTCCCTACCAGGTGTTTCGCTCTGGTCGCCGGGGCTGCCCCCCGGAGGAGGGTGGAGCCGGAAATCGACGTCTGCCAGGGGAAGAAGGCCGTTCCATGAACACGCAGATCCGCCGGACGATCGCTCTCGGTGCCACGCTCACGGCGACCGTCGGGCTGGCGGCGTGCAGCGGCAGCGACAGCACGGCGAACGCCACCCCGACCGCGGTTTCCGCCACCGCCCCCGCCAACCTGTCCGTGGAGCAGGCCAGCCTGGTCGGGCCGGGCTGCAATGCCTACGTCACCCAGGTACCCACCGGGAAGGGCTCGGTGGAGGGCATGGCGAACGACCCCGTCGTCACCGCCGCGAGCCACAACCCGATGCTGAAGACGCTCACCAAGGCCCTCTCCGGCAAGCTGAACCCCACGGTGAACCTCAAGGAGACCCTCAACGGCAAGGAGTACACCGTCTTCGCGCCGGTCGACACGGCCTTCGCCCAGCTCGACGCGAAGACCATGGACAAGCTCAGGAAGAACCCCGCCGAACTGGCCAAGGTGCTCACCTACCACGTGATCGCCGATGAGCTGGAGCCCTCCGAGGTGGTCGGCAAGCAGGTCAGCGTGCAGGGTGAAGAACTCGACGTCACCGGTAAGGGCAACACCATCAAGGTCAACGGCGCAAACGTGATCTGCGGCGGTATCAAGACCGCCAACGCCACGGTGTACCTGATCGACAAGGTGCTCCGGCCCTGAAATCGTGACCGGGCGTCACGGCCTGCTGCGTTCGGGTGATCATTTCGTCGATACCTGAACAACAGGCTGTGACGGCCCCACACTGAATCCGGCAGGAGTACAGCCGGTTCGAGGATGGGGTTTTCCGATGGCGTCGATCGCCTGGGGCAGCAAGCTGGTCGTGCGGGCCGGCGACGTCGAGGTGTCGATGCGCTCGCTGCGTACCGTGGACCTGACCGGCTCCGGCTGGGCGATCCCGGTCATGGCCGATCTGCAGAGCCTGCAGGACGCCGGCCTCCCGGACCCCGCGTCCGGCCCGCTCACCGTCGACCTCACCACCGACTCCGGCCCGATCCGGATGGACGTCGAGATCGTCGCCACTGCCGGTGATCTCATGCTGCGCTCGGCCAAGACCCGGCCCTCGGAGGCGCTCCGTCCTGCCTCTCTCACCGATCAGCGTCGGGAGAACGTGCGCGGGCCGGTGAATCTGGAGTTCCGGGGGACGCTGATGGGGCGCCCGGACCAGACGGGCGTCCGCCGGGGTCCACCGACCCGCCGCCCCCTGCAGCCGGGTTCGCTGGCCGCGATGGGACCGGGTCCCGAGGCGATGGCCACCCTGATCGGCGTCACCACGTCGATCTCGGCCGGTGGGCTGTGCGCCGACCTGGAGGAGAGCGCCCCGATCACCCCCGGCGTCCAGATCTACGGCGAGGTCACGCTGCCCGGCGGCGACCTGGTGCCGGTGCTGATGATCGTGCTGGAGGAGACCCGCAAGGGCTTTCGCGCCGAGTTCACCGACATCTCACCCATCGACCGCGAACGCCTGGTGCGCCTGGTGTTCAACCGCGAACGCACCGAGCGGGCCAACCGCCGCTAGCCCCACCCGCCGCGTGCTCACCGAAGGGGTTTTTCACGGCAGGTGGTGCGGGGCCTTCTCGCGGAGGTGGGTCAGGCTTCGGGTCTGGGCGTCGGGGGAGTCCAGCTCGATCGCGACCTGGGCGTCGTAACCCGTTGCGGCCAGGGCGTCCAGGGCCGCAGCCACATCGAGGGTGCCCTCGCCCAGGGCCAGGTGGTGGTCGATGACGCCGTCGTTGTCGGTGAGCTGCACGTGCCCGATGCGGCCCTTCAGCTGTTCCACGAACGCCGGTGCACCACCGGGCAGCAGGTTCGCGTGGCCCAGGTCGGCGCAGGCGGTCAGGGCGGGGGAGTCGGCCAGGTCGAGGATGGTCAGCACCTCGTCGGCCGTGCAGCCCAGGTAGCGGATCTCCGCCGTGGTCGGCAGCTCGTTCATGTTCTCCAGCGCCAGGGTGATGCCCCGCTCCGCGGCGTACCGGGCGGCCCGGCCCAGGGTGCGCGCCGCCTGCTCGACCCGCGCCTCGCGGTCGTCACCGAACCAGTAGCCGCCGTGCACGATGACGACGGGGCAGCCCAGACCCTCGGCGAGGTCGACATATCCGGTCAGGTGCTCCGCAACCGCCTCGCGGACGCCCGGTGTGATCTCGGCGACGTTCACCGCCGAGTCGGTGTGCAGAACGGCGGAGAAGTCGTGCTGGTCCAGCAGGTCCGCGACCAGTGTCAACCGCTCGGCGTCGAAGCGCTCGGGTCGGTTCGCGGCGTGCTGGCAGCTGAACTCCAGCCCGGAGAGCCCCTCTTCGGCAACTCGCGGAAAAGTCTCCTCGAGCGGGGAGGGGCCGGTGGCGAGAGCGATCTGCAGGGACATGGGTGACCTTTCGCGGCGTCTGGGCCCTCCCATCCTGCCCCATTGCCTTCTGTAGACAATGTTAGGTAAACCTATCCTCATGTCTTCCGTTCGATCTTCGCTGCGCCGGGCCGGTGCGGCCTGCACCATCGCTCTTCTCACCACGGCCTGCGGGTCGGCCAGCTCCGGCAGCTCCGGCAGCACCGGTACGGCCGGAGCCACCCGCACGGTCCAGACCGCGCTCGGCGCCGTCGAGGTACCCGAGAAGATCGACTCCGTGGTCGTTCTCGAGGGCCGACGCGACCAGGACCTGGTGCTCGCCCTCGGCCTGCCGCTCACCGGCGTCCCGCAGCTCGACCCGGGGGCCGGCTACGAACTGGAGAATCCGCTCGCCGCCGCGGTGAAGGCCTCCGGCGCGAAGGAACTCTTCATCGAGGGCGAGATCAACCTCGAGGCCATCGCCGCCACCGGCCCCGACCTGATCGTCAGCCGGGCCGGTGACGTGGAGGGCATCCAGGCCGAACTCCAGGCCATCGCCCCGGTCGTGACCGTCGGCGAGCAGACCACCTCGACCTGGCAGGACGACCTCACCCTGCTCGGCGAGGCCACCGGCACCAGCGCGAAGGCCGCCGGGCAGATCGCCGCCTACGACGCCCGGGTGGCGCAGATCAAGGAGAAGTACGCCGACGAGATCGCGAGCACCAAGGTCGCGCCGATCGTCTACAACCTGGAGGGAACCGGCGTCCGCGCCCAGCGCCTGCAGTCGCAGGTGCTGCGCGACATCGGCGCCACCCCGTCACAGGCCTTCGCCGACGCGATCGCCGACGCCGACACCGAGGTCGAGTTCAGCCCGGAACAGACGCTGAAGGCTTACCAGGACGCCGACGCCATGCTGGTCGCCATCAACACCACGGACGACCGGGAGGCGTCCGAGAAGGACAAACTCTTCCAGGAACTGCCCGCGGTGAAGAACGACCGGGTCGTGCGCACCGACAAGTTCTCGTTCGAGGGCGGCCCGATCACCGCGATGCACGTGCTCGACGTGGTCGAGCAGCTCTACCGGACATGAGCCTCTCCGGATCCGTGGCCACCCGGCCCCCGGCCGCCCGGGCGAGAACCGCTCCGGCGCAGGCCGGCCAGCTCGCCGCGACCGCCGCCGGCCTGGGGCTCGCCGTGCTGCTCAGTCTCGCCGCCGGGTCCCGTGCCCTGGGCCCCGGTGAACTGCTCGACGTGGTCCGGGGTTCTGGTTCCCTCGAGGCCCGCGCCATCGTGCTCGACCTGCGTCTGAGCCGCACCGTCGCCGCCGTGATCGCCGGTGCGGGACTCGCGGTGGCGGGTGCCGTCATCCAGGGCCACACCCGCAACCCCCTCGCCGATCCCGGCCTGCTCGGCGTCACCTCGGGCGCCGCCGTCGCCGTGGTTCTGGCGATCTTCCTGCTCGGCATCACCGACCCGGCCGGCTACCTGTGGTTCTGCCTGCTCGGCGCCTTCACCGGAACCGTGCTGGTCGCCGCGGTGGGCCTGGCCGGAGCCCGCCGCCGCGACGCCTCACCCGCCTCTCTGGTGCTCGCCGGGGCCGCCGTCAACGCCCTGCTCGGGGCCATCACCGGGGTCATGCTCCTGCTCGACTCGGCCACCCTCGACGTGTACCGCTTCTGGACCGTCGGCTCCCTGGCCGGCGCTCCCGGCCCGGAGGTCCTGACCGTCGCCGGCCCGCTGGTCCTCGCCGGGATCGTCCTCGCGCTGGTCCACGCCCCCGCCCTGGATGCCCTCGCCCTCGGCGACGACGCCGCGAAGGCTTTGGGCCGAAACCCTCTACATACCCGTCTGATCGGTCTGGCGGCCGTCACCCTGCTGGTCGGGGGAGCCGTCGCCGGCGCCGGTTCCCTGGGGTTCGTCGGGCTCCTCGCACCGCACGTGGTGCGTCACCTCACCGGTCCCGCCCACCGCTGGCTCCTGCCGCAGTGTGCGCTCGTGGGTGCGATTCTCGTGCTGCTCGCCGACGTCGCGGGCCGTCTGGTGGTGCATCCGGCCGAACTTCCGGTGGGGGTGGTGCTGGGTGTCTTCGGGGCCCCGGCGTTCGTCGTGATCGTGCTGCGCCTACGAGCCAATGGGGGACGCCGATGAGCACCGAGGTCTCCCGGCTCACCGGTGCGGTGCCCGCCGTCCGGGTGTTCGGCCTCAGCGCCCGGCTGCGGGTGCGTCATCTGACGGTGATCGGGATCGGCCTGGTGCTTGCGCTCGCGGTCGCCGTGATCTCCGCCGGGACGGGTGATTACCGCATCCCGCCGGGCCGCGTGATCGCGGTGCTGCTCGGTCGCGGCAACCCGATGGAAGAGCTCGTGCTCACCACGATCCGCCTGCCCCGGGTCCTGCTCGGCCTGGTGGTCGGCGCGGCTCTCGGGGTGTCCGGTGCGATCGTGCAGGCCACCGCCCGTAACGCGCTGGCCAGTCCCGACCTGCTCGGCGTCACCGCCGGGGCGAGCGTCGGGGCCGTGACGGTCATCGTCATCGGTGGTGACGGCGCCTCGTCCGGCCTGCTCCGCTCGGTCGGGCTGCCGGCGGCGGCGCTGATCGGGGCGGGCCTCGCGACCGGAGGCGTGCTCATCCTGCTGCGGCGCACCGGAGCCGACGGGCTTCGTCCTCTGCTCGTCGGTATCGGGGTGTCGGCCTTTCTGTCGGGCATCGTCAGCTGGCTGATGGTCGCGGCGACCGTCGACGACGCCGCCCGGGCCAACCTCTGGCTCACCGGGACCCTGAACGGCCGCTCCTGGCCGGAGTTCTGGTCAGCCACGGCGGCCCTGGCGGTGATCGGCCCGCCGCTGGTGGTGCTGGCGCCGCGCCTGCTCACGCTGCGCCTGGGGATCGACGTCGCGCGGGGCCTGGGCCTGGCCACCGGCCGCACCCAGACGATGCTGCTGATGGCGGCCGTGGTGCTCGCCGGGGCGACCACCGCGGTCGCCGGCCCGATCGGCTTCGTGGCGCTGGTCGTCCCTCATCTTGCCCGTCTGGCGACCGGAGCCGCCGGACCGCCGCTGGCCGCGTCCGCCGTTCTCGGTGCGCTGCTGCTGGTGACCGCCGATCTGGTGGCGCGCACCGCGTTCGCCCCGATCCAGATCCCGACCGGTGCCGTCACCGCGTTCGTCGGCGCCCCGTTCCTGATCTGGCTGCTCGTCCGCCACCGCAAGGGAGTGCTGTCGTGAGTTCGTCCATCAGCGGATCCGGGCTGACCGTGGCCTACACCGGCGCACCGGCCCTGGACGATGTCAGCATCGGTGTGGAACCCGGCACCGTGACCGCCGTCATCGGGCCCAACGGCTGCGGGAAGTCCACGCTGCTGCGTACTCTCGCCCGTTTGCAGAAACCCGACGCCGGGGTGGTGACGCTCGACGGCACCGTGATCAACCGGCTGCCCTCCCGCCTGGTGGCGCAGCGGATGGGTGTGCTGCCGCAGTCGCCCACGGCCCCCGACGGCCTGAGCGTGCTCGACCTGGTGGCCCGGGGCCGGGACCCGCACCGCCGCTGGTACGACCAGTGGTCGGCCCGCGACGAGGAGATCAGCCTGGCCGCCCTCGCCCGCTGCGGTCTGCTCGACCTGGCCGCGCGGGAGCTGGAGTCGCTGTCCGGCGGGCAGCGGCAGCGGGCCTGGATCGCGATGGCCCTGGCCCAGGAACCGCAGCTGCTCCTGCTCGACGAGCCCACCACCTACCTCGACGTGGTGCACCAGATCGAGGTGCTCGACCTGCTGCGATCGCTGCACACCGAGGCCGGCACCACGGTCGTGATGGTGCTGCACGATCTCAGTCTGGCCGCCCGGTACGCGAACCGGATCGTGGCGATGCGCACCGGTAGGGTGGTTGCCGACGGCGGGTACGGCGACGTGATCACCCCCGAGGTGCTGGCCCGGGTCTTCGACCTGGACTGCGACGTGGTCAGCGATCCGCGCACGGGCCGGCCGGTGGTTCTCCCGCACGGTCGTGCGGTTCCAGCTCCCGGACAGGACGATTTCCCGGATAGGACGAGATGAGCACGAGCGGACGAGGACGTCGCGCCCACGTGATGATCGGCGACCCACCGAGCATGACCGACCTGGCCGCCGACGCACTGCGCGGCATGATCCTGCGCGGTGAGCTGGACCAGGGCGAGCGGGTGGTGGAGAACCAGCTCACCACCACGCTGGGGGTCAGCCGGCCGCCGCTGCGCGAGGCCCTGCGCATCCTGCAGCAGGAGGGGCTCATCGAGCAGGTGCCCCGTCGCGGTGCCGTGGTGCGGGTGCTCACGCTCCACGACGTCTACGAGATCGTCACGCTGCGCACCACATTGGAGACGATGGCGGTGCGGCTCGGGGTGCCCTGCCGGGTTCCCGCCCGGCTGGAGACGCTGCGTGAGGCCCTCGAGATCTGGGAGCACAACGCCGCCGATGACCGTGAAGACCTGTCCACCGAAGATTCCTCCCGCTTCCACCTCGCTCTCATCGGCCTGGCCGGGCACTCCCGCCTGGACGACGCCTACCGTGCCATCGCCCTGCAACTGCGCCTGTGCATGCGCCTGAACCGGGCGGCGCGGGCCGACACGGAGTCCCTGACCGCCCGGGCGGCCCGGCACCGTCGCCTGTTCGAGAAGATCGAGTCGGGTGACACGGAGGCTGTCCTCAGCGAACTGAGCGATCCCGCGTCGCTGAGTTTCGTGCTCTCGTACGCCACCACCCATCCGCCGACGACGCCCGAGTCGGCGGCCTGGCTGGCCTCTCTCGGCTCCTGAATCCCCTCAGCGCCTGACCTCCCGCAGGTCGGCCTTGCGGATCTTTCCGTGCACGCCCTTGGTGGCGTCGACCACCTGGCTCACCGAGAAGTCGCCGGCCGCGCTGAGATAGGCCATGGCCAGATGGCGTTCGATGCCGTAATCGGTGGCGAGCAGGTCGAGGGCGCACCGGACGGCGTCTTTCATCGCCTCGTCGAGGTCTTCGTCCATCCCGATCGGGATCAGCAGGTCGTCGGTCTCGGCGAACGGGCGCGGCGTGCCGCCCGGGCGCCGCGTGGCACCACCAGGGATCAGGTCGAGTCTCACGGTGGCCCGCAGCGAGGCCTCGAAGGCGGTCAGCGCCACCTCGCCGTCGCCCTGCGCGAAGTGCGGATCACCGAAGTAGGCCAGCGCGTCAGGCACCTGGACCGGTAGGTAGAACGTGGAACCGACGCCGAGCAGGTTCACGTCGATGTTGCCCCCGTGACGGCCCGGCGGCACCGAGTGCAGCCGCTGTGAACCCGGCGTCGCGACACCCATCACCCCGAGGAAAGGACTGAGGGGGAACGTGATCCGGCCCCGGTCGGGGTTGTCCCGGTCGACGGCCATCACCCCGGTACCCGCTCGGTGACCCGGTACGGCGGTGGCGAACGTGGTGACGGGATCGGTCACACCCGGCACCGGCATCTCCCCGGGCAGCGCGCCGAAACCGTGACGGGCGCTGACCATTCCGTACCCGACGCGGGGGGTGAGGGCCAGGACGGTGATGGCCAGGAGGTCACCCGGCCGCGCGCCGCGCACGGCGACCGGGCCGGTGACCACGTGCGGCCCGTCGTCCCAGAAGTCGTGGGCCAGGCCGGAAGCGGCTACGGCCCGGGCGTCGTCCAGCACCTCGGCCCGGTCGATCCCGAAGCGCCCGAAGAACTCCTCCGGTTCCCGCCCCTGATCCTCCAGCACCCCTTCATGGCTGAGGGTGTCGACGGTGATGACCTCACCTGGGTTCACGGCCGCTCTGGGCGTGTCGTCCTGACAGGGCAGCCGTCCCCAGAAAACGTTCTCGGGTAACGAATTCAGGTAGGCGCCGTCGGTGTGGGCGCCGGGCTGGAGCACGGGAAAGCTTGCCCGGTCAGAGGGTAGGGCAGTCACGGACGCGACTCCTCGGAGTGGGTGGCCAACTTCTCTGTTCGTGATCATGCAGAACCTCCCCGAAGTTCTAGAACTCTGGACGCGACAGTTCTAGAACTCGGGGGAGGTTTTGCATGATCACGGAAGGTCTCTTGGGGGGTGCGGCCTCAGAGGTCGAGCACTAGGGGGCCCTCGGCGCAGCGGCTGATGCAGATCATCATCGTTGCGCCGGCCTCGCGCTCGGCCGGCGTCAGCAGGCTGTCGCGGTGCTCGGGAATGCCGGACAGGACGCGGGTCTCGCAGGCTCCGCAGTAGCCCTTCTCACAGTCGTAGGCCAGGTTCGGGCGGGCCTGGCGGACCACCTCGATGAGTCGCTGATCCGGGGGCACGGGCAGGCGGGTGCCGGTGCGGCTCAGGATCACCTCGAACGGGGGGTTGGTGGCCGGGTCGCCGAGAGTGTCGACGTCGGGGGCCGTGAAACGTTCCGTGTACAGAGCGAGACCATGTGCAGCGCAGGCCGTCTCGACCGCGGTGAGCATGCTCGGGGAGCCGCAGGCGTAGACCGCGGTGCCCTCCGGCAGGCCCTGCACGTGCCGGGCGAAGTCCGGGTAACCGGATTCCTCGTACGGCACGACCGTGAGTCCGCCCAGGTCTTCCAGCTCGGCGACGAAGGCCATGCCGGCACGCCGGCGTCCGCCGTAGACCACACGGAACGTCCGGCCGGTCGAGGCCGCGTGGTGAATCATCGGCAGCAGGGGAGTGATGCCGATGCCCCCGGCCAGGAAGAGGTACGACGGTGCCTCGGACAGGGGAAAGTGGTTGCGGGGTGGACGGAATCCCACGACGAGACCCGGGGTAGCGATGTGGTGCAGCTCCAGGGAGCCGCCGCGGCCCTCGTCTTCCCGCAGCACGGCGATCCGGTACCGGGAAAGGTCCGCCGGGTCACCGCAGAGCGAGTACTGCCTCAACTGGCCACTGGGCAGCACGATCTCGAGGTGGGCACCGGGTTCCCAGGGTGGCAGGGCGCAGCCGTCGGGAGCGGTGAACTCGACCGAGAGAATGTCCCGCGCGATCTCCTCGACCGCGCCGACGGTGAGCGTGTCCGGGGTGACCGTGAAGGGCCGGCCGGGGGTGAAGCGGGCCGGGATCGCGTCCCAGCCGACCTGGTTGCCCTTGGTCGGGTACTCCTGCAGTCCGGCCTCGTCGATCGTGTAGTCGCCCAGCCGGGTGAGCACCTGACCGATCATCTCGGTGAACATGGCCCGGGCCAGGTGGGCGCCCACACAGCGGTGGGTGCCGATGCCGAAACTCAGGTGACGGCGGGCGTCCCGGTCGAGCCGGATCTCGTCCGGCGCCTCGAAGACCGCCGGGTCGTAATTGGCTGCCACCCAGGGAATCAGCACGCGGTCGCCGTGTTTCACCGGGCAGCCGCCGATGGAGGTGTCGGTGGTGGCGGTGCGGGCCATCGATTGCGACGGGGCGAAAGCGCGCAGGAACTCCTCGGTGGCACTCGTGAGGAGGTCTGGATGCTCGCGCAGGCGGGCCCGGTCGTGCGGGTGGCGGGCCAGGTGCACCAGGGTCGATCCGGTCAGAGAGGTGGTGGTGTCGACCCCGCCGGCCACGAGAAGGCCGATCACGGAGACCAGTTCGTCGTCACCGAAAGGGTTCCCGTCGGGCCGTCGGGCGCCGGCGAGGGTGGAGACCGCGTCGTCGCAAGGTGTCTCACGGCGCGATCGGATGAGCTCGCGGATGCGCTGGTCCATGAAGGCGAGTCCGGCGGCGCCCCGCGCGGCCCGTTCACTACCGGCCCGGGCCGCGAAGATGTCATGGATCGGCCCGGCCAGGCGGGGCCAGTCGTCTTCGGGAAATCCGAGCCAGTCAAGGGTTACCGCGGCCGGAAGGGGGTTGGTGAGATCGCCGACGAGGTCGGCGGATCCGGCCTCGATGAACGCGTCCATCACCCGTGCGGTGTGCCGCGCGATCATCGGCCGTAGCCGGGCCACCGCGGCGGGACTGAGCAGCGGCTCGATCAGATCGCGGTACAGCGTGGAGCGGGGCGGGTCGAGCTCGATCGGGTACTGCTCCAGGCCCGCGCCCCGGGGAATCACGATGACCGTGCCGTCACCGGCGGGATCGGCGTCCCGGGAGGAGGAGAAGGTGGCATCGTCCCGTGCGGTTCTCACGACGTCCGCATAGGTCGTGGTGTAGACGAAACCGCCGTGTGCGGTGGTGCGCCCGACCGGACAGCTCTCCCGGAATCCCGCGTAGTAGGCAACGGGATCCTCGTTCGCGAGGTCGCTGTGATGGTCGAACGGAGCCACGGGGAGATGGGACATGGGCACGCTCCAGCGTGTCGTGTGCGCGGTGTTCCCCGGCCGCGCCACCGGGACGTACCTCGTGGTGATGCCCACCATATGATCTGACGTGCGTCGAAACAACCTGTTGGAGGCATATTTTCGCCGGGCGTCGCGGTCGTTTCGAAATCGTTTCGAAGGAGGCCTGACCTGCGGGGACGTCGGGGAGTCATCGGGGCAGGCGCAGGACCGCCTTGGTCACCTCGCCGTTTCTCAGGGCATTCACCGCCTCGTTGATCTCCTCGAAGCAGAAGGAGGTGATCAGCGGGTCGACGGGGAAACGGCCGGCGGCGTGCAGGTCGAGGAGCTGGGGGATGAAGGTCTGGGGCACCGAGGCACCGGCGATGATGCCGGTGATGGAGCGCCCGTTGAGAACGCTGCGCCACTCGAAACTCATCGACTCGCTCGGCCCGATGCCGATCACCCCGGCGTGCCCGAGCGGGCCCAGTGCCTCGACCGCTGTGCGCAGCACCTTCTCGTGCCCCGTCGTGTCCATGGCGAAGTCCAGCCCACCAGGCACGATGTCGCGCAGGGCCCCCGCGGCATCGCCAGCGGACGCATCCACGACAGCCGTCGCACCGGCCACCCGGGCGGCCTCGAGACGGCGGGCGTCGATGTCTACCGCGACGATCGGTGAACAGCCTGACAACGAGGCCGCGATGACCGCCGCGGTGCCCACCGCACCCGCGCCGAACACGGCGATGCTGCTGCCCACGGCCGGTTTCAGCACGTTCAGCACACCCCCGGCGCCGGTCTGGAACCCGCAACCGAAAGGCCCTGCGAGATCGAGGTCGGCATCGGGACGCAGCCGCACCACCGCCCGCACCGGCGCCACCACGTGGCTGGCGAACGAGGACTGGCCCAGGAAATGTGCATTCACGTCCTGACCTGCGAAGGTCACCGCGGTGGAGCCGTCGGCCCGGCGCCCGGAGAAGTTCAGGGCGTCGAAGGAACGGCAGTAGGCGGGGGCCCCGTGCCGGCAACTGGAACACGTGCCGCACGAGGTGAACGACATCGCCACCCGATCGCCCGGCGCCAGATCGGTGACCCGGGAACCGACCGCCTCGACCACCCCCGATCCCTCGTGGCCGAGAAGCGCGGGCGTGGGGAAGAAATTCGCGAACTCCAGATCGGTTCCGCAGATCCCGACGGCGACGACGCGGACCAGAACCTCGTCCGGACCTGGGGCGGAGAGTTCGACGTCAGTGATTCTGAAAGGAGAAGAGGGCTTTTCGAGCAGGGCTGCGGTGATGCGCATCAGCACGCCTTTCTGCGTCACAAAGCGAGATCGCATCTTGACCTTTGAAACGAGCCCGGTCAAGGATGCCCCCATGCCGACTCTCGAGGTCCCGCAGGCACGACACCTCATCGACGGCGGATGGGTCCCCGCCCGGCACCGGGGCACGTTGGACGTCGTTGATCCGGCGACGCACAAAGCTTTTCACGTCATCGCGAACGGCGGTGCGAGCGATGTCGACGCGGCTGTCGCCGCCGCGCGCACCGCTGCGCCGGGCTGGGCGGCGATGAACCCGTCCGACCGTGGGGCCCTGCTCGGACGGTGGGCCGCCCTCATCGGTGACCACGTCGAGGAGCTGGCCGCCCTGGAGGCCCGCGACGTGGGCAAGCCCTTGTCGGGCGGCCGGATGAACATCTGGATCGCGCAGGGCATCATCGCCTACTTCGCCGGGGCTGCCGACAAGCTCACCGGTGTCACCCTGCCGACCCGCGACCCCGACTACCTGGGCCTGACCCTGCGCGAGCCGTTCGGCGTCTGCGCGGTCCTGATCCCGTGGAACGTGCCGGCCGTCCTCACCGCGGCGAACGTCGCCCCGGCCCTGGCCGCCGGCAACACCGTGGTGCTCAAACCCTCCGAGGTGGCGCCGCTGGTGACGCTCGCCCTCGCCGACCTGGCCGTGCGCGCCGGACTGCCGGCGGGCGTCCTCAATCTGGTCACCGGTGAGGGCGCGACGGCCGGCGTGGCACTGACCGGTCATCCCGACATCGACCACATCAGCTTCGTCGGCTCCACGGGCACCGGCCGCGCGGTGATGGCCGGCGCCGCCACACACCTGGTGCCGGTGAAGCTGGAACTGGGCGGCAAGTCGCCGAACGTGCTGTTCGCCGACGCCGACCTGGACGTGGCGCTGCCCGCGATCGTCGCCTCGATCACCGAGAACGCCGGGCAGAACTGTTACGCCGGGTCGCGCCTGGTGGTGGAGTCGTCGATCCACGACGAGGTGGTCGAGCGCCTGGAGGAGCTGATGGCCGCCGTCCGGCTCGGCACCTGGGAGGAAGACCTCGACATGGGGCCCCTGGTCAGTCAGGCGCAGCACGACCGGGTGGCCGGGTTCCTCCAGGATCCCCAGGCCCGGCTGGTGACCGGAGGGCGCACCGGGGACGGCTGGTTCATCGAGCCCACGGTGTTCGACCAGGTCACCCCGGACCTGCGGCTGGCCCGGGAGGAGATCTTCGGGCCGGTGCTGGCGGTGCAGACGTTCACCGGCTTCGACCAGGCCGTGCAGTACGCCAACGCCACCGACTTCGGTCTGCTGGCGTGTCTGTGGACCGGTGACATCTCGAAGGCCCTGCGGCTGGCCCGGCGCACCCGGGCCGGTCAGGTGGCGGTGAACCAGTTCCACGACGCCGGGGTGATCGGCTTCCCGTTCAACATGCAGCGCGACAGCGGTTTCAGCGCAGGTGGAGGTTATGCGGCGATGCGTGAATACACCCAGGAGAAGGCTGTGGCGATCAGGTTGCTGGGCCCGTGACGGACACCCTGCCGGCCGGTGACGTGCTCATCGACGGTCTGCGGGGCGTCCTCGACGCCCCTGCCGATCTCGCGGATCTGGCCGATCTGGCGGATCTGGCGGATCTGGCCGGCCCGGCATCCCGGCTGGGCTGGGACCTGCGCCGTCCGCACCGCGCGATCGCGCTGTACTACGACGGCCCGGCCCCGGCCCGCTGGGCGGGTGCCCTGAGCCGGCTCGGCCGCCCGGTCTCGCGAGAGGGTCGATACGCCTGGACTCTCGTTCCCGGATCTGACGACACGGCCGAACTGCGTCAGATCAGAACCCAATTGGGGACGTCTGGGGCCGCCGACGACGTGCTGGCCGCCAGTGGGCCGGTGGCCCACGGGGTGGAACAGACCCGGACCTCGTTCGACGAGGCCGACCGGCTGCTGAGGCTGTGCCGGTCGCGGGACCGCACCCGGGAGATGCCCTACAGTCACGCCGGGCTGGCCCAGCTGCTCGTCGGGGTGCCCGCCGGCCGGCTCGAGGAATTCGCCGGTGACCACCTGCGTCCTCTGCTGGATCGCCCCGACCTGCTCGAGACCCTGGCCGCCTGGCTGGATTCCGGGGGGAGCCGGCGGGTGGTGTCCGAGCGCCTTCACCTGCACCGCAATTCGGTCGGCTACCGGGTGGCCAGCATCCGGCGGCTGCTCGGGTACGACCCGCTCGACCCGGCACTCGCACCCGCACTGTCTGCTGCACTGCTCGCGGGTGAGATCGTTCGATCACGTCAAATCCTTGCGGTGAGCGGTGTTCCGGCGGGTGTTTCGCCGACGTGACGGCCGATGACGAGTTCCTGTGCAGCGTTGACACCCGGGCATACCGGGGCAACCATGTCGCTATGCCAACCGTCGACGCACCGCGCGAGGTGGTCCCCGTTCTCCTGGTGACGGGTGGCGACGTGGTCACGATGGACGAGGAACGGCGCGTTCTGGAGAACACGAGCGTCGCCGTCGCCGACGGCATCATCGTGGCCCTGGGGCCGGCGCGGGAGGTGCGCGAGCGGTTCCCGGGGGCGCAGGAGCTCGACGCGACCGGCACCGTCGTGATCCCCGGCCTGATCGACGCGCACCAGCACACCACGGTCGATCCGCTGGTCCGTAGCCTGATTCCCGACGACATTCCTTCGCATGCAGCCATTTACAACTGGGCCGTACCGCTGCACCAGCACGCCGACGGAGACGACGACGAGCTCGCCGCCACGATCACCGCCGTCGACTGCCTGACCCGTGGTGTCACCACCGTGCTGGAACCGGGCACCGTCGCTCATCCGCTGCGGGTGGCGCAGGGGCTGAGGAAGGCCGGGATCCGGGGTCGCGTCGGTGGCTGGGGCTGGGACGCGCAAGGGCTGCCGTTCTCGGCACCGGCGGGCGAAGTACTCGCCGCGCAGCGGGAAACCGTTGCTGCACTAAGCGATCCGAGCGGCCTGGTGACTGGCTGGGTCACCCTGGTGGGGCACGACCTGGTCAGTGACGAGCTGTTCCAGGGGGCCCTGAAACTCGCCGAGGAGTTGGATACCACTGTCACCTGGCATCTTTCGCCGGGACCGGACGATGCCCGGTCCTATCTGCGTCGCACCGGCGTGCGCCCGGTCGAGCATCTGCTGCGGATCGGTGCGCTCGGTCCTCGGCTGCTGATCGGGCACGGGGTCTGGCTGGAGGGTGCCGAGCTGGAGGCGCTGCTGAGCACCGGCACCGCCCTCGCGGCCTGCCCGGGTGCCTACCTGCGGCTCGGCCAGGGTGTGGGCCGGGCCGGGCGCTACGCCGAGTTCGTGCACCGGGGAGGCCGTCTGGCCCTGGGGTGCGACTCGCACAACGCCGGCGACGCACCCGACGTGCTGCGGGCCGCCCAGTTGCTCGCCGGGCTGGAGCGTGACCGTGGCACCGAGCCACCGTTGCGTGCCGCCGACGTGCTGGCCCTGGCCACCGTCTCCGGCGCCGAGGCCATCGGGGCCGGTCAGGAGCTGGGGGCGATCCGGGTCGGGTTCGCGGGCGATCTGGTCCTGCTCGACACCTCCCGTCCGGGCTGGATCCCCCGGGCCACCGGGTTTCCCGCGCTGGCCCGTCAACTGGTCTGGGGTGCCGTCTCCGACACGGTCCGCGACGTCGTCGTGGCGGGCCGGGTCGTGGTCCGCGACCGGCGTCCCCTGTTCGTCGATCTCCCCGAACTCCGTGTCCACGCCGCGGCCCGTCAGGGTGCGCTGCTGTCCCGGGCAGGTATGTCAATCTCTGAAGGGTCCTGACATGAAGACTTTTTCTCTGCGCCTGATGGCGGGCACCGCGGCCGTGGCGGCCGGGGTGTCACTGACCTCCTGCGCCAGCAACGACGAGACGGCCTCCACGGCACCGTCGTCGGCGGCCGCGACCCAGGGCACGGTGCCCGCCGGGGAACCGGACGTGAACGGGGACGGGAAGGTCGTGATCGGGGTTCTCAGCCCCGGCGACATCCACGACAAGGGTTACTACCAGAGCTTCGTCGACGCCGCCGACACCTTCGCGAAGGACCAGGGCTGGAAGGTGATCAGCCGAGGGAGCGTCGCTCCGACCGACGCACTCAACGCGGCCCGGGCGCTGTGTCAGCAGAAGGTCGACCTGGTCGCGCTGGGCGCCTCGGAACTGTCGGACGCGATCCCCGCCTCGACCGAGGCGGTGTGCTCGAAAACGGCCTGGTACGTGCCCAGCTCCGAGAACGTCGACCAGACCCCGGAGATCTTCCTGAGCTCCGACAACCCCTCGCAGGACATGCTCGCGGCGGGGTACGCGGCCGGTCTGGTGCTGCAGGACAAGAAGTCCACGAAGGCCGGCTTCATCGCCGGGCCGGAGGCCGACTACAGCGTCGAGGCCGCGAAGGCCTACGAGGCGGGCATCAAGATGGTGGTACCCGACGCGCAGGTCAGTGTCACCTACAACGGTGACGCGAACGATCCGGCCAAGGGCCGGGAATCGGCGCAGGCTCAGATCAGTCAGGGGGTCAGCATCACCTACCCGTACCTGGGTGGCGCCACCGACGCCGTGGCCGAGCTGGCGAACTCGGCCGGCGTCGCCGTGCTGACCCCGGGCACCGACCGTTGCGACTCCACCGCGCCGACGTACGACATCTCGGTGATCTTCAGTCCGGGCGACTACCTGACCGCCGGCCTGGAGGAGTTCGCCGACGGCAAGCTCGTGATGGGCGTGGAGAAGGTCTGGAAGATGGGCATCGACCCGTACCCGACCGTCAAGCTCTGCGACGCCACGCCGGAACAGCAGGCGAAGGTCGACGACCTGATGAAGAAGATGGGCAGCGGCGAGATCGACGCCGACGCCGAAGTGGCGAAGCTCGGATGAACCCTGCGGCGCTGGAGGTCTCCGGGGTCAGCAAGCGATACGGCAGCGTTCTGGCCTGCGACGCGGTGGATCTCACGGTCAACGGTGGTGAGATCCACGGCCTGCTGGGTGAGAACGGTGCGGGCAAGTCCACGCTGATGAAGATCCTGCTCGGCCTCGTGCACCGCGACGCCGGCACGATCTCGCTGCGGGGCGTGCCCACCGAGATCTCCGACCCACAGGCCGCGGCGAAGCTCGGTCTGGGCATGGTGCACCAGCACTTCAGCCTGATCGAGCCGCTGACCGTCTGGGAGAACGTGATCCTGGGTGACACCGGCCGCATCGACCGGCGGGCCGCCTGCGCCGATGTGGAACGGGTGGCCGCCGAGTACGGGCTGCCGATCGATCCGCGAGCCCGGGTGGCAGACCTGTCACCCGGGCTCCGGCAGCGGGTCGAACTGGTGAAGTGCCTGCGGCGCAACCCTTCCGTGCTGGTGCTCGATGAACCCACCTCCGTGCTCACACAGGCGGAGTCGGCGGAACTGTTCGGGGTGCTGCGGGCGGTGACGACGACCCAGAACCGGGCCGTGGTGCTCATCAGCCACAAGCTCGGTGAGATCATGGCGGCCACCGACCAGGTGACGGTGCTGCGTCGGGGCCGGGTGCGGTTCCACGGGGCCACGGCCTCCACCGGTCCGGCCGAACTGGCCCGGGAGATGGTCGGCCGCGACGTGTCCCTCCTGGCGGAGGGAGCGGCGCTGGGGATGCTGACGGGTTCCTCGTCCACCGTCGGCGCCACCACCGACCGGACCCCCGCCCTGAGACTGACCGGACTACGGGCCGACCCGGCCCTGGGGCCCCTCGACCTGAGGGTGGCGCCGGGCGAGATCGTCGGGGTGTACGGAGTGGAGGGCAACGGGCAGACCGAGCTCGGGCGGGTGCTGGCCGGCCTCTTGCGGCCGCGGGCCGGAACGGTGGAGATCGACGGGAAACCGCTGGGAAAAGGCGCTCCACTGGGGGTTATTCCCGAGGACCGGCACCACTGCGGCGTCGTGCTCGACCTCAGCGTCACCGACAACCTGCTGATGAAGACCCTGGACGGGTTCAGTGGCCGCACCGGCCTGCTCGACCGCCCCGCCATGAGACGTCGCGCCCAGCAACTGATCGACGACTTCGGTATCCGTACCCCCTCTCCCGACACCCTCGTCCGTACGCTGTCGGGCGGCAACCAGCAACGCGTGGTGCTGGCCCGGGAACTGTCCGCGCGACCGAAGGTGCTCGTGGCCGCGCAGCCCACCCACGGGCTCGACGTCGGCGCCATCGAGGAGATGTACGAACGCCTGCGGGCGGTGGCCGCGCAGGGGGTGGCGGTGCTGCTGATCTCCACCGAACTGGAGGAGGTGATGGCCCTGGCCTCCCGCATCGTCGTGATGTCGCGCGGGCGTATCACCGGCGAGCTGACCACCGCGGAGGCAACGACCGAGCGGCTCGGGCTGCTCGTGGGCGGGATGGCCGCATGAGCCGCCTCACCCTGGCCGGAACCTGTTTCAGCCTGGCCGCCGCGCTCGTGCTGTCGGGTCTGCTGATCGTGCTGACCGGTTACTCCCCGGACGCCGCGCTGCGGGCACTCTTCGACGGTAGCCTGGCCGACGGCCCGGCCCTCACCTCCACGCTGCTCTACACCGCGCCGCTGTTGCTGGTGGCGCTCGGGACCTGCGTGTCCACCCGGGCCGGGGTATTCAACATCGGCCAGGAGGGGCAGGTGCTCATCGGCTGCTTCGCCGGGGCCTGGTGCGCGCTGCGCCTGGCCCTGCCCGGCGTGCTGTTGCTGGTCGTGGTGCTGCTCGCGGCGGCGGCCGGGGGAGCGTTCTGGGCCTGGCTGAGTTCGCTGATGTACCGCTGGCGCGGTGTGAACATCGTGGTGAGCACCCTGCTGATGGTGTTCGTGGCGCAGCAGCTGATCGCGTTCTCGGTGGGGCAGGCCTGGTTCCTCCAGCAGTCCAAGGGCGACAAGGCCGTGGTGGCGCCGCAGTCCAACCAGCTGCCGCTGAACGCCCGGTTGCCCTCGTTCGGTGAGTACCCGCACGTCATGGTCAATCTCGGGCTCGTTCTGGCCGTGGTGCTGATGGCGGCCGTGGCGATCGGTCTGGCCCGCACCCGCTGGGGTTTCCGGCTGAACCTCACCGGGTTGAGCCCGGCGGCGGCCCAGCACGCGGGGGTGCGCATCGGGCTGGTCACCTCGCTGGCCCTGGTCGTGTCCGGCGCGTTCTCCGGGCTCGCCGGGGCGCTGATGCTGGCCGGACCGATCGGCACCTACCGGCTGCAACCGGGGATGTCGGCGAACGTCGGCTGGGACGGTCTGCTCGTGGCGCTGGTCGCCCGGAACCGGCCCTGGCTGTGTGCCCCCGTCGCGCTGTTGTTCGGGGTGCTGCGGGCCGGGGGCGGCTTCCTGTCCGCCACCGGCGTGCCCTTCTACCTCGTCGACGTGGTGAAGTCGCTGCTCGTGCTGGCGCTGGTGGTCCCGCCGGTCCTGGCCTCCCGGCTGGCGTTGCCGGTGCGGAGAAGTCCTGTTGCGGTGGAGGTCTGACATGAGCCTGGCCTTCGACACGGAAATCATCCTGTCCAGCGGGGTACGGCTGGCCACGCCCCTGGCGTTCGCCGCGCTCGGTGAGTACGTGGCCGAACGCGCCGGGTGCCTGAACATCTCGGTGGAGGCCATGATGCTCGGCGCGGCCTTCGGGTCGATCGCCACGGCCGCCGCGACGGGCAGTGCGACCGCCGGGCTGCTCGCGGGGGTGCTGATCGGGGCGCTCATAGCCTTCGTGCACGCCGGCCTCTCGCACCACGCGGAGATCAACACGTTCGTGGTGGGACTCGCCCTGAACACCCTGGTGCTCGGTCTGACCAGCTACTTCATCGCCACCAGCACGTATGTGGGGCATCAGGTGGCGCAGGTGCGGGTGCCGGTGCTGAGTGACATCCCGGTGATCGGTGCCCCGCTGTTCGTCGAGCGCTGGCCGGTGTACCTGCTGCTGGTGCTGATTCCCCTGACCTGGTGGCTGGTCGCGCGCAGTCGCTGGGGGCTGGAGCTGCGGGCGGTGGGCGAGAACCCGGCGGCCGCCGATGTCACCGGCATCCACGTGAACCGGCGCCGGCGGCAGGCCATGCTCTGGTGCGGTGCTCTGGCCGGCCTCGGCGGGGCCCACCTGGCCGTGGGAGAGGTGGGTTCGTTCAGCCAGAACATGACGGCCGGGCGGGGCTACATCGTCATCGCGGCGGTGATCTTCGGGGCCTGGCGGCTGGGGCGCACCCTGCTCGGCTGTGCCTTGTTCGGCCTGGCCGACGCCCTGCGCCTGGCCCTGCCGGCGCTGGGGGTGACCCTGAACTCGCAGTTCCTCGCGGCGGCGCCGTACCTGCTGGCCCTGGTCGCCATGCTGGCCTTCGTCGCCACCTCCCGCGAGCCGAGGGCCCTGGGACAACCCTTCGAGCGGGGGTCGGGGTGAGAGGGCGTCACCTCAGCGGCGGCGCTGCGACGCGTCGGTGAGGGCCGGCGGCTCGTAGCCGATGTCGGCCGGGTTGATCACCGTCCCCGGAGCGATCACCTGGTCGATCGCGTCCAGGACATCGGGGGAGAGCGTCACGTCGCCCGCTGCCAGCTGGCCCAGGAGCTGCTCCTCGGTGCGCGGCCCCATGATCGCGCTGGTCACGGCCGGGTGGTTCAGCACGAAGCCGAGAGCCAGGTGGATCAGCGACAGGCCGGCCCCGTCGGCGATCGCGGCGAGCTGCTCGACCAGGGCCAGTTTACGGTCGCGCATCGAGGTCTCGGCGAAGTCGAAATGGTCTTTCTCGCGCAGCGCCCGTGAGTCCGGCGCCGGCTGTTGCCCGGCGCGGTACTTCCCGGTCAGCCACCCACCGTTCAGCGGGCTCCAGACCAGCACCCCGAGCCGGTGACGCAGGGCCGTGGGCAGTACGGCGGCCTCACCGTGCCGGGCCAGCACCGAGTACGACAGCTGCTCGGTGGCGAACCGTTCGCGGTGCCGGTCCTGCGCGACCCACTGCGCCTCGACCAGCTGTTCGGCCGGAAAGCTGGAGGTGCCGATCGCCCGGATCTTGCCCTGGCGCACCAGATCGCTGAGAACGCCCAGGGTCTCGTCGATGTCGGTGGACGGGTCGGGGCGGTGTATCTGGTAGAGGTCGAGGTGGTCGGTGCCCAGCCGGCGCAGGCTGGCCTCGACCGCCCGGGTGATCCAGACCCGGGAGTTGCCGCGGCGGTTGCGGTCGAGCGGGTCGCCCGGCATCGCGTTGTGCCCCTTGGTGGCCAGCACCACGCTGTCGCGGCGCCCGGCCAGGGCCCGGCCGAGGATCTCCTCGGACTCGCCGAACGCGTAGACGTCGGCGGTGTCCACGAAGTTCACGCCGGCATCCAGCGCGGCGTGGACCATCCGGTGACAGGCGGCCTCGTCCGGGTTGCCCCAGGCGCCGAACATCATGGTGCCCAGGCACAGGGTGCTCACCTCGACACCGGTGCGGCCCAGGGTGCGGTATTGCATGGGGCAACTCCTCGATCGGGGCGGAAACCTTCTTCCGGGCGATGCTTTCATGTGCCCCAGGGTCACGGCCAGAGAATCCGGAAACAGCGCCGGGCGGTGTCTCCTCGTGCCCGGAGCACATGGACGACGTGCCCGGGGCGTTCTAGCCTCGAACCATGTCCTCACCCCTCACCTCACCCCGCTGGACCCATGTGGCCCTGCCCACCGGGAATCTGGACGCGGCCATCGAGTTCTACACCTCGCTCACGCCCCTGGTGGTGGTCGAGCGGTTCTCCGACGACGCCGGTGAGAGTGCCTGGCTGTCCAACGACCAGCAGGTCGACACCCCGATGGTGCTCGTGCTGGTCTCGTTCAACCAGGACCGGGGCGGGCAGCTGGGTCTGCTCACGCCGTTCGCTCACATCGGTATCGAGGTGCCGGAGCGCTCCGACGTCGACGCGATGGCCGAGCGGGCGCGGGAGAAGGGGTGTCTGCACTGGGAACCCCGCGACATGCCCGGCCCGGTCGGCTACATCTGCGCGTTCAAGGACCCGGACGGCAACGTCATCGAGATCTCCCACAACCAGAAGGTGTTCGAGCTGGTGCGCAAGCTGTGGGGGCCCGGCGCTGAGTGAGGTCGTGCGCGCCTACCTGGCCGCGCTGAACGCCGCCGACGTCGAGGCGGTGCTCGCCTGCGTGGCCGAGGATTTCGTCAACGAGCACACCGCCGTGGACGCGGTGAGCCGGTTCGGGAAGGCCGCGTACGCGGCTGCCCTCCCGGGCTTCCTCCAGGATTTCGACGGGCTGCGCTACCGGGCCGAGAGCATCATCTCCGACGGTGCGCAGGTGGCCGTGCCCTACCGGATGTCGTTCCGGCACCGGCCCTCCTCCGGTGCGCCGGTGAGTGTCCGCGGCGCCTTCGTGTTCGTGCTGACGCCGGAGGGCCTGATCGGCCGCCGCACCGACTACTGGGACTCCGGCGAGGTCGGCCGTCAGATCGCAGCGTTCCACCCGTAACGCATCCCTCGCCCGCACGACCGAGAGAGGTCCCGGCGCATGGCTCACCTTCCACCTCCCACGGCCCTGGTGACCGAGAACTGGGACGAGCAGACCTTCCGCGTGCATCGCGAGGCCTACCGCTCCCAGGCCTTGTTCGACGCCGAGCGGGACCGGGTCTGGGCCCGGAACTGGCTGTATCTCGGCCACGAGACCGAAATCCCGAACCCCCATGACTTCACGGTGCGCACGCTCGCGGGTCGTCCTCTGATCTTCGTGCGCGACGGGGAGGGCGAGATCCACGCGTTCCTCAACTCCTGCCCGCACCGCGGAACCGTGGTCTGTCGCGAGAACCAGGGGAATGCCAAGCATTTCGCCTGCTTCTACCACGCCTGGACCTTTCGCTCGGACGGTGCGGTCTCCTCGATCCCGGGTGCTGACGCCTACCACCGGGACGAGGCGTTCCGGGCGTCGATGGCGCTGCGGTCGGTGGCCCGGCTGGAGATGCACGAGGGCTACGTCTTCGTCGCGTTCACGCCCGACGTGCCGCCGCTGCTGGAGCATCTGGGCGACGCCGCCGACTACCTGACCATGATCGAGCAGCAGCACGCCGGCGGCATGAGGACCCTGCCCGGCACGCAGCTGTACTCGGTGCGTGGCAACTGGAAACTCGCGGTGGAGAACGCGATGGACGGTTACCACTTCGCACCGACCCACAACACGTTCGTCGGGTACCTGCGCGAGAGCGGTTTTGCGGTCACGGATGACGACCAGTATGCGTACACCCTCCAGAACGGCCATCTGTTGCTGGTTCTCACCGGTCACGGCGGGCGCATCAGCATGCTCTGGGAGCCCCGGTTCGGTGAGGACGAGCGGGTGCGCACCGCTGCGCACCGGGCCGAGATGGTGCAGCGGCTGGGTGCGGAGCGGGCGCACCACGTGGCCGACGAGAGCCACATTCTCTACGTCTGGCCGAACCTGCTGCTGTTCGACATCGAGGGCCTCTCGATCCGGCAGCTCGAGCCGGTGTCGCCCGGCGTCACCGACGTGCGCGCCTGGCAACTGGTGCCGCGCGAGGAGGATCCGGACGCCCGGGCACTGCGCATGCGCACGGTGGTCAGCTTCGTCGGGCCGGGAGGGCTGGCCACGCCGGACGACATCGAGGCGTACGAGGCCGTGCAGCGCGGCATCGAGGCCACCGCCGGCGGCGGTGAGATCGACGTCAGCGACATGTCACGCGGGATGGCCGACGAGATCAAGGGCGTCCAGGGACGATCGATCGACGAGGGGGCCATGCGCGGCTTCTGGCGGCACTGGGTGGACGCGGTGGAACCGGGACGCTGGTCGGTCACCGGCCCGCGTCCGCAGAGTTTCGTGACCGGGCGGGACGTCCGGTGAGCGCGGTCCTGGACACCGTGAAGCGTTCCGACGTGGAGGACTGGCTGTACGCCGAGGCCGACATCCTCGACGCCTGGGACTACGACGCGTGGCTGGCGCTCTTCGAGCCCGGGGCCCGCTTCGAGGTGCCGACCACGGACTTCCGCGGCTGGTCGCCCCTGGGGTCCGGCTCGTTCGTCACGGACGACTGGGACCTGATCAAGGCGCGGGTGAAGCGGCTGAAATCCCGCAAGGCGCACGCCGAGAACCCGCATTCCCGCACGCACCGCCTGGTCTCGAACGTCCGGCTGCACGCCATCACCGACCCGGCGGCGCCGCTGCGGGTCGGCCCCGTGTCCACCGACGTGGCCGTCACGGCCCGGGACTTCGGCGATCTCAGCCACTGCCTGCGGGTCACCGCGTCGTTCGTGGTGCACCGCGCCCGCGACGGCCGCTTCGACAGCTACGTCGGCCGCTACGACCACGTGCTGGCTCCCGCCGACGACGGTTTCCGGTTCCGGCTGCGCCGCTCGATCCTCGGGCACGAGGTCCTCACCGCCGGCGCCCGGCTCAGCTTCATTCTCTAGTCCTCTCTGATTCTCAGGAGATCGCGTTGACCGAGCACACCTATGCCTTCGGCTTCCGCCCGGAGGCCGACGAGGCCACGGCCGGGCAGGCCCGTGCCGAACTACAGGCCTTCACCGAGCGCTGGGGCGCGATCCTCGACGACCGGAGCGCACCGGCCTCCACCCGCCCGCACGCTCCGTACGGTTTCGAGTACGCCCGCATCGAGGTGCCCGATCTGCCCGCCACGATCGAGTTCCTCGAGTACCACGTCGGGCTGCAACTCGAACAGCGCACCGACGACTACGCCTACCTGCGCTCCGACATCGAGCACCACTGCATCGAGCTGATCGCCGCGCCGCACCGGAAGGACGGGGCGACCACCGCCATCGGCTACAGCGTCGAGAGCACGCAGGTGCTCGGGCAGATCCAGAAGCGGGTGGTCGATGCCGGTCTGGACGTCCTGGAACTGCAAGACCGGCAGAAGAGTTTCTGCAGCGACGGTTTCGCCGTGACCGACCCGAACGGACTGATCGTGGAGCTCTTCACCGACTTCCACGAATACGCCGAGCCGCCGCACCTGGAGATCCGCCCGACCGACCTGATCCACCCCTTCCTGTCCACCACCCGGTGGGAGGAGACCGTGGCCTTCTACACCGACGTACTCGGTTTCCTGCCCTCCGACCACGTCGTCGGGTCCACCACGTTCCTGCGGGGCGAAGACCGCTACCACCACAGCCTGGCCGTGCAGAAGAACAAGGAGTTCTTCGTCGGGCACCTGTGTTTCGCCATGAAGAGCCTCGACCACGTGATGCGCCTGCGGGCGCGGGCTCTCTACCGGGGCGCCCCCATCGCCAGCGACATCGTGAACCACTCGGCGTCCACGAGCATCGCCTTCTATCTGCACGACACCCGGTTCGGGCCGCGCTTCGAGCTCTGCGACCGCCACCGGGTGCTCACTCCCGCCGAGCACGAGACGCACCGCGCCCGGCACATGCCCGCCGACCCGCGCAACATCGACGTCTGGCGGCCCGCGTCCGACGACTGGGGCCGGTTCTGACGCAGGAGCTCCTGCGGGAGATCCTGGTCCAGCTCGACAGCACACCGTCTCCGCACGGTCGCGAACGGGAGGCGGCCGTGCGGTTGCGTGCGTGGTGCTCGGCGCGGTGGCCGTTCATCTCCTGGAGGGTGCAGGAATACGGTGACGGCGGAGCCAATCTGGTGGCCTCCTGCGGTGAGACGCCGTCGGGACGGGTGCTGTACTCGCATCTGGACACCTCACTGAACGGCTCGCTGGAGGACGCCGTCGTCACCGGACGCACGGATCCGCCGGGTCCGTTGCGGATCGGCGAGGACGGCACGGTGGACGGGTTCGGCCTGGGGGTCGCCCGCGGGCCGGCCGCCGCGGCGCTCGTGGGGTTCGTGGAGTCCATGGATTTCGTGGATTTCGTGGACGCGGCCCCGCACGTGCGTGAGGGCGCCACCCTCCTTCTCGCCGGCAGCGGTACGCATCGCCTTCTCCCCGGCGAGACCACGGGTGTCGAGGCCTATCTCGCCGCCCACGAGCATCCCCGGCAGGCGATCATCGCCAAGGCCGGGCCGCCGGCCGTGCTCCACTCCGAGCCCGGCGCCGCGTACCTGACCGTGCGGGTCGAGGGACGACAGGGCGCGGTACTGGCCCGGCGGTTCCATCGGCCCGAGGGAGGGGTGCTCGCCCACACCGGCCGCCTGATCGACGCGATCGAGGCCTGGCGGGTGGCTCACCTCGCCCGCAGAACACCGTCCCGGATCGGGGCCGAGGTCGGCATCGGCCATCTGCGTTCCGGCCTGGTCACCAAGCCCGACCTGATCCCGGCGGTTCTCGAGCTGGGCCTGTACCTGGTCACGATCCCCGGAGACCGGGTTCCCGACATCGGCCGGGATCTCGAAAATACCCTTCGGGCCGTGGCTCCGGAAGGATGCACGGTGCGGGTCGATCACCACGAGATCCATGCCGCCGGACTGACCGACGATGACGCTCCGATCGTTCGCCGAGCCCGTGCCGTGCGGGAGAGATACCTCGGACCCGAACAGTCCGTCACCGGCTGGACCGGATCGACCGACGGCGTGGTCTTGCGCGGTCACGGTATCGACACCGTCCGTCTGGGGCCCACGATCGCCCCGCTGCCGGAAGATCGGCGACGGGACCGGACCACCCTGGACCACCTCGTCCTCTGGTCGCAGATCTACCGTGATCTTCTGACGCAGACGTGAAGGACGCCCGGGAGCCTGAGGCTCCCGGGCGTCCTTCATCAGTGAAAGATCAGTTACCCCAGTCGAAATTGGGGGTGACCGCGTCGGCGATCGTGAACCGTCCACCCGGCAGCACCCCACCGGCCGGTTCGCCCATGGTGACCACGTGCTTGCCGAACTTCTCCACCAGGGGCCGGCCGACGTCGCGTTTGAGCCACAGGCGTAGCAGGTGGCGGCGGCGTTCGGGCTCGGCGAAGTCGAGGTAGCCGGTGCGGGAGTGCAGAGCGGCGTAGTTCAGCAGCCACTGCACGTCGCCGGGCTGGAAGTTCATGTCCAGGGCCAGCCCGGGTTCCTGGGAGATCTCGTCGAACAGGTTGAGCACCTCGATCTGCTCGGGGGTCAGGCGGGGCACCTCCTCGAACCGCTGGGCCGAGAAGACCATCGACATACCCGCGTAGATGCTGAAAATACCGTCCACATAAGAGACGACGGGAGAGGTGTAGGTGTTGCCGGGAGCGTCCGGGTCCTGCTTCTTCCAGTCCCAGTGGAACGGCTCGAACAGCAGCGGCGCCAGATCCGGGCGCCGGCGCAGCACCTCGTTGTAGATCGTGGTGCCGCTGACCAGACTGCTCGCGCCGCCCTCGCGGGCGCCGCGCAGGCACATCAGGGCCACCACGTCGGAGGAGTCGGAGTGGAAGGGCAGACGGTCGCGCACGCGGGAAGGTTTCGCGCCTTCGTCGGCGAGAGTCTTGTCCGAGGTGGCAATCACGTGGTCGAGCAGGTCGCCCATCTGGTTCTGCCCGATCGGCAGGCCCAGGTGCAGACCCATGATGAAGAAGATCGCCCCGGCCAGAACATCGCCGTACTCTTCGGTCTTCAGGCCCCGGATGAGGATGAAGCCCCGGCCGGAGTCCAGCTGGCGGGCCGACTCCTCGTTCAGCCGGGTACAGGCGGGCAGGGGGTAGTCGGCGGCGGTGACGGTGCGCAGGTCCGGGTCGTCGGCCACGAACCGGCGGCCCGCGGCCTCCAGGTCGCTGAGCTCGGCCGGGCCGAGTTCGTAGATCCATGCGGTGGATCCGGCCAGGTCGGAGCCTCTCCAGGCGGAGGGGCCGGAGATCGGTTCCCGGCTGGTCGTGGTGTCGGTCATCGTGAGTACTCCCGGGGTGGGGGCGAATCAGGACGTCGCTGGGCACCGGGCCGGCCTGGGGGCAGGCGTGAACCCGGAAAGACCTTGCCGTGAAAAGGGAAGAACCCTAGAAGGGCACCTGCGGGTTGCCGACGGCCGTACCGGGACGGCGCAGGCCCTCACGGGGCGGGCGGCAACGCAGGGGATCGGCGTGACGCAGGCCGACGGACGGCATGCCGGGGGTGGCCATCGATGTCATGTCGGCCTCCCCGGGAGAAGATGCGGTCCCGTCCCAGGCTAGGTAGCCGCGTTGATGGCGTCAATATGCGAGACGGCTTCTCGCAGTCAGTTTTACCTGATGATCACGGAGGAAGTGGGGGTTCGCGGTCAGGTCAGGTCAGCGCCGGGCGGCCGTCTACCAGGGTGGTCAGCACCTGGCCCTGGCGCAGCTCCTCGTCGTCGCAGGTGAGGGGGTTGACATCGAGGGCCACCAGGTCGGCGGGGCCGCCCGGCGACAGGTGGCCGCGGGTTCCGGTGATCGCGGCGGCGCCGGTGGTGAACAGGGTCAGGGCCTCGGCGGGGGTGATGGCCTGCGCCGGGCCGAGGGGGGTGCCGCGGCCCCGCACCCTGCGGGTGCGGGCCTGCCACATGCCGAAGAGCGGGGACATCGGTGGGCCCGGGCCGTCGCTGCCGCCCCCGACCAGGACCCCGGCGTCGAGCCAGGCGCGCAGCGGGTTGGCCTGAGCGGCTTCGGCCTCGCTGAGCCGGTCGATCAGGGCGGTGCCGAAGGCCCACTGCAGAGCGGGATGCGCGGAGACCGGCACACCGAGCCGGGCGGCCCGCGACAAGGCCGAACCGCTGGGGGAGAGGTAGCCGTGGATGATGTGGAATCCGGTGCCGCGGTAGGGCTGGTCGCCGGCCCAGTTCAGCACCTCGAGCACGTCGAGCAGGGCGTCGATCGCGGCGTCGCCGACCGCGTGCACCCCGACGCCGCGTCCGCCGAGCCCGGCCGAGCAGTGGGCGCGCAGCGTGTCCAGAGTGATGCTCTGGTTGCCGTGGTCCGGTTTCCCGGGGCCCGGCCAGGGGCTGGAGCGCCACGCGGTGCCCAGCGATCCGCCGCCGTCCAGGAAGAGTTTCGTGGGACCGGTGCGGAGCCGGCGGGGGTCGACCTCGTCGATGCCGGAAGTGCTGAGGAAGGAGGCGATCTCGAGGGGACTCACATCGTCCGAGCCGAGCGGCATGACCACGCAGCGCTGACCCAGCCAGCCCTCCTGCGCGGCGCTGATCCAGGCCGGGAGCTCGGCCAGGGTGACGGCCGGATCCATCGCGGTGGTGATGCCCTGGCGCAGCAGCTCGGCCTGGCCCAGCCGGATCCAGCGGACGCGGGTCTCGAGATCCGGTGCGGGTTGCACGTTCCGGACCAGGGCTACGGCGGGGTGCTCGATCAGCAGCCCGGTCACCCGTCCGGTGCGGTCACGGTGGATCCGTCCGCCGGCCGGATCCGGCGTGGTGGCGGTGATCCCGGCGTCGTGGAGCACCGGTGAACTGACGATCGCGTCGTGGCCCTTGCGGTCGAGCAGCACGCGGCGGCCGGGGCAGGCCCGGTCGAGGTCGGACCGGTCGGGCAGGCGCCCCTCGGCCAGGTCGATCGCCTCGAACTCGGCGTCGGCCTCGATCCAGCCCGCGTGGCCGGCGGCGAATTCGGCCAGCCGCCGCTCGATCTCCTGCACGCTGCGCACCTCGCCGAGGTCGCAACGGTCCTGACGCCGGCCGGCCCACAGCACGTGCACGTGGCTGTCGGTGAAGCCCGGCAGAACCGTTCCGGGCAGGTCGATCTCGCGTACCCGCCCACCGAGCTCGGCGCGCACCCATCCGCGTGACCCCCAGGACACGATCGCCCCGTCGCGCACGCCGATGGCCTCGACCCGGGCCGGCATCTCGTTCTCCGGGGCCAGCGTGTGGATGTCGCCGGTGATGAGGACGTCAGGCATGGGGCCGGGCACTCCGGGGGCTGGGAGGTGACAGTTCTAGAACTCTGGGGAGGTTTTGCATGATCACGAACAAGGGGGGTGTGTGTCAGGGCTGGTCGGGGCTGGTCAGGATTGTTCCTACTCCGTCGGCCCGGGGGTCGGCGGCGGCCGAGAGGCCGGCCCGGTTCAGGCGGCTGACCTGGACGTGCCCGGCGTCGTCGCGCTTGGTCACCGAGGTCACCACGGTCAGGCCCAGGTCGGCCGCGGCTGACGAGAGAGCTTGCGTACCGGGAACATCGGGCTCCAGCAGCAGGGTGGGGGAGGGCATTCCGAGGTCGCGGGAGCCGATCACCCAGCGCGGGCGGTCCAGGATGGCGCCCAGGTCGTCGGCCACCAGGGCGTCTTCCGCGACCTGGGAGAGGATCCAGGCCTGGGCCCGGCCACCCTGGCAGCCCAGGGCCATCACGGTGTCGCCGGCGACCGCGATCACCGGGCAGAGGGTGTGCGGGGGACGGGCGCCCGGCTGCACGCGGCCCGGGTGAGCGGGGTCGATGCTGAACGCGGAGCCCCGGTTGTGGAACACGATGCCGGTCTCGGGGTCGAGCAGACCGGAACCGAAGGTCTGGAACACGCTCTGGATCAGGGTGACCGCGGTGCCGTCAGACCCCACGGCGGTCACGGCCACGGTGTCGCCGGCCGGCTTGGGACCGGTCGGCAAGGCCTGCACGGAGGCGGCGGACGCACCCAGCAGCGCCTCCACGTCGATCGGGCCCTTCGCCGGGTCACCGAGCAGGGCGTCGCGCCGCAGCTCGGCCTCGCGGGCGGCGGCGAGCCGGCCGGCCGGCGGGGCGGCCAGCACGGCCAGCAGAGCCGCTCCCTGACTGGGCGGGGGAGCGACCGACCAGACCACGCCGTCCTTCGTCCGGGACAGCGGTTCGCCGACCTCGGCCCGGTGGGCGGCAAGGTCGGAGGCCCGCAGCGGACTGCCGAACCGCTCCAGTGCGGCCGCGACCCGCTCGGCGAGCGGGCCGGTGTAGAACGAGCGCCAGTCGCGGGCGATCTGCGTCAGAGTGCCCGCCAGGGCGGGCTGCACGAGAGGTGACCCGGCCGCCCGGGGCTCACCGTCGTCCTCAAGCACCAGGGCCGACAGACCCGGATCGGCGCGGACGACCGCGAGCCGGTCGATGGTGCCCCGCACCAGCCCGGGACTGACCGCGACCCCGTCCGCCGCCAGCCCGATCGCCGGTTGCAGCAGGTCGGACAGCGGCAACCGCGCGCCGAGCGAGGCGAGTTCGGCCCAGCCGGCCACGACCCCCGGCACCGTGATGGCCAGGGGGCCACCGGGCGGCATCCGGTCGAGGCCGGCGACGGACGCCGGGTCGAACGCGGAAGCTGCCGCACCGGCCGAGATCACCGCCCGCACGTCACCGGAGGGCCTGCGGATCAGGGCGATCAGGTCACCGCCCACCGAACACTGGTGCGGGTAGGCCACGGTCAGCGCGGCCGCGGCCGCGATCGCGGCGTCCACCGCCCCACCGCCGCCGGCGACCACCGTGCGGGCGGCCGCCACCGCGTCGGGGTGGGGTGCCGCGATCGCTACCTCAGGCATGGCGTGTCTCAGTCCCTCTCGATCAGGATGGCGCGCGTGAAAGCGCCGTCGGCGTCGACCAGTTTGGTCGGCAGACACACCAATTCGTACTCGCCCGGGGGTACCTCGTCCAGGTCGGCGTTCTCCAGGATGAGGACGCCGGCGTTCAGGAGGACGTGGTGGGAGTCCCAGGTGTCGGTGCGGGTGTGGTGCTCGAGGGTCATGTAGTCGGTGCCGATCAGCTCGACGCCGTGGTCGACCAGCCACTGCGAGGCGGCCGGGCCGACGCCGACCCAGGTCTGGGCCCGCTCGGTCTCCTTCAGCGGGCCGGCCGAGTTCGTGGTCTTCAGCAGTACCCGCCGGTGCCCGGCGACACCTGCGGCCTCCAGGTGCTCGGGGAGCACCTCACCCTCGACCTGGGTGCAGTCGGCGACGATGCACGGGCCGACCATCGAGTACAGCGACACCTGGTCGATGGGTGTGGCGCCGTCGACGAAGTGCGCGGGGGCATCGACGTGGGTGCCGGTGTGCGCGCCCAGGCGCCAGCGGGTCACGTTGCTCGCGTCGCCGTTCTCCAGCGACTCGACCACCTCGACCTCGGGCTTGCGGCCCCAGTGCAGCATCTTCGGGTGGATCGGCAGGGTGATGTCGTAGATCTTCATGCGGGAACGCCTTTCAGACGGTGGGCCGGTGGGTGGGGTCCGGCCAGGGCTCGGCGACGGCGGAGGCGACAGCCTTCGCGGTGGTCTGCACACAGCGGTCGAACTCCTCCTGGCCGTGCTCGGCATTGGCCTCCTGCACTTCACGGCCCCAGACGCCGGTGTCGCTGACCTGGTCCATCCGGTAGTCCCAGAACGAGTCCACGTCGACGTGCGAGGTGGCGCGCTCCATCCGTACCAGGTCGGGGTGCAGGTGCAGCATGACCGAGGTCTCGAAGAAGTTGGCGTGCATCAGGCCGCGCCCGAACTGCACCCGGCCGTTGACCTCCGGACCGGGGTACATGGTCACGTAGCCCAGGGCCCGCACCCGCGAGTCCTTGTGCCGCACGCGCAGTTTCTCGGCACTCACGTCGAGCGCGCCGTTGTTCCAGATGTGCCCGTTCAGCAGGATGAACTGCCGCACCCCGCTGGCGTGCAGCGAGTCGATCAGGTCTTCCATCACGGCGATCATCGTCTCGGGGCGCAGCGCGACGGTGCCCGGGAAGTCACCGTGCGAACCGGACACGCCGTAGGTGACCGGCGGCAGCACCGGCACACCGGTCTGCGCCGAGACCGCCTCGGCCACGGCCTGGCAGATCAGCGTGTCCACGGCCAGCGGGAGGTGCGGGCCGTGCTGCTCGACCGCACCGACCGGAATGATCACGGCGTCGGTGCGCTTCACCACCTCGCCGGCCTCGGGCGAGGTCTGGCGTTCCCAGAAAACCGGGCTGTTCATGCGTCCTCCATTGTGTTTTACCAGACCCGGCGCGACTTCTCGGGCAGCAGGTCGAGAGCCTGGTACGTCTCCAGGGTTTCGCCGGCGGTCACCCAGACCCGCGCGTGGGGGCTGTAGTCACTGATCAGCTCGCGGCACACACCGCAGGGCGCGATCACCCGGAAGTGGTCGGCCGGCTTGATCTGCACCGAGACCACGGCCTCGATGTCGAGCGCGCTGCCGTTGCTCAGCACCGTGCCGATGGCGATGCCCTCGGCGCAGATCGAGCTGCGCCGGCAGGAGCCCTCGACGTGCACGCCGGTGTGGATCTTCCCGTCCTGGGTGCGCAGGGCGGTGGCCACCTCGTGACGGCCGTGGACCCAGACCTTCTCGAGGAGGTCCTGGGCCTTCTCCAGCAGCTCCGTGTCCTGGGGGGACATGTCCCCGGCGGAAACCCGGATCACAGGCCGAGGATCTTCGCGAAGTTCCCGCCCTCGACCAGGGCGCGGTCGGCCTCGTCGGGGATCGCCTTGGCGATCTTGAAGCGCTCGAGGTCGAAGTCGGAGCCGGGCCATTCGCTGCCCAGCAGGATCTTCGATGCGCCGAGCCGGGCGTAGGCCCGCCGCACGTCGCTCATCAGGGTGGCGGAGGTCTCCAGGAACACGTGCGGCTGGCGCTCGGCCACGATGATCGCCTCGGGCACGTTCCAGACGGCACCCATGTGCGCGATGATCGTGGGCACGTCCGGGTGGTCCTTGGCGATCTCCTCGATGGCCAGCGGTGCGCAGAACGCGTCGTCGAGGGCGTTGATGAGCACGGGAAGACCCAGCTGCGCGCACTTCTCGAAGACCGGGTCGAGCAGACCGTGGTCGGCCACGTGGTAGCCGTGCATGCTCGGGTGCAGCTTCAGGCCCTTCAGCCCGGCCGCGGCGAACCGCTCGATCTCGTCCAGGGCGTTGTCGGCCTGCGGCATCACCTGGCCGAAACCGATGAACCGGGTGGGGTGCTTGCTCACCATGTCGATGAGGAAGTCGTTCTCGATGCGCTGGGCCAGCGAGCAGACCATGGCCATGTCGACGCCGGCGGCGTCCATCCGGGTGAGGATGCGCTGCGGGTCGAACGGCACGTAGGCCGGTGGCTTCTCACCGGGCTTGGCGCCGGTCAGGTAGTCGGAGCGGCCGCGGACGTCCTGGGTGGTGTTGTAGGCATCAATGATCAATGTCGGCGTGCTCCTTGGTCGTTTCCATACCGATGGTGTTCAAGGGACTCTGCTGGTTCAACGGAAAGTGACACCGGACGCTACGGCCCGGCTCGAGTTCCTGGAGCGCCGGCTGCTCGGTGCGGCACCGGTCGGTGACCTTCGGGCAGCGGCTGGAGAAGAGGCAACCGGGCGGGGGGTCGGCCGGGTCGGGCGGGTCGCCCTGCAGCTGCGCCTGACGGGGTTCGGCGGTGGCGGTCACCCGCGGCACCGAGGCCAGCAGGGCGGCGCTGTAGGGGTGTGCGGGGCCGGCGAAGAACCGGTCGCGCTCGGCGATCTCGATGATCTGCCCGAGATACATCACCGCCACCCGGTCGGCCAGCTGCCGCACCACACCCAGGTCGTGCGAGATGAACAGGCAGGTCAGCTTGCTCTCCTCGGTCAGGTCGGCGAGCAGGTTCACCACCTGGGCCTGGATCGAGACGTCGAGCGCCGAGACCGGCTCGTCGGCGACGATGAACTTCGGCGAGGGCGCCAGGGCCCGGGCGATCGCGATGCGCTGCCGCTGGCCGCCGGAGAACTCCCGGGGACGGCGGTGGCCGGCGTCGCGGCCCAGACCGACCAGTTCGAGCAGGTCACCGGCGCGTTCCTCGGCCTGCGCCCGGGTGGCGCCGCGGGCCCGCATCATCGGCTCGGCGATGATGTCGACGACCTTGCGGCGCGGGTTCAGCGAACCGAACGGGTCTTGGAAGATCATCTGCAGATCGGCCCAGACCGCCCGCAGCTGCGCGCCCTTCAGATGGGTGATGTCCAGCCCGAGGAAGTCGATGCGACCGGCCTGGGGCTCGATCGCCCGCAGCACAGCCCGGCCGAGACTGGATTTTCCGCAACCACTCTCGCCGACCAGGCCGAGCGTCTCGCCCTCGGAGATGGTCAGGTCGACGTCGCGCACGGCGCGCACGCGGCGCCCGCCGGGGCGGGTGTACTCCACACGCAGGCCGGTGAGCTCGAGCAGAGGGGTGGGTTTCATGCGGCACCAGCTCTCAGGGCGTTCTGCTTGGCCGTCGAGGTCAGGACACAGGCGTCGAGGTGGTCGGGGGCGGCGTCCCGCCGGATCAGCTCGGGTTGCACCGCGCAGGCGTCGTGCACGAACTCGCAGCGGGCGGCGAAGGCGCAGCCGTCAGGACGTTTCACGCCGGACAGCGGGCTGCCCTTGATCGCGGCCAGCCGGCGCGGCCGGGGGCCGTCGATCCGGGGCATCGAGTTGAGCAGGCCGATCGTGTACGGGTGCTGGGGGGAGTTGAGCACCTCGTCGCGGGTGCCCACCTCCACGATGCGCCCGGCGTACATCACGGCGATCCGGTCGGCGACCTCGGCGACCACGCCCAGGTCGTGGGTGATGAGCACGATGGCGCTGCCGTGCTCGGCCTGCATGCGCTTGAGCAGGGCCAGCACCTGGGCCTGGATGGTCACGTCGAGCGCGGTGGTGGGCTCGTCGGCGATCAGCACGCCCGGGTCGTTCGCCAGGGCGATGGCGATCATCACGCGCTGGCGCATACCGCCGGAGAGCTGGTGCGGGTAGGCCCGGGCGCTCTGCTGCGGGTTGGGGATACCGACGTCGCCGAGCAGACTCTGCGCCTTCTTCAGGGCCTCGGCCCTGGAGATCTTCTGGTGCTGCCGGATCATCTCGGCGACCTGCTTGCCGACGCGCTGTACCGGGTTCAGCGCGGCCAGCGCGTCCTGGAACACCACGGCGAGGTCGGCGCCCCGGATGGTCTGCAGCTGCTTCAGGCTCGCCGCCACCAGGTCGGTGCCCCGGAAGTCGGCGGTGCCCGAGATGTGCGTGCGGGGGCCGCGGTTCAGTCCGGTCAGACCCATGGTGAGGGCCGACTTGCCGGAGCCGGACTCACCGACCAGGGCCAGCAGCTCACCGGCGCGCAGATCCAGGCTGACGCCGTTCACGGCCGGCAGTCGGCCCGAGGGCACGTCGAACTCGACCTTGAGGTCCCGGATGCGCAGGACGGTCTCGCTCATAGGGCTCTCACGGCCTCGTCGATGAGTTCCACCACCCGGCCGGGGCTGACCTGGGGCACGGAGTGGCTGCCGGGCACGTCGTAGGTGACGGCCTCCATCCGCGCGGCCATGTCCCGCTGGGTGTCGGTGCGCAGCGTCTTGTCCTGGGCCGCGACCAGGTACCAGCGCGGTAGGTCACGCCAGGCGGCGGCCGGGGCCTTCTGCTCGAAGATGGCGTTGGCGCTGGGCCGACTGTCGCTCTTCCACAGCACGCGCATCTCCGGGGAGACGTCCGGGTTGATCTCGGCCCAGTACTCCGGGGTGTCCGCCGACGTCCACTCGCCGTTCGGGCCGCGCAGCATGTGCTTGGAGACCTCGGCCGGGGGATAGCGCACCAGGATGTCCTGGATCGACTCACCGGTGTCGGGACCCCAGGCAGCCACGTAGACCAGGCCGCGCACCCGGGGATGCACCCCGGCGCCGCCGATCACCGCGCCCCCGTAGGAGTGACCCACCAGCAGCACGTCGCCGGTGGTGTGCTCGTCGATCCAGGCGGTGGTGGTGGCGACATCGTCCAGGAGCGACGTCATCGGGTTCGTCACCGCGCTGACGGCGTAACCGCTCTCCTCCAGCAGCGGGAGGACCCGGGCCCAGGTCTTCGGGGTTCCACCGGCGCCGTGCACCAGAACGATTTCGATTGCGGGCATGTCAGCTCTCTCCCAGCCGTGGGTCCAGCACCAGGTACAGGATGTCGACGGCCGCATTGACCAGTGTGAACAGCAGGGCGATCGCCAGCGCGGCGCCCTGCACGACCGGGTAGTCGCGCTGCAGCACCGCGTCCACGAGCAGCACGCCGACCCCCGGGTAGGAGAAGACCGTCTCGGTGACGGTGGAACCGCCCAGCAACGTGCCGAACTGGAGCCCGAGCACGGTGATGATGGGCAGCGAGGCGTTGCGCAGCACGTGCCGGCGCACCACCTGGTTCTCGTCCAGGCCCTTCATCTGGGCGGTGCGGACGAAGTCGTCGCCCAGCACCTCCAGCACGCTCGCGCGCACGATGCGGGTGATGAATCCGGCGGTGGACAGCGCCAGGGTGGACGCGGGCAGGATCAGGTGCTGCAGCCAGGGCCAGATCAGCTCGGGCCGGTCCTGGAGCATCGCGTCGAGGAGCACGAAGTTGGTCAGGGGCTGGTAGCTCAGCTGGTTCGGCACCCGGCCGATCACCGGGAGCCAGCCCAGCCAGACGCCGAACACCACGATGCCGAGCACGCCCAGGGCGAACCAGGGAAGGCTGAAGGTGACCGTGGCGGCGGCCCGGGTGGTGGTGTCGACCCAGGTGTCCTTGCGCAGCGCCGCCCACAGCCCGGTGATGCCGCCCAGGACGACCGCGATCAGCATGGCCGCCACGGTCAGCTCGATGGTGGCGGGCAGGGCGTTGCCGATCAGCGTGAGGACGTCGTTGCCACCGAAGTAGGACGCGCCGAAGTCGCCGGTCACCAGGTCGCGCAGGTAGATCAGATACTGCTGCGGGAGGGACTTGTCCAGACCGAGGTTGGCGCTGATCTCGGCGGCGTTGGCGGTGAGCTGGGCGGCGCTCTGGTCGGTCGAGCCGCCCCCCGCCAGGCTCGTGGCGGGGGATCCGGGCAGCAGCCGCAGGGCGACGAAGACGAGGGTCGCCAGGGCCCACAGCACCAGGGGGATGGTGAGCAGGCGCAGGGCGATCATGCGCGGCAGGCCGCCCAGGCTGCGCCGGGGCGGTTTACGGGCCGCCACGGTGGTGGTCGTCATGAGAGCCCCCGCGGGTCGAGTGCGTCGCGCAGGTCGTCACCGGCGAAGTTGCAGGCGACGACGAAGATCAGGGTGGCCAGGGCCGGCAGCAGGGTCAGGGACGGCGTGGTCAGCACGAACTCCTGCCCGGCCTGCACCATGTTTCCCCAGTCCGGCGTCGAGGCCGGGATACCCAGGCCGAGGTACGACAGACCGGCCGCGAAGCCGGCGGCGATGGAGAGAGTCATGACCACCTGGGCCAGCATCGTGCCGGCGATGTTCGGCAGGATCTCCTGGAGCATGATGCGCGGACCGCGGGCACCCCCGAGTTTCGAGGCCAGCACGTAGTCCCGGGCCGCCTCCCGGGCGCTCAGGGCCCGGGCGAGCCGGGCCAGACCCGGCGCCAGCGAGATGCCGATGCCGATCACCAGCGTCGTCGTCCCCGCCCCGGCCCCCGCGACCAGCAGGATGATGAGCAGGATCGAGGGGAAGGCCAGTGCCAGGTCGACCAGCCGCATCACGGTCGCGTCGACCAGGCCACCGAAGTAGCCCGCCGCCAGACCGATCAGCGTGCCGATGAAGGTCGCCAGCGCGGTCGCCAGCACCGCCACGGTCAGCAGCGGCCGGGCGCCGTGCACGAGCCGGGCCAGTTCGTCGCGGCCCAGGTCGTCGGTGCCGAGCAGGTGCCCGCTGCTGCCGACCGGCAGCAGCGGGCTGTTGCTCTGACGTAGCGGGTCGGCGCTGATCAGGAACGGCCCGATCAGCGCGACCAGCACGAAGAACGCCAGCACCAGCCACGACACGGCAGACAGCCAGTTCGTGGCAATGGTGCGGTTTCTCAGAAGATCAGACACTCGCCTTCTCCATGAAGCACCGGTGGTTGCCGAGGGCGTTCGAGTTGAAGCCCTTCACTCCGGCGCCGCTGACCACCGGGTTGGTGGAGTAGCCCAGCATCACGAGCACCATGTACTTCTCGGCCCAGCGACGCTGGATGTCCGTGTACTTGGCGGTGCGCTCGGCGCCGTCGGGCAGGTTCTTGGCCTCGTAGAGGTCGTCCTCGAACGCGTCCGCACCGTCCAGACTCGCGAAACCGGTGGCGAAGTCGCCGTACACGCCGGACGGTTTGGCCATCGCGCCGATCATGTTGTCCGGGTCGGGCACATACGAGTTGCGCTCCCAGATCATCAGGTCGTGGTAGTCGTCCTCCGGGTCGATGACGCGACCGAAGTACGTGGCCGGGTCGACCGAATCGACCTCGACCTTGAGGCCCAGGTCGGTCAGGTTCTGCTCGACGATCTGCGCGGCCTTGGGGTGCCAGCTGTCGCTCGCCGCCATCAGCTTCACCGTGCGGCCTTCGGCGCCGGCCCCCTTCAGCAGTTCCTTGGCCTTGGCCATGTCCTGCGTGCTGAGATCCTTCAGCGAGGCGTCGTAGCCGTTCTGCGAGGGCGGGATGGTGTAGCCGTCGGGCGTCTGGCCCTTGCCGAAGAACGCCTGCGAGACAATGGCGTTGCGGTCGATCGCGAGGTTGATGGCCTGGCGCACCTCGAGCTCGGGGATGCGGCGCGCGTCGACCATCATGATCGCGTCGAAGCCGAGCGAGGTGTCGTACACCGTCACCGCGTCGTTCTTGGCCAGCGAGGCCAGCGACGAGTAGGGCGTGAACTGGGTGGCCGAGATGTCGCCCGAGATCAGCGAACTCACAATGGTGGACGGGTCGGTCACCTGCTGCAGAACGAGTCGGTCGATCGGGGGGCGGCCCAGGCGGAAGTCGTCGAACGCCTCCAGCACCACGGACTGTCCCGAGGTGGACGACACGAACTTGAACGGGCCGGTACCGACCAGGCCCTTGCCGATGTCCGCGCCCTTCTCCTTCAGCGCCGCGCTGGAGATGATCCGGCCGCCGATGTCGGACAGGCGCGACAGCACGGTGCGGTCGGGCTTGAGCAGCACCATGACGACGGTCAGGTCGTCCTTGGCCTTGAGTGACTTCACGTTCGCGCCCAGGCTGTTCAGCGGGCGGGACGCGCCGTCGGGGAGGGTCTTGTCCTTCTCGTCGAACTGCCGGTTCAGGCTGGCCAGCACGTCGGCCGAGGTGAACGTGGTGCCGTCGTGGAACGTGACGCCGCTGCGCAGCTTGAACGTGTAGGTGAGCTGGTCGTCCGAGATCTCCCAGGACTCCGCCAGGTCGGGCTGCGGGGTGTTGTCCTCGAAGGAGATGAAGGTCAGGCCGCGGCAGATGCAGTCGACCGCCATCCAGTCGCCCAGGGTGGTGTAGAAGGCGGGATCGTTGACCGCGCTGGTGCCGTCAATGGCCATGGTCAGGGTGCCGCCCTTCTGGGCGCTCCCCGAATCCTTGTCGTCGTCGGCGGCCACGCCGCACGCCGAGAGCAGGCCGCTGAGGCCGAACGTCATTCCCATACCCAGCAGTCCGGCACCGCGGAGCATGGTGCGACGGGAGACGTCGGGGGTTTCCGGCGAGGGCTGGGGTGCGGCGGAGGTGGGGCGCGGCATGGGGAGCTCCTACGAGACGGGCAGGTCGGCAGGGGGGTCGCTGGATAGCAATCGTCGTAGATTGGATCCATCTAGAAGTGGAACGTATCCTGAATGGGTCAGCGCGTCTAGGGTGGCCGGTGGATGCACGGAGTTGTTTCACCTGGGTAAAGGCTCGTGGTGCGGGGTGTTTCGTCGGCCGGGGTGAGGGTGTGCCCTCGCGGCCCCGTCCGTGGGCCGGTCATTCCCGAGCCGTAGGCCGGGAGGTGGATCTTGCCCTGGGGTGTAGCGGACTTTCGCGACAATTGCGATAACAGGCTGTGCAGCGCCGATGAGATGGCTGCCGGCCCCGTGGCTCCCGTGACCGGGGAAGATCCGTGCGCCCAGGCCGCACGGATCTTCCCCGGTCGGCCGATCTCAGGCGGCGGCGAGCGGGGTGACCGCGCCGCCACCGAACCGGCCGAGCAGTTTCTGGGCGCCGTGCAGGAAGAGGGTGGCGCCGACGCCGACGCCGACGCCGACCCGCAGGCCGAGGAGCCTTCGCGACATGGTGGTACTCCTTGCTCTCGCCCGGCTCCCCGGGCGTCGGCGCTGTCACCCGGGCACCGGATGTGGTTCAACGCTGGATTGTTTCCCGGCGAACGGAATGAGTCGAGAGCAGTACCTGGCGAAATGCCCCGTACGCCGGTGCGGGATACCTCTCACCGAGACTGGATCTCCTGGCGGATCCGGTCCCAGGGCAGTCCCTGCTCCCGGCGCGGCGAGCGCAGCGGCCAGATGTCCTCACCCGTCATCACCCGCACGCCGGCCGATCGCAGGGTCGCGACGTGCCCGTCCCAGGCCGGGTGCCGGGTGTGGCCCAGGTTGATGCAGGGGAACACCACCACCGGCACGTCCTCGCGGCCGATCATCTCGTTGGCCACGGTCATCGCCTGGTTGTCGCTGATCGCCAGGGCGAGTTTGGCCACCGCGTTCGCCGTGGCCGGCACGACCGCACAGACGTCCGGTTCCGGGTGTGGCCGGGGGCGTCCGGGCAGACGGGTCTCCCAGCGCACCGGCAGCCCGGTGAGCGACTCCAGACGGGACGCCTCGCCGTCGTCCGTGAGCCAGGTGCCCGCGGTGGGGGTCAGCGTGATCGCGACCCGCCAGCCGGCCTCGACGAGCGGTGTCACGAGATGTGGCCGCAGTCCGGCGATCCCGCCGGCGGCGCAGGCCACCAGGCTCAGGACTCTTCCGTCAGCCACGGTGCCCGCCCCCCTTTATTGAGGACGACCACGAGCTTCCGGGGTCGAGGTCGGGTCGGTCGGGGGCGGGGAGGGTCGGCATGATCACGGGAAAGGTTTGCATGATCCCGGACAGAAGCTTCTGCCGTACGGAAGCTTCTGTCCGGGATCAGGCACACCTCTCCCGGGTCTCCGGGCCGGGAGATGCCCTCACGGCGCGGTTCAGCTGTCCCAGCGGAACCAGCGGACGGTCGCGGCGGTACCGGCCACGGTCCAGGCGGCCAGGACGAGGAGGTCGCGCCAGGGCCAGTCGCCGTGGGCCAGGGTGGTGCGCAGACCGTCGCCGAGAGCGCCGGAGGGCAGCCAGCGCACCACATCGCCGAGGGGACCGAGCTGGTCGGGGGCCAGCACCACACCACCGCCGGCGAGCAGCAGCACCCAGATCAGGTTGGCGGCCGCGAGAACGGCCTCCGCGCGCAGGGTTCCGGCCAGCAGCAGGCCGATGCTGACGAACGCGGCCGAGCCCAGCAGCCCGACGACCAGGGCCGGCAGCAGGCCCGCGAGGGAGGGGTGCCAGCCCAGCAACAGGCCCACGGCGCCCAGTAGCACCACCTGGATCGCGGAGACCACGGCGACAGCGCCCAGCCGCCCGGCGATCAGGCCGGAACGACCCAGGGGAGTGGTGCCGAGCAGGCGCAGCAGCCCGGCTCGGCGGTCGAAGCCGGTGCTGATGGCCTGGCCGGTGAACGACGTGGAGATCAGGGCCAGGGCCAGCACCCCGGGCGTGGCCAGGTCGATACGACGGCCCGCGCCCAGATCGACGACGCCGCTCTTCGCCAGACCGGCCAGCACGAACAGCGGCAGGACGACGGTCAGCAGCAGCTGCTCGCCGTTGCGGAGCATGGCGCCCGCGTCGAACCTGGTCTGCGCCAGCACCCGGCGCAGCACCGGGGCGGCCCGGTCGGCGCCGGTCTCACGCACCGAGGTCTGGGATCCGGGCACGGTCATCCCGATCGCGCTCACGCCCCGATCACCTCGGTCGTGGCCTCGGTCTGCCGGGCCGCGATCTCCAGGAACACATCTTCCAGACTCCTGCGGCCGAGCACCAGGCCCTCGGGCATGAACCCGAGCCGGGCGCACCACGTGGTGGTGGCGGCGACGTCGGCCGGCAGCAGATGGGCCTCCGGGGTGCGGTTGGCGACGACGTAGCTCCCGGGACGCACCTCGGTGGCGGCGATCCCGGCGGAGAGCAGGGGATCCAGCTCGGCCAGGTCCAGACCGGGTGGGCCCCCGAAGGTCAGGGTGTGGTCACTGCCTCCGGTCAGCTCGCGCGGGGTGCCCGCGGCGACGACCCGGCCGGCGGCCATCAGGACGACGTGGTCGGCGAGCCGCTCGGCCTCGTCCAGCAGGTGGGTGGTGAGCACGACGGCGACGCCCGAGCGGCGCAGTCCGCCGATCAGGTCCCAGACCGCGAGCCGGGCCTGCGGATCGAGACCGGCGGTGGGCTCGTCCAGGAACGCCACGTCCGGGCGGCCGACCAGGGCCACGGCCAGGGCCAGGCGCTGGCGCTCGCCACCGGACAGGCGCCGGACGGGGGTGCGCAGGCGTGACCCCAGGTCGAGCGTGGCCACGAGCTGCGGAACGTCGAGGGGCCGGGCGTACATCGCCGCCGCCAGGGAGAGCACATCGGCGGCCCGCGCGGCCTGGGGCAGGCCGCCGTCCTGGAGCATGACGCCCACCCGGGGCCGCAGCCAGGCGCCGTCCGTGGCCGGATCGCGACCGAGGACCCGCACCGTGCCGCCGTCGGGGCGGCGCAGCCCTTCGCAGCACTCGACGGTGCTCGTCTTACCGGCGCCGTTGAGGCCGAGCACGGCGGTCACCGCACCCGCGGCCGCGGTGAACGTCGCACCGTCGACGGCGACCTTCGAGCCGTAGCGCTTCACCAGCCCGGTCACCTCGACGGCGGCGGGACCTGCGGGTGGCGCGGATGTTCCTGGCACACCTCCACCATAGGGAAGTGCGGCGGGTCCTTCGGCACGACCCCGCCGTCCACCCGGCCCGGCGACGTGGTTGTCTATCCCGGCAACGCGCGGGAACCGGCCACCGACGGGGTTCACCGCGACGGTGGGTGCGGAACTTAGGCTGACCTTCCGTGACGCACCAGACAGAACCCGTGCGAGACCGGTGCGGGTTCTCGGCTTGAGCTGGGCGTCGAATAACGTCACACTGATGTGGTGGAAATGACTGAGGCCGATCGCATGGAGGATCGGGGTACCCGGAATCGGGTGTCCCGCGAGATCCTGCACCACGGTCCTGTCACCGCGAGTGATCTGGCGGCCACCCTGGGGCTCACGCCCGCAGCGGTGCGCCGGCACCTGGACACCCTGACAGACCAGGGCCTCGTGTGCACCTGGGACCCGCCTGAGGGCGCTCCCCGGCGCCGCGGCCGTCCGGCACGGCTCTTCGTGCTGACGGACGCCGGTCACTCGGCGATGTCGACCGCTTATGACGACCTGGCCGTCCAGCTGCTGGAGTTCCTGGCGCAGACGGCCGGTCCCGATGCCGTGCGTGAGTTCGCCGTGGTGCGGGCCGAACGGCTCGCCCAGAGATACCGGCCCGCCGTCGAGGCGGTCGGGGAAGACACCCACCGCCGTGCCGGTGCGCTGGCGCAGGCACTCAGCACGGATGGATACGCGGCCAGCGTGCGTTCACTGGACGAGCGGGGCCGCGCCAAGGACGACCAGACCGCCCAACAGACCGGCAAGCAGCTGTGCCAGGGCCACTGCCCGGTGCAGCAGGTGGCCGCGCAGTTCCCCCAGCTCTGCGAGGCCGAGACGCACGCGTTCTCCAGCCTCCTGGGGGTTCACGTCCAGCGCCTGGCCACCCTGGCCCACGGCGAGCACGTCTGCACCACGCACATCCCGTTGAGCGCGGTCTCGGCCTCGCTCGACGGTCGCAGTCCCGCCGGCCGGCCCGCGTCAGCACCCGGGCCGGAAGTCACGTCACCTGAGGAGAAAGCCGCCGATGAGCACCGTTTCGCATCCTGAACTCGAGGGCATCGGCCGCTACGAGTTCGGCTGGGCCGACTCCGACGACGCCGGGGCGACCGCGCAGCGCGGTCTGTCCGAGGCCGTGGTCCGGGACATCTCGGCCAAGAAGAACGAGCCGGAATGGATGCTGAACCAGCGTCTCAAGGGCCTGAAGCTCTTCGCCAAGAAGCCCATGCCGACCTGGGGTTCCGACCTGTCGGGCATCGACTTCGACAACATCAAGTACTTCGTCCGCTCCACGGAGAAGCAGGCCACCTCCTGGGACGACCTGCCGGACGACATCAAGAACACCTACGACAAGCTCGGCATCCCCGAGGCGGAGAAGCAGCGCCTGGTCGCCGGTGTGGCCGCGCAGTACGAGTCCGAGGTGGTCTACCACCAGATCAACGAGGAACTCGAGAAGCAGGGTGTCATCTTCGTCGACACCGACACCGGCCTGCGGGAGTACCCGGAGCTGTTCCAGGAGTACTTCGGCTCGGTCATCCCGGTGGGCGACAACAAGTTCGCCTCGCTGAACAGCTCGGTGTGGTCGGGTGGCTCGTTCATCTACGTGCCCAAGGGCGTCCACGTCGAGATCCCGCTGCAGGCCTACTTCCGGATCAACACCGAGAACATGGGCCAGTTCGAGCGCACGCTGATCATCGCCGACGAGGGCTCGTACGTGCACTACGTCGAGGGCTGCACGGCACCGATCTACAGCTCCGACTCGCTGCACTCGGCCGTGGTCGAGATCGTCGTGAAGAAGAACGCCCGGGTGCGGTACACGACCATCCAGAACTGGTCGAACAACGTCTACAACCTGGTCACCAAGCGGGCCACCGCGGCCGAGGGCGCGACCATGGAGTGGGTCGACGGCAACATCGGCTCCAAGGTCACGATGAAGTACCCCGCCATCTACCTGCTCGGTGAGCACGCCAAGGGCGAGACGCTGTCCATCGCGTTCGCCGGTGAGGGCCAGCACCAGGACGCCGGCGCCAAGATGGTGCACGCCGCTCCGCACACCTCCTCGTCGATCGTGAGCAAGTCGGTCGCCCGGGGCGGTGGCCGTACCTCCTACCGCGGCCTGATCCAGGTGCTGGAGGGCTCGCACCACTCGGCGAGCACCGTGCGCTGCGACGCGCTGCTGGTCGACACGATCAGCCGGTCCGACACCTACCCCTACGTCGACGTCCGCGAGGACGACGTGTCGATGGGTCACGAGGCCACGGTCTCGAAGGTGAGCGAGGACCAGCTGTTCTACCTGATGTCGCGCGGCATGACGGAGGAGGAGGCCATGGCGATGATCGTGCGTGGCTTCGTCGAGCCGATCGCCCGTGAGCTGCCGATGGAGTACGCGCTCGAGCTGAACCGCCTGATCGAGCTCCAGATGGAAGGCGCGGTTGGCTAGTCCGCCCCACCTCGTCCTTCAAGCCCACCGAAAACGTAGACAGAGAGCCATGACTGAGACATACACGATCGAAGGCGGACCGGTCGAGCTGCACCGCTCGAGCTTCGACGTCGCAGACTTCCCGCTGCCGACCGGCCGCGAGGAGGACTGGCGGTTCACCCCGCTGGACCGTCTGCGCGGCCTGCTCGACGGTGGCCCCTCGGACGGCCGGCTGAGCTGGACGACCGACCTGCCCGAGGGTGTCGAGCTGACCACGGTCGGCGCCGGTGACCCCTACCTGCGCTCGGTGCCCAAGCCGGTCGACCGGGTGGGCGTGCTGGCCCTGGCCAACGCGACCGACGGTGCCGTGGTGCTGCGTGTTCCGGCGAACGCCGAGCCGGCCGCGCCGGCCGTGATCCGCCTGACGGGTACCGGCGGCGACGTGGTCTGGGGCCACGTCATCCTCGACATCGGTGCCAACGCCCAGGTGTCCGTCGTCATCGAGCACAGTGGCAGCGCCCGGTACGCCGGTGAGCTGTCGGTGCTGGTCGGCGACGGCGCGAAGCTCAAGCTGGTCAGTGTGCAGGGCTGGGACAGCGACGCCGTTCACGTCCAGCACACCGGCGTGCGCCTGGGTAAGGACGCCTCGATCGCGTCCACCCAGATCACGCTCGGTGGCGACCTGGTCCGGTTCGTCGAGACCGTGGAGTACACCGGCCCGGGCGGCGACGCCGAGATGGCCGGTCTCTACATCGCCGACGCCGGGCAGCACCAGGAACACCGCCTGTTCGTCGACCACAGCGCGCCGAAGTGCCGCAGCAACGTGACCTACAAGGGCGCGCTGCAGGGCGAGGGTGCGCACACCGTGTGGGTCGGCGACGTGCTGATCCGCGCCACGGCCGAGGGCACCGACACCTACGAGATGAACCGGAACCTGGTGCTGACCGACGGCACCCGGGCCGACTCGGTGCCGAACCTGGAGATCGAGACCGGCGAGATCGTCGGTGCCGGTCACGCCAGCACCACCGGCCGGTTCGACGACGAGCAGCTGTTCTACCTGCAGGCCCGCGGCATCAGCGAGGAAGAGGCGCGCCGCCTGGTCGTGCGCGGCTTCTTCGCCGAGCTGATCCACAAGATCGGCATCCCCGACCTGCAGGACCGTCTGCTGGCCGCGATCGAGGCCGAGCTGGGTGGCGAGCCCGAAGCAGCGATCAGCGCCGTCACCGAGGAGCACGCGTGAGCCGCGAGCGCGTCGCCGGTCTCGCCGACCTGAAGGCCGGCGAGGCGATCCAGGTGAAGAGCGGTGGCCGGAACATCGCTCTGGCCCGGGAGGCCTCGGGCGAGGTGCACGCGGTCGCCGACCTCTGCACGCACGCCGCGGTGTCGCTGTCGGAGGGCGACGTGGAGGGCTGTGCGATCGAGTGCTGGCTCCACGGTTCGGCCTTCGACCTGCGCACCGGCGCCCCCACCGCGCCGCCCGCCATCACCCCGGTGGACGTGTACGCCGTCACTGTCGAGGGTGACGACGTCTACGTGGACACCGACATCATCGTGAACGCCAGCTCGTCAGCTGCATCCTCAGCTGCATCCAAGGAGAACTGAACCGCCATGGCCACTCTGGAAATCCGCGACCTGCACGTCAGCGTCGAGACCGAGCAGGGTCCCAAGGAGATCCTGCGCGGCGTCGACCTGACCATCGCCTCCGGCGAGACGCACGCGATCATGGGCCCGAACGGCTCGGGCAAGTCCACCCTGGCGTATTCCATCGCGGGGCACCCGAAGTACACGATCACCTCCGGCACGGTCACGCTCGACGGCGAGAACCTGCTCGAGATGAGCGTGGACGAGCGTGCCCGCGCCGGTCTCTTCCTCGCCATGCAGTACCCGGTCGAGGTCGCCGGTGTCACCGTGTCGAACTTCCTGCGCACGGCCAAGACCGCGATCGACGGCAAGGCCCCGGCCCTGCGCCACTGGGTCAAAGACGTCCGCGGCGCCATGGACGCGCTGAAGATGGACCCGGCCTTCGCCGAGCGCGACGTCAACGCGGGCTTCTCCGGCGGTGAGAAGAAGCGCCACGAGATCCTCCAGATGGAGCTGCTGAAGCCCCGTTTCGCGGTGCTCGACGAGACCGACTCGGGCCTCGACGTGGACGCGCTGAAGGTCGTCTCCGAGGGTGTCAACCGGGTGCGTGAGAACAGTGAGGTCGGCGTTCTGCTGATCACGCACTACACGCGCATCCTGCGCTACATCAAGCCCGACTTCGTGCACGTGTTCGTCGACGGCAAGGTCGCGGCCGCGGGTGGCCCGGAGCTGGCCGACGAGCTCGAGGCCAACGGCTACGACCGTTTCACCACCTCCGCGAGCGTCTGAACCAACCAAAATTGAGGACGCTCACGGGCGGGGCCCGTCAGCGTCCTCAATTTTCGATCTGACACTAAGGATCTGATCTGTGACCCTCACGTCCACGCCGGCGAAGCCGCTGGATCACGACGAGGTCGAGGCGATCCGCGCGGACTTCCCGATCCTGCACCGCACGGTCGGCGACGGCGCGGAGCTCGTCTACCTGGACTCCGGCGCCACCTCGCAGCGCCCGCGACAGGTGCTGCAGGCCGAGTACGACTTCGCCAGCACCTCCTACAGCGCGGTGCACCGTGGTGCCCACACGCTGGCGAGTGAGGCGACGGACGCGTTCGAGGCGGCCCGCGAGACCGTGGCCCGGTTCGTCGGTATCCCCACCGACGGCGTGGTCTGGACCCGGAACGCCACCGAGGGACTCAACGTCCTCGCGGCGGCGCTGACCGATCCCGAATCCGGGCAGTACGCGCTGAAGCCCGGTGACGAGGTGCTCGTCACCGAGATGGAGCACCACGCCAACCTGGTGCCCTGGCAGCGCGCGGCCGCCCGCAGCGGCGCCACCCTGCGGTGGATCCCGCTGACCGATGCCGGCCGGCTCGACCTGAGCGGCATCGACGGGCCGAACGGTTTGATCAATGAGCGGACGAAGGTGGTCGCGTTCGCGCACGCCTCCAACGTGCTCGGCACGATCAACCCGGTCGCGCAGCTCGTCGCGAAAGCCCGGGCCGTGGGCGCCCTGACGATTCTCGACGCCTGCCAGTCGGTGCCGCACCTGCCGGTCGACCTGAGCGCGCTCGGTGTCGACGCCGCGGTGTTCTCCGGTCACAAGATGCTCGGCCCCACGGGGATCGGTGTGCTCGCGGCGCGCCCGGGCCTGCTCGACGCCCTGCCCCCGGTGCTGACCGGCGGGTCGATGGTCGAACGGGTCACGATGGAGACCGCGACCTTCCGCGAGGCCCCGCAGCGGTTCGAGGCCGGCACCCCGCCGGTGGCCCAGGCCGTGGCGCTGCGTGCTGCTGTGGACTACCTCGACCGGGTCGGCATGGACCGCATCGCGGCCCGCGAGCACCAGCTGGCCCAGCTGATGCTCGACGGTGTTCACAGCGTCGCCGGGGTTCGCGTGATCGGCCCGAACGATGCCGAGGACCGCACCGCCATGGTCGCTTTCGAGGTCGAGGGCGTGCACCCGCACGACGTCGGCCAGGTGCTCGACGCCGCCGGTGTAGCCGTCCGCGTCGGCCATCACTGCGCGCAGCCGGTGCACCGCCGGTTCGGCGTGAACGCGTCCAGTCGCGCCAGCGCCTACCTCTACACCACCGACGCCGACGTCGAGCGCTTCGTCGAGGCGCTCGGCACGGTCCGCGGATTCTTCGGCAGGAGCTGAACCTTGTCCTCTCTCGAATCCCTGTACCAGCAGGTGATCCTGGATCACTCCAAGGAGAAGCACGGCCGGGCCGACCTCGGTGAGGGCGACGTGCTCGACCCGCTGAGCACGGCGCGCAGCCACCAGTACAACCCGCTGTGCGGGGACGAGGTAACCGTTCAGATCACCCTCGGCGGCACCGACGTCGAGACCGTGGCCTGGACCGGCGATGGCTGCTCCATCAGCCAGGCCGCCACCTCGGTGATGCACGACCTGATCGTCGGCAAGCCCGTCGACGAGGCCCGCGGCATCCTCGCCGACTACCGCACCATGCTGCGCAGCCGCGGCGAGGGCGAACCCGACGAAGAGGTGCTCGGCGACGCCGTGGCCTTCGCCGGGGTCAGCCGGCACGCGAACCGCGTGAAGTGCGCCATTCTGGGATGGACGGCGTTCGAGGACGCGTTGCTGCGTATCGAGGCCGCACGACCGACAGCAAAGGACGAATCATGAGCGACTCGATCGATGTGGCAGTGGACACCAGCCCGGCCGACGTGCCCGCCGACGTGGCGGACGTCGAGGAGGCTCTGCGCGACGTCGTCGACCCCGAGCTGGGCATCAACGTCGTCGACCTGGGCCTGATCTACGGCATCCAGATCGACCAGAACAACCACGCGACGATCGACATGACGCTGACGTCGGCGGCCTGCCCGCTGACCGACGTGATCGAGGACCAGGCGGCCGCCGCGCTGGACCCGATCGTCAAGGGCCACGCCATCAACTGGGTGTGGATGCCGCCGTGGGGCCCGGACAAGATCACCGACGACGGTCGTGAGCAGCTGCGGGCCCTGGGCTTCAACCTGTAGTAGCTCGCCAGTACCGTGTCCGTCCGGGCTCATCCCTCAATGAGGGCGCCCGGGCGGACGAAGACCAGGCGTGCTCGACATCTGGCGGCTCGTGGTGGCACCGAACCCGGTGCTCGACGACGTCGTCCGCGACGGGCTGCTGGTGCAGTCCGCGCAGGCCTCCCGGCTGAGCAGTCTGATGGGGCTGCCGTTGTCGGTCGTGGTGCTGGTCGTGATGACCGCGAACGGGGCGGCGCCGGGCCAGGCCATCGCGTGGACCGTCCTGGTCCTGCTGGTCATGCTGCTGTACGTGGGCGGCGTCGGCCGTCTGGTGACGCACTCCCCGGGTCGGCCGTACCCGGCCAGACTGCTCGCCTTCACCGTGCTCCAGGCCCTGGGCGGTATCGCCTGGGGCCTTCTGCCGTTCATGGTCACCCCGGTGCCGGGCGACAGCACGATCATGTCGGTGGCGGGCAACGTGATCACCCTGGCCGTCGCGGCCAACGCGATCTTCAGCTCGGCCACGCCCCGGCCCTGGGTCGCTTTCCACCTGACGGCGCTGGGTGTCGGCTCCACCGGGCTGATCGTCCACGGCGAGCTCGGGGTGGCGGCCCTGAACGCGCTGACCCTGGTGGCGGCCTTCCCCCTGGCCCGGTACATGTTCCAGCAGGTGGCCCAGGCCCGGCTGGTGGCCCGGCACAACGGGCTGCTGGCCGAGGACCTGCGCGCCGAGCGCGAGGCCGTGGAACGCGTCAACCTCCAGCTGTCCGAGGCCAACACCGAACTGCGGCACCAGGCGACGCGGGACCCGCTGACCGGGCTGCCGAACCGCACGCTGTTCTTCGACCACCTGGAGCGCTCGCTGCGCCACGGCCGTCGGCACCACACGCCGGTGGCCGTGATCTATTTCGACCTGGACCGGTTCAAGGCGGTCAACGACACCCTCGGCCACGGGGCCGGTGACGACCTGCTGATCCAGGTGGCCGACCGTACCCAGGCGGTGTTGCGCAGCCCCGATCTCCTGGCCCGGCTCGGGGGTGACGAGTTCGTCGTGCTCACCCATGACTACGACGCCGGTCAGGGGCCGCAGGCCGCCACCCAGGTGGCCGAGCGGGTGCGGGTGGTGCTGGCGGTGCCGTTCGACCTGTCCGGCAACCTGGTGACCGTCTCCGGCAGCCTGGGGGTGGCGCTCGACGAGCCCGGACTGAGCGCCGAGGATCTGGTGGAACGGGCCGACATGGCGCTCTACCGGGCCAAGCAGCTGGGCCGCGACCGGGTCTGCGAGTACGAGCCGGACCTCAATTGGACGCTTCCGGCTGTCGAGTCCTGAAGGGTGCAGGACATCTGGCGGATGCTCCGGGCCCCGGACCCGGACATCGACGACGTCGTGCGCCGGGAGCTGCTGAGCCAGTCCGCGGAGGCGGCCCGGGTCAGCAACCTGCTCGGCGCCGGGCTGGTCGTCACCGCCGTCACCGTGCTGGGATTCGGCCACGTGCCCTGGCCCGGGGTGATCGGCTGGTGCGCCCTGACGATGACCTGGTGCGTGTTCTTCCACCACGCCGTGCCCCGGCTGGTCATCCGCCAGGCGACCGGTTCCCTGACGGCGCTCGGGCGCCGGTTCACCGTGATCCAGGTCTTCGCCGGCCTGATCTGGGGCAGCATCTGCGTGCTGGTGCGGCCGGCCCAGGAGCAGCCCGAGCTGATCGCCGTGCCGGTGGCGGTGGTGATGCTGGCCGACGCCGCGAACCTGCTGTTCTGCAACGCCACGCCGGTCGCCTACCGGGGGTACCACGTCGGCATCGTGGTGATCAGCAGCATGGGCCTGGCCTCCCAGGGCTTCTGGTCGCTGCTCGCCTTCATCGCGTTCGGCGCGATAGGGGCCCCGACGCTGGCCCGGTACGGGTACCGGCAGGTGGCCGAGGCCCGGCTGCTGGCCCGGCAGAACGCCCTGCTGGCCGACGAGGTGCGCACCGAACGCGAGGCCGTCGAGCAGATCAACCTGCGGCTGTCCGAGGCCAACGCCGAGCTCGCGCACAAGGCCACCCGGGACCCGCTGACCGGTCTGCCGAACCGGGCCCTGTTCTTCGACCACCTGGCCAGCGCCCTGGTGCGCAGCCGTCAGGTGGGGCGCCGGCTCGGCGTCATCTACTTCGACCTCGACCGGTTCAAGGTCGTCAACGACAGCCTGGGTCACGGTGCCGGTGACGACCTGCTGCGCCAGGCCGGCGCCCGGATCAGCGCCGTGCTGCGCAGCGGCGACGTACTGGCGCGCCTGGGTGGTGACGAGTTCGTCGTGCTCACCGGCGACCGCAGCGACCCCACCGGCGGCGCCGGGGTGGCCGAGCGGGTCCGTCAGGTGCTGGAGGAGCCGTTCGTGCTGGACGGACGCGAGGTACGGGTCTCCTCCAGTCTCGGGGTAGCGGTCGACGACGGCTTCTCGACCGGCGAGCAGCTGGTCGAGTTCGCCGACATCGCCCTCTACCGGGCCAAGCAGGGCGGGCGGAACCGGGTGGCCCGGTTCAGCCCCTCCATGCTGGAGCCGACCGGGCCCTAGAGCTCTAAAGCCCCATCGACGCGAACGTGTCGCACTGGTCGATGTCGCCGCTGGAGTAGCCGGTGGTGAACCACTGCTTGCGCTGGGCCGCCGAACCGTGGGTCCAGGAGTCCTGGTCGACCCGGCCGGTCGCCTTCTTCTGGATGCGGTCGTCGCCCACGGCCTGCGCGGCCTTCTGCGCCTCGGCGATGTTGGCCTTGGTCAGGTCGATACCGCTCTTGCGCTGGTCGGCCAGCGTCGACCAGACCCCGGCGTAGCAGTCGGCCTGGAGTTCCATCGCGACCGAGTACTCGTTCTCCTGCTTCGGGTTCTTCTGCTGGGCCTGGCGCACCTGCTCCTCGGTGCCCAGCAGCGTCTGCAGGTGGTGGCCGTACTCGTGGGCCAGGATGTAGGCCTGTGCGAACTCGCCCTCGGCCCCGTACTCCTTCTGCAGCTGGTCGAGGAAGTTCAGGTCCAGGAAGATCTCCTCGCCGGAGGGGCAGTAGAACGGCCCGACCTGTGAGGACGCCTGGCCGCAGCCGGTGCTCACGGCGTCGTCGAAGAACGCCAGCTGGGGCGCGTGATAGTCCAGGCCGCGCCGGGCGAACTCGTCCTCCCAGGTGTTGTCCGCGATGTCGTAGACCTTGATCAGCCGGCAGTCGGTGTACTCGTCCAGGGCGCCCTGGGTGTTGCAGCGGTCGGACAGTTCCTGCCGTGATTCCTGCTTGCCGGTGCTGTTGGCACTGCCCGCGCCCAGCTGCGGCAGACCACTGCCACCGCCGTCGCCGGACCCACCGCCGAGCACGGCCACCAGCAGGTAGATCACCAGACCCACCACACCGGCACCACCGCCGATGGCGAGGCCACCGCCGGCCACTCCCATGCCGCGGCGGTCGTCCACGCCACCGACGTCCACCCGATCGTCGTCGAACTCGATACCCACCCGCGTTACCCCTGTCCTGACAGCAATGAGCGGGCCGGTCCCTGCGCCCGCGTAGAATGCTGCCACCACCTTTGGTCCGGTTCGACTGCTGCTGCACACCGGGCACCTCAGTCCCAGACCTTTCGCAGGAGCCGTACCCACCCATGATCACTGCCTCCGGTGTAGAGCTGCGCGCCGGCTCACGACTTCTCGTCGAGAACGCCAACTTCCGTGTCGGCCCAGGTCAGCGCGTCGGACTGGTCGGCCGCAACGGCGCCGGGAAGACCACTCTGACCAAGGTTCTGGCCGGGGAGGGGCAGCCCGCCGCGGGCACCGTCTCCCGTAGCGGCGAGGTCGGATATCTGCCGCAGGACCCGCGCACCGCAGACCTCACGATCCTGGCCCGCGACCGGGTGCTCAGTGCCCGGGGGCTGGACGAGGTGATCCGGAACATGCGGGTGGCCGAGGGCGAGATGGCCAGCGTCGTCGACGCGACCCGCGACGCCGCGATGGACCGCTACTCCCGCCTGGAGGCCGAGTTCACGGCCGGCGGCGGGTACGCGGCCGAGAGCGAGGCCGCCACCATCTGCGCCAGCCTGAGCCTGCCCGACCGCGTGCTGGAGCAGCCGCTGGGCACCCTCTCGGGTGGTCAGCGCCGCCGCGTCGAGCTGGCCCGGATCCTGTTCTCGGGCTCCGACACCCTGCTGCTCGACGAGCCCACCAACCACCTCGACGCCGACTCGATCGCCTGGCTGCGCGACTTCCTGAAGGTCTGGAACGGCGGCCTGATCGTGATCAGCCACGACGTGGAGCTGCTGGAGGTCGTGGTCAACCAGGTCTACCACCTGGACGCGAACCGCTCGGCCCTCGACATCTACAACGTCGGCTGGAAGAAGTACCTGGAGGCGCGCGAGACGGACGAGAAGCGCCGCCGCCGCGAGCGCCAGAACGCCGAGAAGAAGGCGTCGATCCTCCTGCAGCAGGCCGACAAGATGCGCGCCAAGGCGACCAAGGCCACGGCCGCGCAGAACATGGCCAAGCGTGCGGAGAAGCTGCTGTCCGGCCTGGAAGACACCCGCAAGGCCGACAAGGTGGCCAAGCTCCGTTTCCCGCAGCCGGCCCCCTGCGGTCGCACGCCGCTGACCGCCGAGGGGCTCAGCAAGAGCTACGGCAGCCTGGAGATCTTCACCGACGTCTCGCTGGCCATCGACCGCGGTTCCCGGGTCGTCGTGCTCGGTCTCAACGGAGCCGGCAAGACCACGCTGCTGCGCATGCTCGGCGGCATCGAGAAGCCCGACACCGGAGAGGTGGTCTCGGGCCACGGCCTGCGGCTGGGCTACTACGCGCAGGAGCACGAGACCCTCGACACCGACCGCACCGTGCTCGAGAACATGCGCACCGCGTCGCCCGATCTGAACGACACCCAGATCCGTACCGTGCTCGGCTCGTTCCTCTTCGGCGGCGACGACGCCTCCAAGCCCGCCGGTGTGCTCTCCGGCGGTGAGAAGACCCGGCTGGCGCTCGCCACCCTGGTCGTCTCCGGCGCGAACGTGCTGCTGCTCGACGAGCCCACCAACAACCTCGACCCGGCCAGCAGGGAAGAGGTGCTGGACGCCCTGCGCCGCTACGAGGGCGCCATCATTCTGGTGACTCACGACGAGGGTGCGGTGGAGGCGCTCAACCCCGAACGGGTGGTTCTTCTGCCCGACGGTGAGGAAGACCTGTGGAGCCGCGACTACCTCGACCTCGTCACCCTGGCCTGAGTTTCCGGCGGGTTATCCGGATCATCCCTTCCGAAGCCTCCCGAACTGCCCGCGAAGATCGTTCTCACCTGTGCACAGTGCGCCGTTGAGAACGGATTCGGGCGCCTGTGCCGGACCCGTTCGGAGTAGGCCGGTGTGAAAGGAATGTCCGTCAAGTCACTTTGCGTGGCAGGTCGACTGGCCGGATCTTCGACTCGAGATCACCATGGACCGAGAACGACACACGTTCGAGGAGGATTCGTGGCCGAGAGTGTTAAGAAGGGAGCCCGGATCACGGGCACCGATCGTTCGAAGCTGGCCGGTGAGCTGAAGAAGAAATACACGTCGGGCGCGAGTATTCGTGCTCTGGCGGAGGAGACGGGGCGTTCCTACGGTTTCGTCCACCGCATCCTCACCGAGAACGAGGTTCAGCTGCGTGGCCGGGGTGGAGCTACCCGAGGCAAGGCCAAGCAGCACTAAGACCTCGCGGTCGTAAGATCTTCGACAGTGAGTTCGTCCAGCACCGCTGACGGCCGGGGGCGCAAGGCACCATCTGCGCTCCCGGGCCGTCAGCGCTGTTTTGCGCTGTTCCCGTCCCCCGGGGACGTGGGGGCACCTCCCCGGCCGAAGGCCGGCGGATCGCATGATCACGACCAAGCGGGTGGCCGACCTTCGTGGTCATCGCACTAGGCGTACGGTGACAGGGTGGACAGAGGCGAAGAGCCCGGAACACGGGGGCACACGCGGCCCGTGCAGCCCGTGCACAGCATCACTGGAGCGGTGTCGCCCCTTTCCGACGATCTGGACGCACGGATCCGTCGCTACCTGATCTCGATGAGCATGCGCGTCGTCTGCGTCATCCTCGCCATCGTCGTCCACACCCGGTGGGGCCACTGGTCGTGGTGGATCTTCGCGATCGGTGCGGTCTTCCTGCCCTACGTCGCCGTCGTCATGGCCAACGCCACCGACCGGCGCGGCGGACCCGGCCCGGCCCCCGTCACCCCCGTCACCCCGTCGGTGCGCACCGCGCTGTCGTCGGCGGCTCCCGCCGCGACGGTGGACGAGGACATCGAGGTGACGATTCATCCGCCACAGCGCCCATTTCATGAAGAATCGTCCGGTTCGGAGGCTTTTGAGGGCAGTTTCGACGCTTCGCGGGCCAACGGCCGGGAATTTGTGAGGGATTCGACCCTGCCGTCCGATAGGCCGCAGTGAAGAGTCACCCGAATGGCCGTCCTGATTCATGGGTCAGACTGACACCGATCCGTGTCATACTTGCTGAGCGCGCCCTGCATCCCCCGTCGGGGTGCGCGAATGGACGCCGGGCGGCATCCCCCGTGGCCGCCCGGCGTCCGCCTTTTGGCAGACTGTCCCTCGTGACAGAACGGCAGGACCCGATGTGCAGTGCTCGCGGCTGCCGGCAGGCCGCGGTGTGGGCGCTGCGGTGGAACAACCCGAAGCTGCACACGCCCGAGCGGCGCAAGATCTGGGTGGCCTGCGACGACCACCGTGAGCACCTCGAGGAGTTCCTGAGTCTGCGGGGCTTCCTCAAGGACACGGTGAGAACCGAGGAGCTGGCGTGAGCGTCGAGGCGCCGCAGGAGACGGAAGACTCCACCCCGGCCCCCCGGCGGGGCGCCTGGGACACCACCCGGGCCGCCCTGGGCCTGCTGCGCGAACGCGGCTGGATGCTCTCCCTCGTCGGTATCGTCGTGCTGTCGATCGTGTTCGTGTTCCTCGGGCGCTGGCAGTTCCACCGGCACGAGGTCCGCTCGGCCCGCAACAACCTGATCAAGGCGAACTACGACGCCGCCCCGGTGCCGCTGAACCAGCTGATCCCCGCCACGGCCCAGAAGGCCTCCGCCGCGCTGCCCCACGACCTGCAGTATCGGCCGGTCACGGTGACGGGCGAATACCTGGCCGACCGGACGGTGCTGATCCGCAACCGGCCGCACGACCAGATCGGCCAGGCCGGCTCGCTCAGCGCCGGGGGCAGCAACTCCCAGAACGGCTACGAGGTGGTCGTGCCCCTGCGCACCACCGACGGCTCGGTGCTGTTCGTCGACCGCGGCTGGATCCCGGCCGGTGCGGCGAACGCCTCGAGGCCGGACAGTGTGCCGGCCGCGCCCACCGGCGAGGTCACGGTGGTGGCCCGGCTGCGGTCCAGCGAGGAGGCATCGAACCGCACGGCACCGGCCGGGCAGGCGGCCCGGATCAACATCCCGGCCCTGGTGCGGCAGACCGGCATCGAGCAGGACCGGGTCGCCGGGGCCTTCGGCGCCCTGGTCAGTGAAGACCCGTCCGCCACCGACACTCCCGAGGCCGCCGACCGGCCCCAGGAGAGCATCGGTATCAACCTGTCCTACTCCGTGCAGTGGGACGGGTTCGCGCTGGTGGCGTACATCCTCTTCGGCGTGGCCGCCGTGCGTGAGGTGCGCCGGCGGGACGAGGAGGAGATGGAGGACGAGGAGGAGGAAGGTCCTCCCGCCCTCACCGGTGCCACCTACCGCTGACCAGGGGACGGCCCCTAGATCCCCGGCCGCTGCTGCGCGCGGAACGGGCTGGCCCGGTACACGCCCAGCATGCGGACCTCGGCGAAGAAGCTGAGCTCCTCGAACGCCCGCGCCACGTGCGGCTCGTCGGGGTGCCCGTCGATGTCGGCCAGGAACCGGGTGGCGGTGAAGTTCCCGCCCACCATGTAGCTCTCCAGCTTGGTCATGTTCACGCCGTTCGTGGCGAAACCGCCCAGCCCTTTGTAGAGCGCGGCCGGGATGTTGCGCACGCCGAACACGAAGGTGGTCACGATCGGCCCCACTCCCGGCGCGGCGCGCAGGTTCTCGGGGGAGAGGATGATGAAGCGCGTGGTGTTGTGGGCCTCGTCCTCGAAGTCGGCCCGCAGCACGTCCAGGCCGTAGACCTCGGCGGCCAGGGTGGAGGCGATCGCGGCCACCGAGGGGTCGCCCGCCTCGATGATCTCCCGGGCGCTGCCGGCCGTGTCGGTGGCGGTCACCGGGGTGATGCCGAGGTCGCGCAGGGCGTTGCGGCACTGGTCGAGCGCCTGCGGGTGGCTGCGCGCGCTCTTGACCTGCTCCAGCGTGGTGCCCGGCAGGCCGAGCAGCTGGTGGCGGATCGGCAGGAAGTACTCGCCGACGATGTGCACCGTGGAGTCGGGCAGCAGGTAGTGGATGTCGGCCACCCGCCCGGCCGTGGAGTTCTCCACCGGGATCATCGCCAGGTCGGCCGTGCCGTCCCCGAGCGCGGTGAAGCACTCCTCGAAGGTGCGGAACGGCACCGGGTCGTAGTCGGGATAGACGTCACGGCAGGCGATGTGCGAATTGGCGCCCAGTTCACCCTGGAACGCGATCCGGCGGGTACGGGTATTCATGATGCACAGATCATGCCGCATGCGCGGACGGCTTCCACGTTCGGTCCGATCGGAGGACCCTCGTTGCGGGTTTCACCCGGCATATCGTTCTAGAGTGTTCGATCAGTCACCATGAGTCATTGGTGGGCGGTGGGGTGCGAGGAACGGGATAACTCGATGGATCTGGGTCTGTCAGACCGGGTGTACGTCGTGACGGGAGCTTCGAGGGGTCTCGGCAGGGCCTGCGCGGAACTGCTCGCGGCCGAGGGCGCGCGCCTGGTGCTGTGCGACCGCGACGAGGAGGAGCTGAAGGCGACCGCGGCGTCGCTCGGCGGTTCCGAACGGGCGATCGCCGTGCCCGGCGACATCGGTGAGCCGGGGATCGAGACCTGCCTGGTCGCGGCCGCGGTGGCCCGGTACGGGCGACTCGACGGTGGCCTGATCAGCGTCGGCGAGCCGCCGTCGGGCGCGGTGATGGACCTCGACGACGGCGCCTGGCGCATGGCGTTCGAGGAGACCTTCCTGGGTCCGCTGCGCCTGGCCCGCACGGTCGGCAAGCTGTCGTCGCGCGAGGGCGGCTCGGTGGTGCTCGTGCTGTCCACCACGGTCAAGGAAACCGTTGCGGGCCAAGCGCTCTCCGACGGTATGCGACCCGGCCTGGCGATGGCGGCCAAGACCCTGGCGAACGAGCTGGGTGACCGCAACGTGCGGGTCAACGGCATCATGCCCGGGCGCGTCGACGCCGACCGCTCCCGCACACCCGACGCCGCCGGCGGGCGCCCGGAGGAGGTGCGCCGGCAGCAGGAGTCGCGGATCCCGCTCGGAAGGTACGGCGAGCCGCTGGAATTCGCCCGTCCTGCGGTGTTCCTGCTCTCACCCGCGGCCAGTTTCGTGACGGGAACGATGCTGGCGGTAGACGGCGGCCTCTCCCACGTCCTCTAAAAACGAGGGAGGGTCAGGCGCCTTCGGCCACCGTGCTCATGTTGAAGTCCTGGATCCGCAACGCCGGCATGGCGGTGCGGGTGAACCATTCGCCCCACTCCCGGCTCAGGCACACCTCGGTGGCGCCGTAGGCGTCGATCCGGGACAGCAGGTCCACCGGGCTCTCGTTGTAGCGGAAATTGCTGGTGGCGCCGACGACCTCGCCATTCTCGACGACATAGACCCCGTCGCGGGTGAGGCCGGTCAGCAGCAGCGTCTGGGGGTCGACCTCGCGGATATACCACATCGAGCTCAGCAGCAGGCCGTTGTCCACCCCGGCCAGCAGGTCAAGGGTGCTGCCGGTGCCGTCCGCGCCGGTCAGCACCAGGTTGTCGGCCGCGGGGGCCAGAGGCAGCCCGGTCAGGCCGGCGGTGTGCCGGGTGGTGGGCAGGTTGCTGATCGTGCCGGAGTCCAGCCAGGTGGCGGCGGGGGAGGCCAGGCCGTTGTCGAACACCGAGGCCATCGGCGACGACGCGGTGGTCAGAACCCGGTCGGCGCACCCCAGTCCGGCGTGGAACGGGTCGCTGAGCAGGCTCACCGGGCTGCTGGTGATCGTCTCACCGACCCGGGTGCCACCGCCGGTGCGCGAGAACACGCTGCGGCCCTCGTGTGCGGTGCGGGCGTCGGACGACCACAGGAAGTAGATCATCAGGTCGGCGACCGAGGTGGGCGGCAACACCGTGGTGTACCGGCCCGGCTTCAGCGTGATCGGGCGTTCCTGCCAGCGCAGCCGGGTGGCGATCTCGTCGTCCATCGCCAGCACGTCGACATCACCGAAGTCGCGGGTGGCGCCCGCCACGTAGGCGGAACGGCTTCTGGCTCCGGCCTTCCCGGTCAGCTCGATGGTGCCCCGCGGCTGCTCGTGCCGGTAGCGCAGGCCCCCGGTCGTGCCCAGCCAGGTGGTGACCACCTCGTGCAGGGCGAAACCGAACGACTCGCGATCCTGGGCGCGGGAGCGCCCGAACACCTCACCGAGCGCCTCCGCGACCCCCGACAGGGTGGACGCGCCGGTCTCGGCCCCCGGGTCGGCGAACCCGGGCAGTTCCTCGCCGGTCACGAAAGGCGCCGCGTCTTCTGCCGGTTCGGCGTCGCGGGCCAGGGCGACGGTGTCGGCGGCGAGAGCCCGAACGCCGTCCGCGTCCAGCCCCTGACGGCTCAGCACGCCCGCACCGGTGCCACCGGCGACGGGCGCGCCGACGATCACGGTGACCGTGCGGGCGGAGGTCAGGCCGTTGGTGGTCAGGCCGCTCAGGGCCCAGCGCAGATTCGCGGTGCTGGCCTCGGAGACCAGCACCGCGGCGCCCAGATCGGCTCCGGCCCGGGCAATTTCGCCGAGGGCGATCTCGACGAACTCCGACGACGTGCTCATCGGCCCCCCTCGCTGCGCGTGTTGAGCACCTTGACCTGCTCGAAAAGTGTGGCCGGGGCGCCGTGGCTGACCCAGGCGGACTGACCGGGCTGGGCCTTGCCGCAGTTCGACGCCCCACCGAGGTAGTAGGTGGACGGTCCGCCCAGGCCCTTCAGCGAGCCCCAGAAGCCCGGTGTGGAGCCCTGGTAGGCGGCGTCTTTCACCTGCCCGGCCAGCTTCCCACCCTGGATCCGGTAGAACCGCTGGGCGGTGAACTGGAAGTTGTAGCGCTGCATGTCGATCGACCAGGACTTGTCGCCGACCACGTAGAGGCCGTCGTCCACACCGGAGATCAGGTCGGCGGTCGTCACGTCCGAGGAGCCCGCTGCATCAGGGGCCAGACTGACGTTCGCCATCCGCTGCACCGGCACGTTGAGTGCCGAGTCGGCGTACGCGCAGCCGTTGGACGCCGCGAAACCACAGCGCGCGGCCATCGCCCGGTCGAGCTGGAAGCCGGCCAGCACACCGCCCGAGACCAGGTCCCAGGAGCGGGTGGCCACGCCCTCGTCGTCGAAACCGATGGTGGCCCCACCGTGCGGGGTGGTGCGGTCGGCCGTGACGTTCATCAGGTCGCTGCCGTAGCGGAACCTGCCGACGCCCTCCAGGCGGGCGAAACTGGTTCCGGCGTAGGCCGCCTCGTAGCCCAGGGAGCGGTCGAGCTCGGTCGCGTGGCCGACCGACTCGTGGATGGTGAGCCAGAGGTTGGTCGGGTCGATGACCAGGTCGTAGTCGCCTGCGGTCACCGTGGGCGCCTTCACCCGTTCGGCGAGATGCTCCGGCAGACGCTCGATCTCGGCCGCGAAGTCCCATCCCTCACCGAGCACGTACTCCCAGCCGCGGGCCACCGGCGGGGCCAGTGAGCGCATCGACTCCGGACCGGCCGGTGCGATCGCCACCACGGTGATCTCGGGCTCGATCAGCACCCGCTGCTGCCGGGTGACCGTACCGGCCAGGTCGGCGTAGAACTTCTGCTCCTTGGCCAGGTTCAGCGTGACGTCACAGTGGTCCACGCCGTCGGCGGCGAGCAGCGTGCCCGACCAGCCGGCCAGGTGCCGGGCCCGTTCCGCCACGGGAACCGCGAACGGGTCGGTCGTGTACGGCGAGACCCAGGTGGCACCGGCGTGCACCGGCTCAGGGGCCAGCTCGACCCGCTCGGCGACCAGGGGCCGCGAGATCCGGGCCACCTCCAGCGCCCGCCGGGCGGTCGCCACGGCGGCGGCCGGGGTGAGCTCGTCGGTGGCGGCGAAACCCCAGACCCCGTCGAGCAGCACGCGCACCGCCAGGCCGGCGACCACCGCGTCGGAGCTGGACGACAGCCGGGCGTCGCGCACCTGCATCGACCCACCGCGCATGCGCTGCACCCGTAGGTCGGCATGCTGCAGCAAGCTGCCCCCGGCGCTGCGGGCGTGCTGCAGCGCCGCGTCGGCCAGTGAGTCCAGGGGGAGAGCGAGGAAGTCGGCGTCGATCTGCGCCGTCATTGCCGTCATTCAGGACTCCTTAGCGACGACCTGCGTGATCCCTTGTCCGGAGATGTCGAGCACCAGCTTCCCGGTGCTGCGGCGGCTGCGAAGATCCTCGTGCGCGCGGGCGGCCTCGGCAAGGGGATAACTGCCACCCAGGACCGGGTTGAGCACGCCGGCCCGCACCATCGAGCGCATCTCCTCCAGCGCGCCGGCCAGCAGGCCGGGCTGGGCCACGGCGTGGGGGAGCCAGAAGCCGGTCAGCGTGAGCGACTTGCGCATCAGCTTCTGCACGCGCACCGGTGCCGGGTCGATCTTCGAGGCGAGCCCGAACACCGCGATCCGCCCCAGTGGGCGCAGGGAGGCCAGGGAACCGTCGAAGACGTGCCCACCGGTCATCTCCAGCACCAGGTCGACACCCTGGCCGTCGTTCGCGGCGAGCAGCGCGTCACGCACCTCGTCGGCGGTGGTCGTGGCCGAGATGTCGAGAGCCACGTGGGCGCCGAGCGAGCGCGCCAGCTCGCACTTGGCCTCGCCCGAGGCGGTGGCGATGATGCGCCCGGCACCCCAGGCCCGGGCCAGCTGCACGGCCATGGTGCCGACGCCGCCGGCCGCGGCGTGGATCACGACGGTCTCGCCCCCGCGCAGTTCGGCGCTGCGTCGCAACAGGTGCCAGGCGGTGGTGCCGTGCACCAGCAGGGCCAGGGCCTGGGCGTCGGTCAGATCGTCTTTCAGCCTGAAGGCCTGGTCGGACGGCACCACGACGCGCTCGGCGTAGCCACCTCCGCCCGAGGTGAGCCCCAGCACACGGGTGCCGATCGGGAGGCCCGACCCGGCGACGACCCGGCCGACGACCTCGCTGCCCGGCACGAACGGCAGGGTCTGCCGGACCAGGTAGGAATCTTCGGCCTGGTGGGTGTCGGCGTAGTTCACCCCGGCCGAGTCGACCTCGACCAGCAGTTCACCCGCACCGGGCGTGGGTTCGTCGAGGTCGGTCACCCTGAGTACCTCGGGACCGCCGAACTCGGTAATCTGCACAGCTCGCACGGCGTGAACCTACTCCTTTTCCCCGGCCGGGACAGGCCCCCGCCGCCGGGCACTTGTACGGTTCCGACAGATTTCCGGGTCGATCTTTGCCCTGGGTGCGCTGGTGCGTGGCTGTTCCGGAGTCGGATAACGTCACTCACCGGATTCCGTTCGTCGTCGGCCGGTCGGCGCGCCGCCGCGCGAGACCGTGACCGGATCGAGACGAATCGATACGAATCGACACGGAACGGCACGAACCGATCCGGATCGATAGGGAACGGCAGCTTGGAAAACAACGGAAGGGTGATCGTGGCTCGCAGTGTGCTGGTGACTGGTGGTAACCGAGGGATCGGACTGGCGATCGCCCGGGCGATGGCGGAGGACGGCGACGCCGTCACCGTGACCCACCGCAGCGGCGAGCCGCCGGCCGGCCTGAAGGGTGTCCTCTGCGAGATCACCGACACCGAGTCGGTGAAGAACGCGGTGGCCCAGGTCGAGGCCGACCAGGGCCCGATCGAGGTGCTCGTGGCGAACGCGGGCGTCACCCGCGACACGCTGCTCATGAGGATGAGTGACGACGACTGGGACACGGTCGTCGACACCAACCTGGGTGGCACGTTCCGCTGTGTGCGGGCCGTCAGCAAGTCGATGATCAAGGCCCGTCGTGGCCGCATCATCCTGGTCGGCAGCGTCGTCGGCCTGATGGGATCGCCGGGGCAGGTGAACTACGCGGCCACCAAGTCCGGTCTGGTCGGCATGGCCCGCGCGATCACCCGGGAGATCGGTGGGCGGGGCATCACCACCAACGTCGTGGCGCCGGGCTTCATCGACACGGACATGACGGCGTCCCTGCCGGAGAAGGTGCGGAGCGAGTACCTGAGCCGGATCCCGGCCGGCCGGTTCGGCAATGTCGACGAGATCGCGGCCACCGTGCGCTTCCTCGCCTCCGACTCGGCCGCCTACATCACCGGCGCGGTCATCCCCGTCGACGGTGGCATCGGCATGGGTCACTGACCTACAGATGAGTTTTCGCCCGCGGCCGCACGGGCCGCGGGCGTTTTCTGCGAAGTGAAAGGGACTGCACGAATGGGACTGCTCGAGGGCAAGAAGCTGCTCGTGACGGGTGTGCTGATGGACTCGTCCATCGCTTTCCACGCGGCGAGGGTTGCCCAGGAGGAGGGCGCCGAGGTCGTGCTGAGCTCCTTCGGCCGGCAGATGAAGCTCACGCAGGCCATCGCCAAGCGCCTGCCGAAGACCCCGCCGGTGATCGAGCTCGATGTCACCAGCACCGAAGACCTGGCCGCGCTGCCCGAGCGGGTGCGCGAGCACGTCGACAGCCTGGACGGCGTGCTGCACTCCATCGGTTTCGCGCCGCAGAGCGCGATGGGTGGCAACTTCCTCAACACCGAGTGGGAAGACGTCGCCACGGCGCTGCAGATCTCGGCCTTCAGCTACAAGTCGCTGGCTGTGGCCGCACTGCCGCTGCTGAAGGAGGGCGGCGCGGTGGTCGGCCTGACCCTCGACGCGCGCATCGCCTGGCCGACCTACGACTGGATGGGTGTGGCCAAGGCCGCGCTGGAGTCGACGTCACGCTATGTGGCCCGGGACCTGGGTCCCAAGGGCATCCGCAGCAACATCGTGGCGGCCGGCCCGCTGCGCACCACGGCCGCGAAGGCGATCCCGAGTTTCGAGGCCTTCGACGAGCTGTTCCAGAACCGCGCCCCGCTGGGCTGGGACGTGCGTAACGCGGAGCCCACCGCCAAGGCCTGCGTGGCGCTGCTGTCCGACTGGTTCCCGGCGACCACGGGCACGATCGTGTACGTGGACGGCGGTTTCCAGGCGATGGCCGGCAACGTCTGATCAAACCCGGAAGTGAGGACGTTGTGGGCGCCGCCCACAACGTCCTCACTCTTTGTCCCGGAAAGTTTCTCAGCCGATCGAGCCGCCACCGTCGGCCCGGGGTACCACGAACTTCTCCAGCCGTCCGTCACCGGGCGCCAGGTCGGCCCACTCCCGCTCGACCGCCAGCACCGCGATACCCGCGGTCGGGAAGCCGGCCTTGACGTGCTGCACGGCGTCCGGGTCGGACCCGGCGCCGGCCAGGGACAGCGTGGCCTCCGACATGGTCGGCTCGTGCCCGACCAGCACCACGACGGATGCCTGGCCCCCGGCCTTACGCACGGTCTCGACCAGGTCGAACACCCCCGCCTCGTACAGGCCGTGCGGGTACTTCACCTCGGGGTGGGCCGGCTGCGCGAGTTCTCCCGAGAGGCCCTCGAGCACGGTGCGCCAGGTCTGCCGGGTGCGCCGGGCGGGGGAGCACAGCACCAGGTCGGGGACGGCGACGAGCGCCAGCTCCTGACCACCCACCACGGCGTCGAGCAGGCCGCGCGGTGCCAGCGGACGGTCCACGTCCTCCTGGCCGGGCGTCGCCTGCTCCGCCTTCGCGTGCCGGATCAGGATCAGCCTGCGGGTCGGTGCGGTGCTCATGATCGGTTCCCTCCGGTCGGTGCTTCGGCCTCACCCGGAACAGCCGGGGCAAGATCTTCGTCGGCGTCCTCGATCTCGGATCGCGGGATCCCGAGCAGGTACAGCACGGCGTCGAGGTAGGGCACGCTCACCGAGGTGTCGGCCTGCTCACGAACTACCGGCTTGGCGCAGAAGGCGATGCCCAGGCCGGCGGTGGCCAGCATGTCCAGGTCGTTCGCGCCGTCGCCGATCGCGACCGTGCGGGACAGCGACAGACCCTCGAGCTCGGCGAACCGGCGCAGCGAGGCAGCCTTGGCGGCGCGGTCGACCACCGCTCCCACCACCCGGCCGGTGAGGTGCCCGTCGGCGACCTCCAGCTGGTTGGCCGCCACGTGATGGATGCCGAGGTCGCGGGCCAGGGGCGCCACCACCTCGATGAACCCGCCCGACACCACACCCAGGGTGAAGCCCAGACGGCGCAGGGTGCGGGTGAGCGTGCGGGCGCCGCGGGTCAGGCGCACCGAGTGGTAGACGTCGTCCAGCACGCTCTCGGGCAGCCCGGCCAGGCAGGCGACGCGCTCGTGCAGGCTCTGCGCGAAGTCCAGCTCGCCGCGCATGGCCCGCTCGGTGACGTGGGCGACCTGCTTCTCCACCTCCGGGCCGGCGTGGCCCGCGAGCAGCTCGATCACCTCGTCCTGGATCAGCGTGGAGTCGACGTCCATCACCACCAGGCGTCGGCCGCGGCGGGCCAGCCCGGCCGGGCAGACGGCGAGGTCGGCCCCGTGAGCCATCGCCTCGGCGGTCAGTTCGCGGCGCAGCACCTCACCGTCACCACCGGACACGTCCATCTCGATGGTGGTGACCGGGAAGCGGGAGATGCGCCGGATGCGGTCGATGTTGGCCCCGTGCTCGGCGATCCGGCCCGCGACCCCGGCCACGGCCGAGGGCAGCAACGGCGCGCCGAGCATGGTCACGGCCAGCCGGTTGCGGCGTCGCTTGGAGTTGTCACCGGTGCCCGGCAACCCGGTCACCGTCAGCCCGAGCTCTCCGCCGACCACACGCACGGCGCCGATCGTGCCCGCCTCGTCGTCGCCGGCCGTCACCAGCACGGCGAGGGACAGATGACCCCGCACCACCACCTGCTCCACATCGAGAACCTCGACGCCGGAACGGGTCAGGGCCTGGAAGACGGCGGTCGTCACCCCCGGCCGGTCGGGGCCGGTGAGGGTGAACAGCACGGTGGGGGAGCCGTCGGAGGGCAGGGAGGTCGTCGGTGCCGGAGCATCCTGCTGCGTGGTCACGGCCATGAGGCTAGTCGAGCGTTGCCGGAACGAGACCATTCCCCGGCTGAGGGATTCATCCCAATAGCCCTCGGACGGCGCCGTGCTCACGCCTGTTCATGTCTGTTCACGCCTTTTCACGGTTGCCGGGGCCGGGCCCGCACGTGCATACGCTCACCCTGTGGGCCGAACAGTCCCAGTACCTCCGTCGGCGTGGGATCCGGATTTCCCATCCAGTGCGGGGTGCGGGTGTCGAACTCGGCCACCTCGCCCGCCTCCAGCACGAAGTCGTGCTCACCGAGCACCAGCCGGAGCCGGCCGCCGAGCACGTAGATCCAGTCGTAGCCCTCGTGGGTGCGCTGGTCGTCCGGCGCGGGCCCGGTGCCCGGGAAGTTCGGCGGGTAGATGATCTTGTAGGCCTGGAGTCCGCCGGGCCGGCGGCTCAGCGGCAGGTAGACCGCACCGTGCCGTTCGATGCGGCGGGGCCGGATCCGCGGGTCACCGGTTGCCGGGGCGTCGACCAGCTCGTCCAGCGCCACCTGGTGCGCCCGGGCCAGGGGCAGCAGAAGCTCCAGCGTGGGCCGCCTCTGGCCCGCCTCGAGCCTCGACAGTGTGCTCACGGAGATGCCGGTCTCCTCGGCGAGCTCGGCCAGCGTGGCCCCGCGCTCCTGCCTCAACTGCCGCAGCCGCGGGCCGACAGCATGGAGGACGTCCTCGAACCCCTCGTCCCCGCCCTCTGCGTCCGTGATCATGCCAACTCTCCCCGGTGGTCCTGAACTCGCTTCACCCGTCCATTTGCCGTTCCAGCAACAAAGTTTGTCAAGACCGGGAACCCGGAGGCACTCTCGGAAGCAGCTCGGACACAGCTCGGACGAGTATGCCGACGAGGAGGAACGATGAGGAACACCTACGACGTCGTGGTCATCGGTGGGGGAGCGGCCGGCCTGAGCGGCGCCGTCACCCTGGCCCGGTCACTGCGATCAGTACTGGTGGTGGACGCGGGCGACCCACGCAACGCCCCGGCCGAGGCGATGCACAACTACCTGGGCCGCGAGGGCACCTCGCCGCTCGACCTGGTGGCCGACGGGCGCAAGGAGCTCGAGGGCTACGGGGGAGAGGTGGTGTCCGGGGTCGTGACCGGTGCCCGGCCCACCGACGACGGGTTCGTCATCACCCTGGAGAGCGGCGAGAGCGTGCAGGCCCGCCGCCTCCTGCTGGCCACCGGTCTGCGGGACGAGCTGCCCGCGGTCGAGGGCCTGGCCGCACGCTGGGGCAAGGACGTCATCCACTGCCCCTACTGCCACGGATACGAGCACCGTGGGCAGGCGATCGGGGTGCTGGCCTCCACCCCGATGGTGATGCACCAGGCGCTGATGTTCCGGCAGCTCTCGGACGACGTGGTGGTGTTCACCCACACCGCGCCCGACCTCGGGGCCGATGCTCTCGAGCAGCTGGCCGCGCTCGGCGTGCGGGTGGTCGAGGGCGAGGTGGCCGCGGTCGAGATGAAGGACGAGGGGATCACCGGGGTGCGGCTGGTGTCGGGCGAGGTGGTGGCGCGGGAGGTCGTGGTGGTCGCGCCGCGCTTCAACGCCCGCGTCGCCGGGCTCGAGGGCCTCGGCCTGGAGATCACCGAGATGGTGGTGGAGGGCGCCGTGCTGGGGACCTCGGTGCAGGCCGATCCCACCGGGAAGACGAACGTGCCCGGGGTGTGGGCGGCCGGCAACGTCGCCTCGATGGCCGCACAGGTCGTCATCTCCGCCGGGGCCGGGCTGATGGCCGGCTCACAGATCAACTACGACCTGATCCTCGACGACACCCGCCGGGCCGTGGAGGCGGCGAGATGACCGACCACCACGTCTGGTTCGAGGCCCCGGCCTGGGAGGAACGCTACGGCGGCGCCGACCGGATCTTCAGCGGCAACGTCAACCCGCAGCTGGTCACCGAGGTCGAAGGGCTGGAGCCGGGCTCGGCCCTGGACGCCGGCTGCGGTGAGGGCGGCGACGTGTTCTGGCTGGCGGCGCGGGGCTGGCGGGTCACGGGGGCCGACTTCTCCCGGGTGGTGCTGGAGAAGAACGAGGCCTGGGCCGCAGAGCTGGGGGAGGACATCGCCACCCGCACCGAGTGGGTGCACGCCGACCTGCGCTCGTGGCAGCCGCCGCGGGGCCAGTACGACCTGGTGACGAGCCATTTCGTCCACCCGACCGAGCCCGAGCCGTTCCGCCGCCTGGCGTCGGCCGTGGCCCCCGGCGGCCAGCTGCTGATCGTGCTGCACAGCCCGCTCGACCTGGCCACGACGATGGGCCGGCCCGACCTGCCCGACGCCTTCTGGACGGCCGAGGAGATCGCCGACTGCCTGGACCTCACCGGCTGGGAGGTGATCACGTCGGCGGCCCGGCCGCGTCCGGCGAAGGATCCCGAGGGTCACGACATCACGATCCACGACACGGTGTTCCGGGCCCGCCGATCCTGACCCCCACGTCCCGGTCGTGATCATGCGAACTCTCCCCGGGGAAAGTTCGCATGATCACGGACCAGGAAGAGCGGTGGTGACCCGACGCGTCCTCAATCCTTCTTCGCGTCGCGGAAGGCCACCCACTCGCGCACCAGACCCATGTCGTAGTCGGGCCCGTTCAGCCCCACGGTGAAGAGGTTGGCGCCCGCGGCGATGAGTTCCTCACCGACCTCGTCGGGGGCCTTGTCCACGCCGATCGAGCGTTCCACGGCGGAGCTGGGCCGGCCCTCGGTGTCGCACCACTCGTCGAGGATCGCGCTCTTGCGCCTGAGCACCTCGACATCGCCGAAGGTGTGCCAGATGTCGGCGTGACGTGCGGTGTAGCGCAGCGTCTTCTTCTCGCCACCCCCGCCGATCAGGATCGGGATGTCGCGCGTGGGCGCCGGGTTCACCTTCTGCCAGCGGGCCTCGATCCGCGCCAGCGCCTGCTCCAGGTCGGCGAGGCGAGTGCCCGCGGTGCCGAAGTCGTAGCCGTACTCGTCGTAGTCGCGCTCGAACCAGCCCGCGCCGATCCCGAGGATCAGCCGGCCGCCGGAGATGTGGTCGACGGTGCGGGCCATATCGGCCAGCAGATCGGCGTTGCGGTAGCTGTTGCAGGTGACGAGCGCGCCGATCTCGATGCGCGACGTCGCCTCCGCCCAGGCACCGAGCATGGTCCAGCACTCGAAGTGCTTGCCGTCGGCCTCACCGTAGAGCGGGAAGAAGTGGTCCCAGTTGAAGGCGATGTCGACGCCGATCTCCTCGGCCTCCGCCACCGCCCGGCGGATGTCGGCGTAGTCCGCGTGCTGCGGCTGAATCTGTACCCCGATGCGAATGGTCACGCGTCGCACTCTAAGCGTGACCATTCGCGTTCGCACGGGTAATTACACGGTGACGCGCTGGCCCTTGCCGATCACCGTGATGCCGGACTCGGTGACCACGAAACCGCGCTCGCGGTCGGCCACCGGGTCCATGCCGATGCGGGCGCCCTCGGGCACCACCACGTTCTTGTCGAGGATCGCGCGGCGCACCACGGCGTGCCGGCCGATGTCGACGCCGTCCATCAGCACGCTCTCGCTGACCGTCGACCACGACCGCACGTTGACGTTGGGCGAGAGCACCGAGCTCTCCACGAACGCCCCCGAGACCACGGTGCCGGGGGAGACGATCGAGTTCACCGCGTGGCCGATGCGGCCCTGCCAGCCGTGCACGAACTTGGCCGGGGGCCACGGGCCCTGGTGGGTGTACAGCGGCCAGTCGTAGTTGTAGAGGTTGAACACCGGGTGCACGGAGACCAGGTCCATCTGGGCCTCGAAGTAGGCCTCGATGGTGCCGACGTCACGCCAGTAGTGACGGTCGCGGTCGGTGGAACCGCGCACGTCGTTGTCCTTGAAGTCGTACACCGCGGCCTCACCCCGGCCGACGAAGTAGGGCACGATGTCGCCGCCCATGTCGTGCCGTGAGCCCGGGTCGTCCGAGTCGCTGGTCACGGCCTCGATCAGGGCCTTGGCATCGAACACGTAGTTGCCCATCGAGGCGAGCACCTCGTTCGGCGAGTCCGGCAGCCCGACCGGGTTGGCCGGCTTCTCCAGGAACGCCTCGATGCGGCGCGGGTCCTCGTCGTAGGTCTTGATCACACCGAACTGGTCGGCCTCGGAGATCGGCGTGCGGATACCGGCGACCGTGCAGCCGGCCCCGGACTCGATGTGCTGCTGGACCATGGCCGCGAAGTCCATGCGGTACACGTGGTCGGCGCCGACCACCACGACGATGTCGGGCTTCTCGTCGTTCACCAGGTTGAGGCTCTGGAAGATCGCGTCGGCGCTGCCCAGGTACCAGCGCTTGCCCACCCGCTGCTGCGCCGGGACCGGCGCGATGTAGTTGCCCAGCTGCGTCGACATCCGCCAGGCCTGCGCGATGTGCCGGTCGAGGCTGTGGCTCTTGTACTGGGTGAGTACCACGATCCGCAGGTACCCGGAATTGACCAGATTGCTCAACGCGAAATCGACGAGACGGTAGACGCCTCCGAAGGGAACAGCGGGTTTGGCGCGGTCTAACGTCAGTGGCATCAACCGCTTGCCCTCCCCGCCGGCCAGAACGATCGCCAGAACCTTCGGATTCGCCATGTGCTGACTGTATGGCGTCGGCTCGTTGTCGCACTACGGTGGGCAGCATGCGCGTCGACGTTCTCTCCCGTGAATACCCGCCGGATGTCTATGGAGGGGCGGGTGTTCACGTGCAGAATCTCGTGGAGGTGCTCCGCCGCCAGATCGACGTGGAGGTTCGCACCTTCGGTGAACCGCGCGACGAACGGTCGGTGACCGCCTATCCGGAGCCGGCCACGCTGGCCGCGGCCAACCCGGCCCTGCGCACCTTCGGGGTTGATCTGGCCATCGCCGCGGACTGTGCCGGGGCCGACCTGGTCCACTCCCACACCTGGTACGCCAACCTCGCCGGGCACCTGGCCTCACTGCTGCACGGCGTGCCCCATGTGCTCACCGCGCACAGCCTGGAGCCGCTGCGGCCGTGGAAGGCCGAGCAGCTCGGTGGTGGGTACGCGCTGAGCTCGTGGGCCGAGAAGACCGCCTACGAGGCCGCGGCCGCGGTGATCGCGGTCAGCGCCGGCATGCGCGACGACATCCTGCGGTCCTACCCCTCGGTCGACCCGGACAAGGTCAGGGTCGTGCACAACGGCATCGACCTGTCGGGCTGGAAGCGGATCGAGGACGAGGCGACCGTGCGGTCGCTGGGCATCGACCCCGCCCGGCCGAGTGTGGTCTTCGTCGGCCGCATCACCCGGCAGAAGGGCCTGCCCTACCTGCTGCGCGCCGCGGCCCTGCTGCCGCCGGAGATCCAGCTGGTGCTCTGCGCCGGGGCCCCCGACACCCCGGAGATCATGGCCGAGGTCTCCTCGCTGGTGGAGGAGCTGGGCAAGACCCGCGACGGCGTGGTCTGGATCCAGCGCATGCTGCCCCGCGACGAGCTGTGCACCGTGCTCTCCGCCGCCACCGCATTCGTCTGCCCGTCGGTCTACGAGCCCCTGGGCATCGTGAACCTGGAGGCCATGGCCTGCGAGGCGGCCGTGGTCGGCACGGCCACGGGCGGTATCCCGGAGGTCGTGCAGGACGGCGTCACCGGTCTGCTGGTGCCGATCGAGCAGGTCGACGACGGCACCGGAACCCCCCTGGATCCGGAGAAGTTCGTGGCCGACCTGGCCGCGGCGCTGACCGAGGTCTGCGCCGACCCCGAGCGGGCCCGGGCCTGGGGACGCGCGGGCCGGCAGCGCGCCGAGAGCCACTTCTCCTGGGACGCCATCTCGGAGAGCACGATCGAGGTCTACCGCTCGGTGCTGTAGGGGGATGGAGGTCTCCCGGCGCTAGTGGGCCGGGAGGCGCCCCCAGCGGGTGAGGGCCGACGCGGTCAGGCCCCCTGCGGTCAGTACACCTAGTCGTCCTCGGGTTCCTTGATGCCGTTGATGGCCGCGACCATCGCCCGGCGGGACACCACGTCGAGGCGCCGTAGAGCCTGACTGCGCCGGTGGGCCTCGGCCTGGGTGACCGCCGCGCCGTCGTCCTCGCTCGCCAGCTCGACGATCGCGCGCACCCGGGCGGCCCGGGACAGCACCTGCACCACGCGTTTCGGGGTGGTCGGGGGAATCATGCCGCTCTCCAGACCGCCGTCGCGGATGGCGGCGACCCGGTCGGCCGCGTCGTCGCGCCAGCGGGCCACGTCGAGCCGGGCCAGTTCCTCGACCGCCTCGGCCAGGGCCGAGCGCAGTTCCCGGTCGGCGTCCGCGACGCTGCCGATGTCGGTGACCCGGCGGCGACCCACCGACTGGGCCCTCCACGCGACCATCGCGCCGGGCTCGTAGACTGAACCGAATTCGGTGATCTCGGCCACCAGCCCGATGGCCGGGCCGGCCGGATCGTTGACGCCGTCGCCCGCCAGCACCGCCTCGCCGGTCTCCACGGCCGCCTCGTTGAACGCCGGCGGGCCCGGCAGCCCGAGCAGGTCGCCGGGCGCGGGGAGGGCCACGTGCAGGGAGGGTGTGCCGTGCCGTTGCAGGCTGACGAGCAGGTCGAGCAGGCTGCCCGCGGGTGGCAGACCCAGCGTGGCCGCGACCTCGAAGTCGGCCGTGACCTGGTGCGGTTCGTCGTCACGGGTGACGGCGTTGACGGCCTGGGCCGGGTCCACGCCGTCCGCGAGCACGGCCGTGCCCCAGGCGGCGAGACGGGCGGACCGTGGCAGCAGGAGCATCCACCAAGCCTAAAGCTTCATCTGAGGGGGGACGGAAAGGTGATCATCGTCCTGATGGCCGGACCCGGCGGCGCACCGGGTCGCGAGTGCCATAGGGTCGTGCTCATGGCCGACGTGCTGGACCTGGACGGCGTCACGATCATGCGTGGCGGCAACGCTCTCCTGGACGACGTGAGCTGGGAGGTCAGCGAAGGCGAGCGGTGGGTGGTCCTGGGCCCGAACGGCGCCGGTAAGACCACCCTCCTCCAGGTCGCCGCGGCGCGCATGCATCCCACCAAGGGCAGCGCGACGATCCTCGGTGAGACGCTCGGCGGCACCGACGTGTTCGAGCTGCGCCCCCGCATCGGCCTGGCGAGTGCGGCTCTGGCGGAGCGTATTCCGGCCGAAGAGCTGGTGCGTGACGTGGTGCTGACCGCCGCCTACGCGATCTCCGGCCGCTGGCGCGAGCAGTACGACACCCTCGACCACGGCCGCGCGAAAGACCTGCTCGCGGCCTTCGGCGTGGGGCACCTGGCCGACCGCACCTTCGGCACCCTGAGCGAGGGCGAGCGCAAGCGGGTCCAGCTGGCCCGCTCCCTGATGACCGACCCGGAACTGGTGCTGCTCGACGAGCCGGCCGCGGGCCTGGACCTGGGCAGCCGCGAGACCCTCGTGCGTGACCTGGCCGAGCTGGCCGGGGACAAGAAGTCGCCGGTGCTGGTGCTGGTCACGCACCACGTGGAGGAGATCCCGCCGGGGTTCACCCACGTCCTCATGCTGCAGGCCGGGAAGACCGTCGTCGCCGGGCCGATCGACGAGACCCTCACCGACGAGAACCTGAGCACCACCTTCGACGTTCCTCTGAATGTCAGGCGTAACGCGCAACGCTGGTCGGCAGTGCTGCGTCAGGAGTAGTGGAGGGGCGCTGATGCGCCCTCCGTGAGACGGGAGGACGCACAGTGGACAATTGGGGAGACCACGCCTGGCTGATCTGGATCGGTGTGGCCGTGGTGTTCGGCCTGATCGAGATCACGTCACTCGACTTCTTCTTCCTCATGCTGGCCGGTGGTGCGCTCGCCGCCTCACTGTCCGACGCCCTGGGTGCCGGGGTCCCCCTCCAGGTGATCGTCTTCGCGATCGCCTCGGGTGCGTTGCTGTTCGCCGTGCGTCCACCGCTCAAGGCCTGGGCCGCGCGTGGCGAAAGCGTGATCACCGGCACGGCCGCCCTGGTGGGGCACGAGGCGCGGGTTCTCGAGCCGGTGACGGAGACCAGCGGTCTGGTGAAGCTGTCCGGTGAGACCTGGACTGCCCGGGTCGACCCGGGCCGGCCGTCGCTGGAGATCGACAGTCCCGTGTACGTGGTCAGGATCGACGGTGCCGCCGCCGTGGTGGCGCCCTTGCACGAACTCCCCGAAGGAAGGCTGTAGTCATGGAACCAGGTGATGTCGTGCTCCTCGTCGTCCTCGCACTGGTGGTGCTGATGGTGCTGACGACCATCGCGAAAGCGGTCCGGATCGTCCCGCAGGCCACCTCCGTGCTCGTCGAACGGCTGGGCCGCTACTCGCGCACCCTGGAACCGGGTCTGCACTTCCTGGTCCCGTTCGTCGACCGGCCGCGGGCCGTGGTCGACATGCGTGAGCAGGTCGTCTCGTTCCCGCCGCAGCCGGTGATCACCTCGGACAACCTGGTGGTCAACATCGACACGGTGATCTACTTCCAGCCGACCGACCCCAAGGCTGCCGTCTACGAGATCTACAACTACATCCAGGGCATCGAGCAGCTCACCGTCACCACGCTGCGGAACGTGATCGGTTCGCTCGACCTGGAGCAGACCCTGACCAGCCGCGACCAGATCAACGGTCAGCTGCGTGGGGTGCTCGACGACGCCACGGGCCGCTGGGGCATCCGGGTCAACCGGGTCGAGCTCAAGGCCATCGACCCGCCGGCCTCGGTGCAGGACTCGATGGAGAAGCAGATGCGGGCCGAGCGCGACCGGCGCGCGGCGATCCTGAACGCCGAGGGCGTCAAGCAGTCGCAGATCCTCACGGCCGAGGGTGACAAGCAGTCGTCCATCCTGCGGGCCGAGGGTCAGGCTCAGGCCGCGGTGCTCAAGGCCCAGGGTGAGTCGCGGGCCATCCTCCAGGTGTTCGACGCCATCCACCGCGGTGACGCCGACCCGAAGCTGCTGGCCTACCAGTACCTGCAGATGCTGCCGCAGATCGCGAACGGCACCGCCAGCAAGATGTGGATCGTGCCGACCGAGCTCACCCAGGCGCTCAGCAGCATCAGCGGCGCCCTCGGCGGCAACGACGCGACGATCTCGGCCCCCTCGGCCGCCCGGTACTCCTCGCCGGACAACGAAGTGGGCACGAACCCGTTCAGCGACACCACGCTGGAAGACCCGAACGAGGCCCTGGAGCGGGCCCGGCAGGAGGCCGCCTCCGCGTCCGCCGAGGCCGACGCCGACTCCCGCAGGGCGTCGGGCAGCACCAGCCCTGCCGGGTACACGCAGCCCATCCCGAAGAACGACGACTACGGCACCCCGCCGGTGCAGTAGGCGTCACTGGCTCACCTACTGACCCACCTCGGCCGCGCGGGCGATGATTGCCTGCTCGGCCGAGAGCACCAGGTCGACGTACCAGTCGGCCCGGTTGTACGCGAACAGCGCGGTCCGGTCCCGGGCCGCGCTGTCTCCCGTTCCCCGCCCGATCCCACTGGCACACAGGTAGTTCGCCGCCGAGAAGATCGCGTCCTGCGGGTCCTGGATGTCCGTCACCCCGTTCAGGTCACCGTCCACGCCGTAGGCCGCGAACGTCGCCGGCATGAACTGCATGGGCCCCTGTGCCCCCGCCGACGAGGGCCCCACGTTGCGCCCGTGCCCACTCTCCACCTGACCCACCGCCGCCAGCAGCGTCCACCGCAGGCTGGCACAGGTACCCGCCGCATCCTGGTACGCGATCTGGTACTCAGCCGGGATACCCAGCGCGGTGACGACACCCGTGGCCCGGCGCCGCTGTTCCCGGGCCTGGCGCTGTGCCTGCGCGATGCGCTCGCGGGCCGCCTGCACCGCGCGGGCCTGCTGGGCCCTGCGGTCCAGGCGCGCCAGCGTCGTGCGCGCCTTCGCCAGCGCGATCCGGGCCCGGTCGGCGTCCTGCCGTAGTTCGCCCATCGCCGCCGACTGCTCGACCGCCGCCGCATCGGCCTGCGCCACCTTCTGCCCGGCCCGCCGTGCCACCGCCTGGGTGTCCCGCAGGATCTGCTGGTCGGAGTCGAGCACGCTCTTCAGCAGCCGGTCGTTGGTGCCGTACCGCCAGAGCGCGTCGCTGGGGGAGTCCGCCAGCAACAGCGTTGCCATCAGCCCCACCGTGCCGCCGGCGGCGTACACGGCCCGCACGTCCCGAGCCCGCCGCGCCGCGGCCCGGTGCTCCAGCCGCTTCAGCCGCTCGGCGTCGGCACTCGCCGCATCCGCCACCGAGAACGCCCGTGACACCCGCGAAAGCTGTCGCGCCATCGCCATCTCGGCGTCCTCGTACTGATCCACCAGCCGATCCACCCGGCCCTGGGCCCGCGCCGCCCGCCGCTGCGCCTGTGTCACGGAGGAGGCCTGGGCCGTGCCGGCGGCCGGTACGAGCACCCCGGCGGCGATCACGAAGGCCAGCAGCCAACGGCTGGTCACAGGCAGCGAGGCTCGAGGCACACCTCCAGGGATCGGCGCGGACCGGGCCGGCCTTGACGACATCGGGGTGGGGCCGGGGACGGAAGGTTTGGGGCGGGTGTTCTTCTCCCGGGCCTTGGGCTGCTGGTTGCTCTGTGTAGCGGAGGGGTGGCTAGGGTGGTGGCCATGACGGGATGGCGCTGGTTGTTCGCGGATCAGCTGGGGCCGCATTTCCTGGACGACGACGAGCAGCCGGTGCTGCTGATCGAGTCGCGGAGGGTGTTCGAGCGTCGGCGGTTCCATCGGCGAAAAGCTCATCTGGTGCTGTCGGCCCTGCGGCACCGGGCGGCCGAGCTGGGGGAACGGGCCCAGGTGCGGCGGGTCGATACCTACCGGGAAGGCCTGCCGAGGTCGCTGAAGGGTCTCAGCGTCTGCGCGCCCACCACCTACGCCGCCCGTCGGCTGGTGCAGAGCCTGAAGGGCGTCGAGGTGCTGCCCTCGCGCGGCTACGCGATCGACGAGGAGGCGTTCGGGAAGTGGGCGCAGCGCCGGCAGGGGCGCAAGCTGGTGATGGAAGACTTCTACCGGGATGTCCGCACGTACCACCGCCTGCTCCTGGAGGGCGACGGGGAACCGGTCGGCGGCCGGTGGAACTACGACCAGGACAACCGCGAACCCCCTCCCCGGACCGCGACGCTCGGGGAGGCCACCGGCGTCCAAAAGCCTTGGTGGCCGCAGGAGGACGAGATCGACGAGGAGGTCCGGGCCGACCTCGACCGCTGGGCCGCCGACGGGGTGGAGTTCATCGGCGACGACGGGCCGCGCCGGTTCGCCGTCACCCGGGACGAGGCGCTGCAGGCGCTGGAGTCGTTCGTGACCACGCGGCTGGAGGACTTCGGCCCGTACGAGGACGCCATCCTGGAGGACGACCGCTGGATGGCGCACTCCCTGCTCTCCGTGCCCCTGAATCTCGGCCTGCTGCATCCGGTCGAAGTGGCCAGAAGGGCGGAACAAGCCTGGAAGGACGGGGACGCGGGGCTCGCCAGTACCGAGGGTTTCGTGCGGCAGGTGGTGGGCTGGCGGGACTACGTCTGGCACGTCTACTGGCATTTCGGCGACGACTACCGGCGGCGCAACCAGCTCGGGGCCCGGCAGGAGCTGCCCCGGTGGTTCGCCGAGCTCGACCCCGACGGCGAGGTGCAGGCCAAGTGCCTGTCCAGCGCGCTGGCGTCGGTGCGCCAAGACGGCTGGGCGCACCACATCCCGCGGTTGATGGTGCTCGGGAACTGGGCGCTGCAGCGGGGTTACGACCCGGTCGAGGTGACCGACTGGTTCCACCGGAACTTCGTCGACGGCTACGACTGGGTGATGGTGCCGAACGTGGTCGGGATGGCCCTGCACGCCGACGGCGGCGCCATGATGACCAAGCCCTATGCGGCCGGTGGCGCCTACATCCACCGGATGAGCAACCACTGCGGCGGGTGCCGGTACGACCCGAAGAAGCGGGTGGGCGACGACGCGTGCCCGTTCACCGCCGGGTACTGGGCCTTCCTGGACCGCAACCGCGACGAGTTCGCGGGCAACCACCGGATGAGCCGTTCGTACGCCGGCATGGGCCGGCTGAAAGACCTCGAGGCGCTGCTGGAGCAGGAGCGGCACCGGGGGACTCAGGCGCCCTAATAAGCTGCGCACCGTGACACTGATCCACCTCGACGATCCGAACGACGAACGCCTCGCCGACTACGTGAGCCTGACCGACGTCGTCCTGCGCACCCGCCTCGAACCGGCCGGTGGCCTGTACATGGCCGAGAGCGAGAAGGTGATCCGCAGGGCCCTGCGGGCCGGCCACCGGCCGCGCTCGATGGTGCTGGCCGAGAACTGGCGTTCCTCGCTCGACGACCTGGTCGCGGACATGCTGGCGGCCGACGTGCCGGTGTTCACCGGCCCGATCGACCTGATCGAGAAGATCACCGGATTCCACGTGCACCGGGGTGCGATCGCCGCGATGCACCGGCCGGCACTGCCGCCCGTCGCGCAGGTCATCGAGAACGCTCGCCGCATCGTCGTTCTGGAGAACATCACCGACCACACCAACGTGGGCGCGATCTTCCGGTCGGTGGCCGGGCTGGGTGCCGACGCGGTGCTCGTCACCCCGCGCTGCGCCGACCCGTTCTACCGCCGTTCGGTGCGGGTCTCGATGGGCACGGTGTTCCAGGTGCCGTGGACCCGGATCGACCCCTGGCCCGAGGGGATCGACCTGCTGCAGATGGCTGGGTTCACGGTGGCCGCCCTGGCTCTGCGCCCGGACGCGGTGAGTCTGGACGACTTCGTCGCGAGCGCCCCGCCGAAGGCGGCGCTGGTGCTGGGCGCCGAGGGGGACGGGCTGAGCCCGGTCACGATCGAGCACGCCGACCGCACCGTCACCATCCCGATGGCCGGGGGAGTGGACTCCCTGAACGTCGCGGCCGCGGCGGCCGTCGCGATGTGGTCGCTGCGGGTCTAGGGCACACCCGGGGGACAGGGGCGTGCATGGTCACGGCAGGGAGGGGGCTGCCCGCGACCATGCACGACCCGGCTCTGGGCGGTGGTGACCGGTTCAGAGCAGCCGGGGCCACTGCGTGTCGTCGTTCTTGCGGTAGCTGTCCAGGTCGATGTAGCGGCCACCCACCGGTTTACCCACCAGGGGCTGGGTCTCGTCCCAGTCCTCGTGCGTCGCGCCCTGCCGGGGGATCAGCCCGGGCTGGGTGTTCCAGACCCGCAGCCACTCGCAGACCTCCGGAGACGGCGGGGTGAAGCCCGGCCGGGCGCGACCGAACAGCCAGCCCGAGGCCAGGCGCACGCCACTGCCGCGCAGCACGCTGGCCTCGTCGAGGCTCTCGACGTCCTCGGCCAGCACGGCCGCACCGAGGTCCTCGGCCAGGTCGACCACGTTCTCCACCAGGCGACGGCGCACCGCGTGCTCGTGTACGTCACGCACCAGCTCGGCGGGGATCTGGATCAGGTCGGGCACCAGGTGCTCCAGCGCCAGCAGATCACCCAGCCCGGCCGCCCCGACGCCGGCCGCCAGGAGCAGCCCCCGGGCGCGCAGGCCGGAGAGTACGTCGATCGCGGGATGCCCGGGGGTGATGTGCGGCGTGATGAGACTCAGCACCAGGTCGCTGATCTGGCCCGCGAGGTCGAGCACGTCGAGCACGTCGCGGTGGGTCAGGGCGTCGGCGTCCATCTCCACGGCGAGGAACTTCTCCGCGGGCAGAGCCGTGCGTTCGCGCACGGCGGCCTGCAGGGCGAGGGCCCCGAGCTGGCCGGAGAGACCGGCCTGCGCGGCGGCCTCGAAGTACGGTGCGGCCGAGCGGGCGGCCCAGTCGCCGACCCGCACGGTGGCCTGATATCCCAGGCAGGTGCCGTCGGCCAGCGCCACGACCGGCCGGTGGATGCTGCGGATCGTGGCCGGGCGCGCCAGCGTCTGCGCTATCGGTTCGGCGATCTCGGGCTCGCGCGGCGCGATGACGGCAAGGTCCGACGATCCCAGGCGGATGGGCGGTTCCTCGTGGGGGCGCCCCGGAACGACAGTCGTCACGTCCGACACGCTAGGACCAGGGCGCACCACAGTCCATCACTGCGTGTCTATGTTCGATAACGCTCTGTCAATACGCCGGGATCTGTCCCCCTCGCCGGTTCTGAGCGGGTGGACGATCGGGTCCAGTCCGCACAGATCGGTACCAGCCAGCGCGGCGGCATCCAAAACGGTCGAACGACGGACGATGACGCGCCCGGGGCGCTCAGGCCACCCGCGAGGAGGGCCGGTCTTCGTGCCGGACGGCCCCCTCCTGCTGACGCGAGGTGCACTCCTGCTCGATCTCGGCGGAGCTCTCGCGCAGCCCGGCGACGATCGCGTCGGTGATCTCGCCGAGCTGGAGCATCTGCTCGCGGCTGAGCCGGTCGAACAGGTGGCTGCGCACGCTGCTGACGTGTGAGGGTGCAGCGTTGGTGAGGGCCTCGAAGCCGTCGTCGGTGAGCACCGCGAACGCGCCCCGGCGGTCGGTCGGGCAGCTCTCGCGCTCCACCCAGCCATTGGCCACGAGCCGCGCCACCGCGTGGGAGAGGCGGCTGCGGGAGGAGTCGCTGACCTCGGCCAGGTCACTCATGCGCAGCCGTCGGTCGGGTGACTCGGACAGTCGCACCAGGATCTCGTAGTACGACTGGGGAATGCCGCTGTCACGCTGCAGCTCGCGATCGAGCTGGGCGCTGAGAAGCCTGGTCGCAGCCAGGTACGAGCGCCAGGTGTGGTGCTCGTCCTGATCCAGCCACCGGGGTTCCGTCATGCGTGCATCGTACCTTTCGGTGTCCCGCTCCGCGCGGGAAGGTTGAGCGCTCACCCAAATGGGCGGCCTGAACGGGCACGGCCCACCGGCCGTGGACCAGCTATGACCGGTATGACCCGTAGATCCGAGCTCCGGCCGGGGCAGTTCCTGAACCGGTCCGCCCTGACCTCGCCCGCCGGGCGGTTCGTGCTGCGCAACGCCCGGTACGGCGGCGCTACCGAGCTGACCGACGAGGCCACCGGCACGACGCTGTGGACGGTTCCGGGGGACAACGTCTACGGCCAGAGCACCCTGGTGTTCGGTCTGGACGGCGACCTGATGGTGTGGAACCACCACCGCGAACGAGGCTGGAGTGCTGGGACGGCCGGGCGTGGCGCGGTGCTGCTGCGGTTGACCGACGCCGGGGACGTGGTGCTGCTCGATGCCGGTGGGGGCACGGTCTGGAGCAGTGGCACCGCGGTGTCCTTCGATCCCTTCCCGCCGTACGAGGCCGACGGGCGACAGGCCGATGACGAGGGCCCGGCTCCCGATCGGCAGCACAGGCTCGCGGCCCTTTTCGATTCCCTCGCCCCGGAGCACGGCTACACCGTCGCGGTGGTGCGGGATGTGAGCCCGGACCAGGCGCTGGGTCGCTGGGGTCTGGTGGGGGAGGAACGGGCCACGACCACCTGGCAGGAACTCCAGGCCCGGCGCGGCGACCGGATCCCGGTCGCGGCCGTTGCCCTGGGCCCGCACACCCTGCTGATGGCCGGGGCGCCCTGGCTGCCGGGTGACCCGCTCTCCACCGGGACCACCGCTGTCCAGGAGTCCCGTCGGCCGGGCTGCGGCTGGTCGGAGGAATGGTCGATGCACGTCGACGGCGCGACCGTGAGCCACCTGCGCGAGGGACAGCCCAAGCGCCGCATCGGGATGACCCGGCCCGAGCTGCTGCGCGCCGCCGCCGGGGCTGACGTGGAGCCTCACCTGTTGGGCAATGTCGACTGGCTGGCCTCGTGCGCCGGCCTGGAGTTCGTCTGCCTGGTGGCCGGCGTCATGCCCACGGCCGACGACGTGAACGGCCCGGTGCTCGGCGGTCTGGTGCCTGTCTCCCTGGCGGAACCGCCCGAGCCGGAGGCCGTCGTCGCACCGCCGGGGCGCCCGGCGATCCCCGCTCAGGAGTTCGTGCTGGTCCGCACCGACTACTCCGACGACGGGGCCTGGGCCGCCCTGCTCGACGCGGCGCGCCGGGGCGACCTGTTCGGGGACGGCGAGATGGAGCCCGTGGACGACCCGGGCTGGGACGGCGCCACGCCGGACGAGGTGCTGGCCGCCGTGCCGAACCGGGACGAGATCGCGACCGTCTTCATCGTCGACCACGAGGCCCTGACCGGCGAGGACTACCCGGTGCTCGTGGTGAACCCCGATCTGCCGGAGGCGAGCGAGAACTACGAGCCGGTCGAGGGGGTCAGCCGCACCCTGCGGGCGACCGCCGACGAGCTCTTCTCGATCTTCGCCAACCTCAGCATCGCCAACGCCGACTGGGAGGACTACCTCCCCGATCCGGACGCCGCCGACCAGGTGTTCCGCGGGTACTGAACAGGCCGCCGACAGGAGTCGACGATCCAGCACCAGCGGGGGAGGACGAGGTGGCCGTCGCCGCCGTGACCCGGGCCGGCCACCCCGTCGACCCGCGCCCAGCCGCCTCCTCAATGCATGAAAGTCAGTGGAACAGCGACGATACCGACTCGCCGTTGTGGATACGACGGATCGCCTCCGCGAGAGCGGGGGCGATCGACAGCACCGTGAGCTTGGGCACCTGCTTGTCCTTGCCGATCGGCACGGTGTTGGTGCAGACCACCTCGAGCACGTCGTCCTGGGCCTGGAGTTTGTCGAGCGCGCCGGAGGAGAACAGGCCGTGCGTGCAGGCCACCCGGATCTGGCCCACATCACGCTCGCGCAGACGGTCGAGCAACTCGAGAATGGTGCTGCCCTTGGCGATCTCGTCATCCAGGACGATCACGTCACGGCCCCGGACATCGCCGATGATGTCGGTGATGACGACCTTGTCGTCGGAGAATCGCTGCTTGGCGCCCGCCGCGACCGGCACCCCCAGGATCCGCGCGAAGGCCGTGGCCGCCTTGGCGTTACCGAGGTCGGGGGACACGACGACGGTGTTGGACAGATCGTTCGGCTGGAAGTGCGCCGCGAGCTCCCGCAGGGCGTGCAGGTGGTCGACCGGCACGCTGAAGAAACCGTGCACCTGGGGCGAGTGCAGCGTCATCGTCAGGACCCGGCCCGCCCCCGCGGTGCTGAGCAGATCGGCGACCAGCCGGCCACCGATCGAGATACGCGGGGCGTCCTTCTTGTCCGAGCGCGCGTACGCGTAATGCGGCATCACCACGGTGGTGCGCGCGGCTGAGGCCCCCCGGGCGGCGTCGAGCAGCAGGAGCAGCTCGACCAGATTGTCCTGCACCGGCGGAACCAGCGGCTGGATCAGGTACACGTCACGCTCGCGGCAGTTGGCCTGCAACTGGACCTCGAGGCAGTCGTTCGCGAAGCGTGAGGTGCGCGAGGGAAGGAGCGGCACGGAGAGGTACTGGCAGATTTCCTCCGCCAGCTCGACGTGGGCGCTGCCGGAGAAGATGGCGATGTCTCTCACATGCAGTGATCCTAACCGAGCAGCTGCTTCACCACTTTCCCCATGGCATTGCGCGGCAGTTCGGGCAGGAACACCACCTCCCGCGGCCGCTTGTGCACCGACAGCCGGGTCGCGACGTGATCGATCACCTGCTGCTCGTCGATCCCCTCACCGACCACGAAGGCCCGCACCCGCTCGCCCAGGTCGTCGTCCGGGATGCCCACCACCGCGACCTCGCGCACGCCCGCCAGGGCGAGCAGGACGTCCTCGATCTCGCCGGCACCGATGCGGTAACCGCCACTCTTGATCAGATCGGTGGACGCCCGACCGACGATGCGGTGCCAGCCGTCGGGGTGGATGGTGGCGACGTCACCCGTGCGGAACCAGCCGTCGGGCGTGAAGGCGGACGCGTTCGCGTCCGGGCGGCCCAGATAACCGCCGAACACGGTGGGCCCGTGGACCTGGAGCTCACCGACGGCCTCGCCGTCGTGGGGCAGCCGGATGCCGTCGTCGTCCACCAGACGCGTGCCCACGCCCGACAGCGGGACGCCGACCAGACCCGGCCGGCGCTCGCCGTCGGCCCGGCTGCTCACCGTGATCAGCGTCTCGGTCATGCCGTAACGCTCCACCGGACGGTGCCCGGTGAGCTCCTCGACGCGGCCGAACACCGGGGCCGGCAGGGGAGCGCTGCCCGAGACCAGGAGCCGGGCCCGGCGCAGGGCGGCGGCCGACGGCGCGTCGGCGGCGACCCGCGACCACACCGTGGGCACGCCGAAGAACAGCGAACCCCGCTGCTCCCGGGCAGCCCGGGCGTACTCGGCGGGTTTCGGCCGCACCGTGTGCACCAGTCGTGACCCGTGACGCAGAGGGCCCAGGACACCGAGGACCAGGCCGTGGACATGAAAGATCGGCAGGCCGTGGACGAGGGTGTCGTCCGGCGTCCAGTCCCAGGCCCGGGCCAGGGAGTCCAGGCAGGCGGCGATCGCGGCGTGGGTCACCGGTACGCCCTTGGGGGCTCCGGTGGTGCCACTCGTGTAAAGAATCAGCGCGGTGCTGTCCGGCGTGGGGTCGGGGTGACTGCCGGTGCCCCTCGCCCCCGGATCGATCGTCTGCGGATCGAGGACGAGGTCGGCGCCGCAGTCGCGCAGGATGTGTGCGCGCTCGGTGTCGCCGCTGTCCGGGGGCACGGGCACCACCGGCACGCCCGCCAGCAGGCAGCCGACGATGCCGGTGACCGTGCGGGCGTCTGCGGTGGCCTCGATCGCCACGGCCTTCGCCCCCGCCACCCGGTCGGCGACCGCGGTGGCGGCCGCCAGCAGTTGCTCACGGCCCAGGCCCACCTCGCCGACGCGGACGGCGTCGCCCTGGTCGGGGTGAGGCTCGGTCAGCGAGGTGAGCAGCGGCATCCGGTCAGTTCATCAGCTTCAGGCGACGACGGCCAGGGCGTCGATCTCCACCAGCATGTCGGGGTGGGGGAGGCCGACCATCACGGTGGTGCGTGAGGGCAGCACACCGCTCTCGCAGCGGGCGGTGAGGTATTCGGCGTAGGCCTCGTTCATCGCGCCGAAGTGGTCGCGGGTGGTGAGGTAGACACGCAGCATGATCACGTCGTCGAACGTGGCTCCACCGGCGCTGAGCACGGCCTCGACGTTCTCCAGCACCCGCAGGGTCTGGGCCTTCACGTCGCCCTGGTGCACGAACTCACCGGTCACGGGGTCGGTCGGGCCCTGACCCGAGACCTGCACGGTGTTACCCGCCCGCACGCCGGCGGAGAAGGGCAGGCCGGGGGCCGGGGCGTCCGGCGGGGTCAGGGCGGAGCGTTGGGTCATCTGGGGGGAATCCTTCGACGGCAGTTGGCGAGGGGTGTGAACGCGAGGAGCGGGGCGCCAGCATGACAGGCGCCCCGCTCCGTTCGTCTACAGCCTACCTGTAATATTTCGGGATTGCCTGGTGCACTTGCGGTTACAGAGCGCCCCCGGCCACGGCCGGGGCGGACGGGTCGGCCGGCTCGGCTCCGGTCTCCCGGGCCACGAAGTCCTCGATCTTGAAGTAGTCGGTGCCCGCCCGCTCGCAGATGGCCAGCAGGGTCTGCATCGAGGCCACCTCCTCGACCTGCTCCTTGAGGAACCAGAGCATGAACTGCTCACCCAGGAAGTCGCCGCCGTCCCGGGCTGCCTTGAACAGCGCCTCGATCTGGCGGGTGACGGTTTCTTCCTGGGCCAGGGCCAGGGCCACCAGTTCCGTCGGCTCGCCGAAGTCGTTGCGGATGTCGCCGAAGCCGGGGATGCGCGGCGGGATGTCCCGGTCCAGGAGGTACTTGACCATCATCATCGCGTGGTTGCGCTCCTCGACGGCCTGCCGGTAGTAGAACCCGGCCAGCTGCGGAAGATCGCGTGCGTCGAACCACACCGCCAGGGCGACGTACTGCTGCTGGGCGGTGAACTCGTGGTTGATCTGCTCCTGGAGCAGGGTGACGAACGGTGATTCCTTGTCCGACATGGCTCTTCCGCCTTCGGTCCGTAGGTGAGCGGGAAGTTTTTCACCCTAGACCGGTCATCGGGCGCAAGGGCGCCGGCGACTCCCCTCGGCCAGGAGATGTCGCAGCTCGGCGGCCGCTTCCGTGCCGGAGTCGACCCGGCGGCGGAACGCCAGGCGGACGTCCGTGTGGTCGCGGAGCTTCTCGATCCGCAGCACGATGCCGTAGCGGTCGAGGGCGATCGGCATCACCCTCATCACCCCGAGCATCGCCTCGGGCTCGCAGAGCCGGGACAGCGTGACGACCGCGTCCGGATGGTGGGCCACGAGGTGCTGGAGCTGATCGGCGGCCCCGAGGTGGAGGGGGTCCGGCTCGCTGCGCCGGTAGTCCTCCACGGTGACCCAGTCGTGGCGGCCGGCTTCCTCGAGCATGACCTCGGCCACGTCGATCCGCAGGCTGACGGACCCGGCCGAGGCGGCCCGGCCGACGTCCGGCTGCCGGGCGGGGTGGGCGAGCGACATCCAGCCACCCAGGCAGACGCGTGACCGGACCCGGTCGCGCACACTGACCGCGCAGAGTTCGGTAAGCTCTACGGTGACTGGAATATCTTCTTCGGAAGTTCCTCGGGCTGCCTGAGCAGCCCGAGCTAACGTGCTGCTTGTCTCTAGCGTTAGGATCACGTCGCCCATCGGGTCGTCGTGATGACATCCGAGAAGGTCAACGCGACCGCCGTCCCACCGGACCGACACCGAGGCGGCCGCGGCCAGAACAGTTCGAGCTCTTTCCGCCTGTGACGGGCGGGTGGGGGTGTGCGTGCGAGTGTCCACTTGCGCCTCCAGCAACATAGGTAAGCCTTACCTAAACTACCGTGGAGATCAGTCAGTGAATAACCCCCGTCCCAAGGCGAAGTTGTCTCGCGCCCTCGGCATCCCGCTCACCCCGAAGTGCGTGAAGTACTTCGAGCAGCGTCCCTACCCGCCGGGCGACCACGGTCGTGCGCGCAAGTCCACCTCGGACTACAAGGTGCGTCTGCTCGAGAAGCAGCGTCTGCGCTTCCAGTACAACATCAGCGAGACGCAGATGGCCCGGGCCTTCGAGAAGGCTCACCGTGGCGCGACGAAGACCGGCGAGGCGCTGGTCGTCTCGCTCGAGACCCGTCTCGACGCCCTGGTGCTGCGCAGCGGCTTCGCCCGCACGATCTACCAGGCCCGCCAGAACGTGGTCCACCGCCACATCACCGTCAACGGCATCCTCGTCGACAAGCCGTCGTACCAGGTCAAGCCGGAAGACGTGATCGCGGTCGCGCCGCGCAGCCGGAACAAGACCCCGTTCCAGGTTGCCGCCGCCGGTGCTCACCAGCTGGCCACCACCCCGCCCTACCTCGAGGTGCTGCTCCCGCAGCTCCACGCCCGGCTGGTTCGCCTGCCGGTTCGCGAAGAGGTTCCGGTGACCTGCAACGAGCAGCTCGTCGTCGAGTACTACTCGCGCTGACCCGCTCCTGGCTCGGCACCACCCAGCAACACCTCGCACCACTCTGGCTGTTCACCTCCACGGGTGACGTACGCGGTGCAGGGCCCGGAATTTTGGGTTCCTGCACCGCTACGGTCGTTGCCCCAAGGCCGTGACCTTCGTCACCCTGGTGTGCAGTTCTTCTCGATGAGGGAGTCGGGCATGACCGTCGGCATCACCGGCGGTCTGCCCGAACCCATCGGTTTCCTGCCCGGCAGCCTGCTCCTGGATCGCGACTGGCTGTCCGGTCAGGTGCGTGACACCGGCGCCTTCTACGGCTGCCGGGAACCCCGCGTGAGTACCACTCTCTGGTGGTACTCAGCGAGCGCGGTCCTGTTCGGGCCGGCGATCCACGAACTCGTCCTGCTCGGGGCCGGTCTCTCGCTCGACCCGGCGGCGCTGCGGATGACCGCGCGGCCGTCCGGCCTGGAGCGGGTCGTGCCCGGCAGGCCCCTCGACCCCGGTCCCGCCGCCTTCGGCCGGCATCTCGACGCAGCTCTCGCCCCGGTGATCCGGGCGCTCGGTGACGTCGGTCAGGTCACGCCCCAGTCGCTGTGGGCGGTCGCCGCCGACTCCCTGGCCACCCGGCTGCTCACCTCCCGGGCCCCCGATCCGGCGGGCTGGGCCGCGGACATCGCCGGCGCCAGCGAGCGGCTGAGCCCCACGCCCCGCTTCGTCCAGGTCCAAGGTCGCCCCGGCGCTGCACCGAGCACCTATGTGCACCGCGTCTCGTGCTGTCAGATCTACCGCGTGCCGATGAGCCTGTGCCTCAGCTGCCCGCGCCGGCCCCCGGCCGAGCGCCGGCAGCGGCTGGAGACCCACGCGGCCGCCCGGGCGCCGGGCTCCTGAAAAACCTCTTCCGTGATCAGGCCAAGTGACCCCGGCCCCCCGGGGACACTTGGCCTGATCACGAACAAAAGGTGTGGGCACCACCCTCACCGACTCCTGGCCCAAGGAAGGTACCCATGGCCCTGCGCACCATCGACCCCGCGTCCCTCGACAGCTTCGTCGCGCTCGGTGACTCGTTCACCGAAGGGCTGCACGACGAGATCGGGCCGGACGGGCGGCACCGGGGCTGGGCCGACCGGGTCGCCGACGGACTGGCCACGGCCAACGGCCGGGTGCGGTACGCCAACCTCGCCATCCGCGGACGCCTGCTCGACCAGGTGGTGGCCGAGCAGGTTCCGGTGGCCCTGGCGCTGAAGCCGGCGCTGGTCGCGTTCAACGCCGGGGGCAATGACGCGCTGCGCCCGCGGGCCGATCTGGGCCGGGTGTTCGCGACGTTCGAGGAGAACGTGGCCCGGCTGCGGGAGAACGGATCGCAGGTGCTGCTGTTCACCTCGCTCGGCCCGCCCCGGGCCCCGGGCGACCGGGTGGCCCGCGGCACGTCCGGCCTGATCAGCAAGTTCACCGCGTTCAACACGTGCGTGCGCCGCGTGGCCGACCGCTACGAGTGCGCCCTGGCCGACATCGGTGCCGCCCCCGCCCTGCTCGACCGCCGCTTCTGGCACGAGGACCGGCTGCACCTGGCCCCGGAGGGGCACGCACGGGTGGCCGCGGCGGCGATGGAATCGCTCGGCCTGGGTGATCCGGCGCTGCTCGCGGGGGAGACGGGCTGGTGGCGGGCGTCGCTGCCGGAGAAGGTCGTCACCGGCCGGGTCGCGGACATCGCCTCCGACCTGCGCTGGGCCCGGACCTTCCTGATGCCGTGGATCGGGCGGCGTCTGCGAGGGGTCTCCAGCGGGGACGCGCTGCTGCCGAAGAGGGCCGAGATGATCGAGATCGTCGCGACCCCCTGAACGGGTGCCGGGCCGTCAGCGGGCCTTCAGTAAGACACCGGCAGTCCCGATATCCACCCCGACCACTCGGATCGCTGTTGGGGGTAGCTGGTACATGTCTCGTCTCTCGGCCTGGCCGATCCGCAGGGTGTTCAACGTGCTGGTGGCCCTCACGGTGATCACCCTGGTGGCGATCGCGATCGTGGTGAGCTTCTCCTACAGCAGTCAGACGTCCAAACGGGCGGACTACGACCAGCTCGTCCGGGCCTACATCGGCACCAAGGACATGCAGAACACCGGCACCAGCATCATTCTCGACAACACCGTAGTGAACTACGTGCCCTCGGCCGCCGAGGCGTACAAGAAGAACCTGACGACGGACCTGGCGGCCATGCAGAACCTGGTCGAGACGAACACGGCGCTCGATGTCCCGGACAAGCTCAAGGAAGAGATCACCGCGATCGGGACGGCCTACGCCGCGCTCGGTGACTTCCTGTCCACGGCCGGAGCGCCCACCGACCCGGCCGAACAGGCCCAGCAGACCAAAGACTTCGGCACCCTGACGGCGGCGACCAGTGCCGCGCTCAAGGCCGCGCAGGACACGGCGTACGCCCGGATCGTGGAGCTGAACGCCGAGATCCACAGTGTCGGCAAGAACACGAACATCGTCACCCTGGCCCTGTGCGCCTTCACCGCCCTGCTGATCGGTGGTTCGCTGCTGGCCTACGGCCGGCGGATCAGCACCAGTGTGGACGAGCTGCGGATGGCGGTGGACCAGGTGTCCAACGGCGACCTGACTCACTCCGTCCCGGTGCACGGCCGGGACGAGCTGGCCCTGATGGCCGGTTCCCTGGAGACCATGCGCCTCAAGCTGGTGCAGATGTTCCGGCAGCTGACCGATTCCAGCAACCGGCTGGGCGACTCGGCGGTCAGCCTGAGCGGCATTTTCTCCGAGGTGGGAGCCTCGTCCGAGCGCACCTCCACGCAGATGGGCACGGTCTCGGCCACGGCCAACGAGGTGTCGGCCAACATCCAGGCGGTCGCGGCCGGTTCCGAGGAGATGGGCGCCTCGATCGGTGAGATTGCCCGCAGCGCCGGTGATGCCGCCCGGGAGGCGACCGCCGCGGTGAACGCCGTGGAGTCGACCACCGGAACGATGAACAAGCTCGGTGACAGCTCGCGGGAGATCGGCGACGTGATCAAGCTGATCACCTCGATCGCGGAGCAGACCAACCTGCTCGCGCTGAACGCGACGATCGAGGCGGCGCGGGCCGGTGATGCGGGTAAGGGCTTCGCGGTGGTCGCGGACGAGGTCAAGCAGCTGGCGCAGGAGACCGCCCGGGCCACCGAGGACATCTCCAGCCGGGTCGAGACCATCCAGGCCGATGCGGTCCAGGCCGGTGAGGCGATCCAGGGGGTCGCCGCCGTCATCAACCGGATCAACGAGTATCAGGCCACGATCGCCTCGGCGGTGGAGGAACAGAGCGCCACGACACAGGCCATCAACTCGGGGGTGAACGAGGCGGCGAACGGTTCCACCCAGATCGCCGGCTCGATCGCCTCGGCCGCCCAGGACGCCGCGACCAATGCGGCGTCGATGCAGCAGGGCACCGACAACGCCCAGCAGATCGCCTCGCTGCGGCAACAGCTGAACACCCTGATCTCGAGTTTCCGTCTGCCTGCCTGACAACATCTGCAAGCATCTGAAAACAACCGTCCCCGGGCCGACATCGGCCCGGGGACGGTTGCTCGACGATCAGTCCGGGACCACCGAGAGGTGCCCTGGTGGCCCCACGCAGTCCGGGGCACAGATCTCGAGCAGCTCCTGGTCGGTCAGCGGCACCCCCGGCAACGGGAGCGCGCCGTGCGGCCTCAGCCCGGCCAGCACGAGCGCCAGCTGCCGTCGCCAGGCGTCGGGGGTGGAGAACTTGCCCACCCCGTGCAGCATGAACTGCGTGACAGCCAGATCGGTGACCGAGACGTCTTGGCGCACAGCACCTTCGGCCTTGGCCTGGGCCAGGATCGCGGCGACGGTCGGCTGAATCCGGGCCACCTTCTCCACCACTTGCGCCTGCATCGACGCCGCCACCGAGACATCGCCGAAGAGAAGCTCTTTCAGCCCCCGGTCGGCGATCTGCATCTCGACCGACCGGGTGATCAGCGTGACCAGCCCGGTCCACGCGTCCGGTGCGTCCTGAGCCTGTTCGGTCAGCTCCACCAGGGCCTCCACCCGGCTCACGAACAGGGCCTCGATGAGCGAGGACTTGTCCGGGAACCGGCGGTAGACGGTGCCGGTGCCGACGCCGGCATGACGAGCTATCTCGTCCAGACCGGCGTCGAGGCCCCGTTCGGCGAACACCTCGGCCGCCGCCGCGAGAATCCGGCGCCGGTTGCGCTCGGCGTCGGCCCGCAGCGGCCGCCGTCCTTCTCGTTCTTCGCGCCCTACTGTCTGTTCCAGCGTCATTGCCGGACCTCCCAGAGGGAAAACCAGTGTGTCTCGACCATGATGCCGCACTTCCCGCCGGGTTTCGCCGGACGGTCAGCCCATCATCATGTGGGCCTGCATCTGCGCGGCCTCTTCGTCGCTGATCTGCGGCTTGCGCTTCGGCAGCAGCACGGCGGCCACCACGAACGCGACGGCGACCATGGCCGTGGCCCACCAGAAGGTGTGGCCGAACGCCTCGGCCGTCCGCGCCAGGGCCTCCTGGAGACCGGCCAGAACGGTCGGGTCCTGGGCCTTGGACGGGTCGGCCGCGACCGCTCCCTGGGCGGCGAGCGCCTCGGCGGGCACCTTGTCCTTGATGGCAGCCGTGAGGATCACGACCATCACCGCGGTACCGATGGAGGAGCCGGCCTGCTGAATGATGTTCAGCGTGGTGCTGGCCTTGGCCACCGCGGCGTGGCGCAGCGTCTGCATGGCGCCGGTCATCAGCGGCATCATCGAGAAGCCCATGCCGACGCCCTGGAGGAACAGGTAGGCCGACAGCTCCCAGTAGGACGTGTCGGCGGCGATCTGGGTCAGGCCGATGAACGACAGGGCCACGGCCAGCAGACCGAACGGGGCGACCCGGCCGACGCCGGTGCGGTCCACCAGGATGCCGGCGATCGGCATGGCGATCATCGCGCCCAGACCCTGCGGGGCCAGCAGCAGACCGGTGTCGAAAGCGCCCTCGCCGCGCACCTGCTGGAGGTACAGCGGCAGCAGCAGCATGCCGCCGAACACCGAGATGATCATCAGGCCCATGGTGACCGAGGAGGCCGCGAAGACCTTGTTGGTGAACAGGCGCAGGTCGATCAGCGCGTCGTCACCCTTGCGCAGGGCGTGCCAGACGAAGACGGTCAGCAGCACGGCGCCGGCGACCATCGGGCCGATCACGATGGCGTGCCCGAAGCCGCTCTTCTCGGACGACTGGGCCAGGCCGAAGATCAGCAGGGCGAGGCCGGGGGAGAGCAGGGCCAGGCCGGTCCAGTCCAGCTTGTGGCCGGGCGTGGGAACGTCTTTCGGCAGGATGCGGAAGGACATGAACAGGGCCAGGGCGCCGATCGGGGCGTTGATGATGAAGATCCAGCGCCAGCTGAAGTCTTCCACCAGCCAGCCACCGAGGATCGGGCCGAGGATCGGGCCGAGCAGCATCGGCACACCCATCACGGCCATCACCCGGCCGAGACGCTGCGGGCCGGCGGCGCGGGTCAGGATCGTCATACCGGCCGGCATCACCATGCCGCCACCCAGACCCTGCAGCACCCGGAAGGCGATGAGAGACGTGTCGTTCCAGGCGATGCCGGACAGCACCGAGCCGATCACGAACAGGAAGATCGAGGTCATGTAGAGCCGCTTGGTGCCGAAACGCTCAGCGCCCCAGCCGGTCAGTGGGATGACCGTGGCCAGCGCCAGGGTGTAGCCGGTGGCCACCCACTGGATCGTGGCGAGATTCGTGTTGAAGTCGTCCACCAGCGACGGCAGTGCCACGTTGACGACGGTGACATCGAGGATGGACATGATGGCGCCGAGAACGACACAGGCCGCCACGAGCAGCAGCCCGCGGTCGAGGCCCTGCGGCGCCGGTGCGCTCGGCGTTGTCGGTGCCGGTGCCGGTGCCGGTGCCGGTGCCGGCGCGCCGGGCTCGGCGGCCTGGCCAGGTTCTGTGGTTGACATGGAGATCCCCGGGAGAAAGAAGTGGAGAGAAGTTTCCGGAACACCCTAGTGGAAGTGGAAAAGCAGATTCCACTTAGTTTCCCCTGGGCAGATGCTGTGTCGCGGCTGTGCAGACCGGCCTCGAAGTGCACATAACGGAAATCCTGCCTATCGTCCCGGGGTTGCACCGCTCCGGACGGACCAAGGAGGGTCTCGTGACGTCGTCCGCCCTGCCGCTGCTCGCGGCCGAAACCGCGAAGGCGTCGGGGGATGCCCGGCTGATCACGGCGGCGGTGCTGGGGATCGCCGTCGTCATCCTGCTCATCGCCTTGGCGAAACTGCACCCGTTCCTGGCCCTGGTTCTGGGTTCCGCCGTGCTGGGCATTGTCGGAGGTCTCGGGGTCGCGGGCACCATCGACAGTTTCACCGGTGGGGTCGGGGCCACGGCCGGAACGGTCGGCCTGCTGATCGCGCTGGGCAACATGATCGGCGCGCTGCTGGCCGATTCCGGCGGGGCCGACCGGATCGTCGACCGCGTGGTCAGCCGGGTCCCCGGAGGTCGGCTGCCCTGGGCGATGGCCGGGGTGGCGGCCCTCATCGGACTGCCGTTGTTCTTCGAGATCGGTGTCGTCCTGCTGGTTCCGGTGGTGCTCCTGGTCTCGGCGCGGACCCAGGTTCCGCTGCTGAAGGTAGCCATCCCCGCACTTGCCGGGCTCTCGGTATTACACGGTCTGGTGCCACCGCATCCCGGCCCGCTGGCCGCGGTCACCGCCCTCGACGCCGATCTCGGCCTGACGCTGATGTTCGGCCTGATCCTGGCGATCCCCACGGTGATCCTGGCGGGGCCGGTGTTCGCGTCGTGGGTGTCGCGGTACGTGGTGGCCCAGGCGCCTCCTGCGCTGGTGGCTTCCGGCGGGGTCACAGGGGTGCTTGAGGACGACGGTGAGCGTCGGGGGGCCGCCGAGGACGTGGGCGGGCCCACCGACCCGGACGGACCGGACGACCCGGACGGACCGGACGGACCGGGCGGACCGGGCGGACCGGGCGGACCGGCGTCCACCCTGGGCTTCCCGGCGCGGCGCCCCGCCTTCTGGCCCGCCGTGCTGACCATCCTGCTCCCGGTCGTCCTGATGCTCGTGCGGGCCGTGGGTGAGCTGACCCTCGACGAGGGCGACGGTCTGCGCGAGGCCCTCGAGGTGGCGGGCGAGCCGCTGGTCGCGCTGCTGGCCGGCGTGCTGCTGGCCATGTTCACCCTGGGTTTCGCCACCGGGATGGATCGCTCGCAGGTGTCCGGGAGCATCGCCGGGGCGTTGCCGTCGATCTCCGCGATTCTCCTGATCGTCGCCGCCGGAGGCGGTTTCAAGCAGGTGCTGATCGATGCCGGGGTCGGTCAGGTGATCGCCGACGCGGCCCGGGACACCGACCTGTCGCCTCTGCTGCTGGGCTGGCTGGTGGCCGTCGGGATCCGGGTGGCCACCGGTTCGGCCACGGTCGCCACGATCACGGCGGCCGGCATCGTGGTGCCGCTGGCCGCCGACCTGAGCAGCCCGCAGCTGTCGCTGCTGGTCCTGGCGATCGGTACCGGCTCCCTGTTCTTCTCGCACGTCAACGACGCCGGTTTCTGGCTGGTGAAGGAGTATCTCGGTCTCACCGTGGGACAGACCCTGCGCACCTGGTCGGTGATGGAGACGCTGATCTCGGTGATCGGCCTGGCCGGGGTGCTGCTGCTGTCGCTGCTGGTCTAGCCAAGGAGCACCTCCGCGGTGTCTGATGGCTCCTGCAGGCAGGGGGCCTTCATGGGGATCAAGGTCGGCGGTATCGAGTTGTTCATGGGCCCGCCCGCGCTCGGGGGCCCGGACGACCTCGACGAGGTCGTGCGTGACTTCATCGGCGGGGCCAAGCGCAGCCTGGCCATCGCGGCGCAGGAACTGGACTCGCGATCGGTGGCACAGGCCGTGCTGGCCGCGCAGGCCGCGAAGATCCGGGTGCGGCTGATCCTCGAGGGGGATTACCTCACCGAGGCCCGCCCGCCGGGCGACCCCTGGGCGCCGGCCGGTGACAACGAGACCAACCGCGTCATCCATTCCGCGCTGCTGCGGTCGGGGGTCGACGTGGTCACCGACCTGAATCCGGCCATCTTCCACCAGAAGTTCATCGTGCGGGACCCGGGTGAGCCGACCGCCGCCGTCCTGACCGGCTCGGCCAACTTCACCCGCACCGACACCGGCACGAACGACCCGCCGCAGTCGCCGGGCGTGGTCGGCAACAACCTCAACCACATCGCGATCCTCTACGGGCGCACCGCGGCGAAGACCTACCTTGCCGAGTTCGACCGGATGCGCTCGGGTCTCTTCGGTGCCACGCACGAGCGGGTGGAGGCCCGGCCGGTCGAGTTCCGTCTCGGGAAAGTGCGGGTCAAGCCCGTTTTCGCGCCCCGTCAGGGGCCGGAGATGGAGATCATGAAACAGATGCTGAAGGCCGCCACCAGCATCGACTTCGCGATGTTCACCTTCGCGCGGTCGTCCGGTATTGACGACGCGATGATCCGCCTGGCGCCGACTCTGGACCGGCTGCGGGGTGTGCTCGACCGCGGACAGGGCGTGCAGAAGTGGGCGGCGACGCAGCCGCTGAAGGCGGCCGGGGTGGAACTGCACCAGAACCGGCCGGGCACCGGCGTGCGCAAGCTGCACCACAAGCTGATGGTGATCGACGAGCGACTCCTGGTGATCGGCAGTTTCAACTACACCGGCCCGGCAACCACGCTGAATGACGAGAACATCATCGTCATCGGTGATCTCGAGGAGGCCGACCCCGTGAGCGAGGAAGCGCAGCGGCGTCTGGCGGGCTACGCCCTGGTCGAGATCGAGCGGATCGTCCGGGACCTGACCGAACCCGTCTGAGGTTCAGCAGGCGGCGTTAATTCTTTGTTTCGCAGCTCCGGCGGTCCTGAGCGTGGATTCATCACAATCGGATGACGGCGGGCCCACAGGAGTGACATATCGGCCGAACTAAGGGCAACCTTACTGGCCAGACGGTTCCCAAGTGGCTAACGTGCACCGAAACTCACGGGTAACAGGAAGTTTTGCACTTCGTTCCCGTCCTGGTCATACCGTGTCCGAGGCCCGCGTCCAGGGCGATCCGGTCACGTCCGCTCCGCCTGAAGTCCAGCTCCGTCGCACTGCCTGTTCCCGTCAACGCGTTCCACCAGGTCCCGTTCCCGAACCCGCACCGCCCGGTCGTAGGTCCGCCAGAAGGAGAGTCCGACCCGTATGTCCGCTCCGCTCGACGTACCCGGGGGTGCGACCGAAGCACAGCCCGAGGCCGTTCTCTCCGGTGCCGGGGTGGCGATCCAGGGACGCTCCCTCACGCAGATCGCCTGGCTGCGGCTGCGGCGTGACCGCTGGGCGCTGGCCGGCGGCGTCATCGTCGTCCTGCTGATCCTGATCGCGATCTTCGCGCCGCTGGTCGTGGCTCTCCTGGGGCACCCGCCCAACGAGTTCCACCCCGACCAGATCGACCCGGACCTGGCCACGCCGATCCACCCGCTGGGGGGCATCACCGGCGACTTCCTGCTCGGCGTGGAGCCGCTGAACGGTCGTGACCTGTTCAGCCGGGTGGTCTACGGCGCCCGGATCTCGCTGCTCATCGCGTTTCTCGCGACGCTGCTGTCGGTGTTCATCGGCACGGTGCTCGGGGTGGTCGCGGGTTACTACGGCCGCTGGATCGACACGCTGATCAGCCGCACCATGGACCTCTTCCTGGCGTTCCCCCTGCTGGTGTTCGCCCTGGCCCTGGCCGGGGTGGTGCCCGACAAGGCGTTCGGGCTGAGCGGCGACGCGCTGCGTATCGCGCTGCTGATCTTCATCATCGGCTTCTTCAACTGGCCCTACATCGGCCGCATCGTGCGCGGGCAGACCCTGTCGCTGCGAGAGCGTGAGTTCGTCGACGCCGCACGTAGTCTCGGTGCCCGCACGCCGTACATCCTGTTCCGTGAGCTGCTGCCGAACCTGGCCGCGCCGATCCTGGTGTACGCCACGCTGCTGATCCCGACCAACATCCTGTTCGAGGCGGCCCTGTCGTTCCTCGGCGTGGGTGTGCGCCCGCCCACCCCGACCTGGGGCGGCATGCTCTCCGAGGCCACCACGTACTACCGGGTCGACCCCACCTTCATGATGGTGCCCGGTGTCGCGATCTTCGTGACCGTGCTGGCCTTCAACATCCTCGGTGACGGCCTGAGGGACGCCCTGGACCCCCGCGCCCGCTGACGTTCCACTCGTACGGGGGTTCGGCGCTGTTCCCCTGCAACGATTTTCCAAGAAGGTGCCGTGCTGGCCAAGACAGTGAAGGTGGAACACACCATGAGAAGAAGGCGCACGACCATCGCCGTCGCCGGCGCTGCCGCGCTGACGGTGAGCCTGGCGGCGTGCGGCGGGGGATCCTCGTCCGGCGACGACGGGGACGCCGGTGGCGCGGCCAAGTTCGACGCCGCTGTCACCGGTGTCGTCAACTCCTCCGACGCCAAGGGCGGCACCCTCCGCTACGCGAACGAGGGTGAGTGGGACTCCACCGACCCGGGTGACACCTACTACGGGTACTCCTGGAACTTCGCCCGCTACTACACGCGCACCCTGGTGACCTACAAGTCCGCGCCCGGCGCCGAGGGTGCCACCCTGGTCCCGGACCTCGCGACCAGCCTGGGCAAGTCGTCCGACGGCGGCAAGACCTGGACCTACACGCTGAAGGACGGCCTGAAGTTCGAGGACGGCTCGCCGATCACCTCGGGCGACATCCGTTACGCGGTGGAGCGCCAGCTCGACAAGACCACGTTCCCGCACGGGCCCACGTACTTCAACGACTTCCTGGCCGACGTGCCCGAGGGTTACTCGGTCTACAAGGACAAGAAGGACCTCGACGCGATCGAGACGCCGGACGACAAGACCATCGTCTTCCACCTGAACCAGGCGTTCAGCGGGTTCGACTACTTCGCCGGCCTTCCCGCCACCGCTCCGGTGCCGAAGGACAAGGACACCGGCTCGAAGTACAAGTCCGCGGTGGTCTCCTCGGGCCCGTACAAGTTCTCGGACTACGAGGCCGGCAAGAGCTTCAAGCTGGTCCGCAACGACCAGTGGGACGCGGCCACCGACGAGGTGCGCCCGGCCCTGCCGGACCAGATCGACGTGACGCTCAACGTCAACAAGGACGACATCGACCAGCGTCTGCTCTCGGGTGACCTCGACGTCTCCGTCACCCAGCTGGGTATCGGCGCGGCCGCCAAGGCGCAGGTGCTGGCCGACCCCGAGGAGAAGAAGAACTCGGACTCGGCCCCGCTGAACCGCACCTGGTTCACCTCGATCAACAGCGAGGTCGCGCCGTTCGACAACATCGACTGCCGCAAGGCGGTCATCTACGCGGCCGACCACACCGGCTACCAGACGGCCTTCGGCGGCTCGATCGGTGGCGGCGACGTGGCCACCAGCCTGCTGCCCCCGACCATCCCGGGCCAGCAGAAGGTCGACCTGTACCCGGTCAGCGCGCAGACCGGCGACGAGGCCAAGGCCAAGGAGGCGCTCACCGCCTGCGGCAAGCCCGACGGCTTCGAGACCAGCTACAGCTACCGCACCGAGCGTCCGGCCGAGAAGGCCGCCGCCGAGTCGATGCAGCAGTCGCTGGCCAAGGTCGGCATCAAGGTGACCCTGAAGCCCTACCCGCAGGGTGACTACTTCTCGCTGTACGCCGGTAAGCCGTCCTTCGCCAAGAAGGAAGGCCTGGGCCTGATGGCCAACGGCTGGGCGGCCGACTGGCCGGACGGTTACGGCTTCCTGTCCCAGCTGGTCGACAGCCGGGTCATCCGCGAGACCGGTGGCGCCTCGAACCTGAGCGTCCGCGACCCCGAGATCGACAAGCTCATCGACCTCGCCGTCAACGAGCAGGACACGGCCAAGCGTGAGCAGGAGTGGGCCGACATCGACAAGAAGGTCATGGAAGGCGCCTGGGTGTACCCGGGTGTCTGGGCGAAGGTGCTGCTGTACCGGCCCAAGACCCTGACCAACGTGTTCGTGAGCAGCGGCTACGACGGATACGACTACTCCGCGCTCGGCGTGGCGAAGAGCTGAAAGGCAACACAGCACCATGAATCGACGACGACGGCGACCGGAAAGGACTGAGCAGTGACGGCATTCATCGCCAGGCGCGCGGTCGCCGCCGTCGTCATCCTGGCCCTGGTCAGCTTCATCACCTTCGCGATCTTCTTCCTGGTGCCGAGGCTGGCCGGGGCGAGTGCCGACGACCTGGCCTCGCGCTACGTGGGCAAGACGGCCGGTGCCGAGCAGGTGCACGAGCGGGCGGTGCAGCTCGGCTTCACCGACCCGGTGTACGTGCAGTACGGCGACTTCGTGAAGGGCATCTTCGCGGGCCGCGACTACGACCTCGGCGGGCCGGCACCGGAGCACTGCCCGGCCCCCTGCCTCGGGTTCTCGTTCATCGACCAGAACCCGGTGCTGCCCGACCTGCTCGACCGGCTGCCGGTGACGCTGTCGCTGGCCGCCGGGGCGGCGCTGATCTGGCTGATCAGCGGCGTCGGGGTCGGTGTGCTCTCGGCCCTGCGCCGGGGCACGGTGTTCGACCGGGCGGCCATGGCCGTGGCGCTCGCGGGTGTCTCCCTGCCGATCTTCTTCACCGGTCTGCTGGCCCTGTCGGTGTTCAGCTACACCCTGAAGATCTTCCCGCCGGGCAGTAGCTACACCCCGTTGCTGGAGAACCCGATCGAGTGGGCCTACGACCTGATCCTGCCCTGGGTCACGCTGGCCTTCCTCTACGCGGCCGGGTACGCCCGGCTGACCCGGGCGGGCATGCTCGAGACGATGAACGAGGACTACATCCGCACGGCCCGGGCCAAGGGCCTGCCCGAGCGCACGGTGGTGCTGAAGCACGCCCTGCGCTCCACCCTCACCCCGGTGCTGACGATCTTCGGTCTCGACCTGGGCCTGCTGGTGGGTGGCGCGATCCTGACCGAGTCGACGTTCTCGCTGCCCGGTCTCGGCTCGTACACGGTGCAGGCGATCTCCCACAACGACCTGCCCAAGGTGCTCGGCGTGACCCTGCTGGCCGCCACCTTCGTGGTGATAGCCAACCTGGTCGTCGACATTCTGTACGCCGTGATCGACCCGAGGGTGAGGCTCTGAGGTGACCGAGGTTTCCACCGCCGGAGACGGTGACCGCCAACGTCCGTTCCTGGACGTCCGTGACCTGCGCATCCACTTCCCGACCGACGACGGTCTGGTGAAATCGGTCGACGGGCTCAGCTTCTCGCTGGAACGCGGGAAGACGCTGGGGATCGTCGGCGAGTCCGGCTCGGGCAAGAGCGTGTCCAGCATGGGCATCATGGGTCTGCACCGCACCACGAACGCCCAGGTCTCCGGCGAGATCTGGCTGGACGGCGACGAACTGGTCTCGGCCAGTGCCGACTTCGTCCGGAAGCTGCGCGGCCGCAAGATGGCCATGATCTTCCAGGACCCGCTGTCCTCCCTGCACCCGTACTTCAAGGTCGGCGCGCAGATCATCGAGGCGTACCGGCTGTACAACGACGTCAGCAAGAAGCAGGCCCGTCAGCACGCGATCGATCTGCTCGGCCGGGTCGGCATTCCGGAGCCCTCCTCACGGGTGGACGACTACCCGCACCAGTTCTCCGGCGGCATGCGCCAGCGCGCGATGATCGCGATGGCGCTCGCCTGTGACCCCGAGCTGCTGATCGCCGACGAGCCGACCACGGCCCTGGACGTCACCGTGCAGGCCGAGATCCTCGACCTGATCCGCGACCTGCAGCAGGAGTTCGGCTCGGCGGTCATCATGATCACCCACGACCTCGGGGTGATCGCGGAGCTGGCCGACGACGTGCTGGTGATGTATGGCGGCAAGGCGGTGGAGCACGCCTCGGTGCACGATCTCTTCCGGGCGCCCGAACACCCCTACACCTGGGGCCTGCTCAGCTCGATGCCGCGGATGGACCGGGTGCGCGCCGAGCGGCTGCTGCCCGTTCCCGGCAGCCCGCCGAGCCTGATCAGCCTGCCGCCCGGCTGCGCGTTCAGCCCGCGCTGCCCCTATGACGAACTGACCGACGGGAAGGCGCTGACCGACGTGCCCGAACTGCTCCCGGTACCGGGCCGGGCGGCGCACCGCGTGGCCTGTCACCTGCCGTCCGCCCAGCGCCGGCAGATCTGGACGGAGGAGGTGTCACCGCGCCTGTGAGTACAGTTTCCGAGGTCCCCGCGGACGAGGGGACGACGCAGGACGACCTCCTGCTCGACGTGAAGGGCCTGAAGCGGCACTTCCCGGTGAACCGGGGCGCCGTGCTGCGCCGCCAGGTCGCCGCGGTGAAGGCCGTGGACGGTATCGACTTCCAGGTGCGCCGGGGCGAGACCCTGGGCCTGGTGGGGGAGTCCGGTTGCGGCAAGACCACCACCGGCCGCCTGCTGACCCGTCTGGACGAGCCCACCGAGGGCACGATCTCGCTGGACGGCCGGGACATCGCGCACCTGTCCGACTCCGCGATGCGCCCGCTGCGCCGTGACGTGCAGATGATCTTCCAGGACCCGTACTCGTCGCTGAACCCCCGCCACACCGTGGGCTCGATCGTCGGGGCGCCGTTCCGCCTGCACAAGACCCTGCCGTCCGCGCAGGTCAAGCCGGCCGTGCAGGAACTGCTGGAACTGGTGGGCCTGAACCCGGAGCACTACAACCGGTACCCGCACGAGTTCTCCGGCGGCCAGCGCCAGCGCATCGGGGTGGCCCGGGCGATCGCCCTGCGCCCCAAGCTGGTCATCGCCGACGAGCCGGTCTCCGCCCTGGACGTGTCGATCCAGGCGCAGGTGATCAACCTGCTGGAAGACCTGCAGAACGAGTTCGCCCTGACCTACGTGGTGATCGCCCACGACCTGTCCGTGGTGCGGCACATCTCCGACCGGATCGCGGTGATGTACCTCGGCAAGATCGTCGAGATCGCCGACCGGGACGACCTGTACGAGCGGCCGATGCATCCGTACACGCACGCGCTGCTGTCGGCCGTGCCGGTGCCCGACCCGGACGCCCGCGTCAACCGGGAACGCATCCGTCTGCGCGGGGAGACCCCGAGCCCGCTCAACCCGCCGTCCGGCTGCCGGTTCCACACCCGCTGCTGGAAGGCCCAGGAGATCTGCTCGGTGCAGGAGCCGCCGCTGGAGCCGATGGTGGGCAACCACGAGGTGGCCTGTCACTTCCCGGAGAACCCGCCGGGCGACCGCCTGACCGCCCACCCGATTCAGCCCTCCGAGTAAGACTTTCCGAGGTACAGCTCACGAACGCCCCGGACCAGGGCGGCGTTGCCGGTCACCGGCCCGCCGTCCGGTCCGGTGAGCGTGTCCTCCAGGCCGATCCGGGTGTCCAGGCCCAGGGCCAGGGCGTGACGGAGCACCGGCCAGCACGCCTCCTGCTCGCCGTGCAGCAGGACCGGCACGCCCGGATCGCCGAGTTCCTGGAGGATGGCGTCGGCCTCGGCCACCGCCTTCTCCGGCGGTACGCCGATGATCTCGACGAGTACCCGGATGATCCCGGGAAGAGGGCCCGACCCGAGCAGGCGGGCGTCACGGGTGGTCCAGACCCCGGCCTCGATCCCGATGCCGATCTCGCGCAGCACCGCCGCCAGTTCGAGGGCGCTGGGCTCGGACAGGTTCACCGAGGCGAAGTCGGGCCGCTCGGCAGGCCGCAGCGCCACCCAGCCCCGGACCAGCTCACGTCGCGCGGTCACGTCGCGCGCGGTGATCCACAGCCCGGTGGACACACCCACCGGAATACCGGGGCACGCCTGACGGACGGCGCTGACGGCCGCCGCCACCTCGACCGCCAGCAGCGACTCCGCCCCGTCGACCCCCCGGGGGTGCAGATGCAGGCAGTCGGCGCCGGCCTCCACCGCCGCCCGGGCGGCGCCGGCGAGCTGGGCCGGCGTGACCGGCAGCCCGGGATGTTCCGACCGGGTGCGCGATCCGTTGAGACACACCTTCAGCACGGTTCCTCCTCCACGTCCGATCAGTAATGAACCGCTTACGGACGCGGGAGTCCAGCGTAAGAACCGTGTCGTCCGGCACCGGGCCCGGCGGGCCCGGGGTCCGCACCTCTACGCCGGGCCGCGGGCCTTCTCGACGTAGGGCCGGATCGCCTCCGGCACCAGGTCGTCGGCGCCCCAGCCGGCCAGCACCTCGGCCAGGGTGGGCGCCTGCTGGATCCGGGTGTCCTCGGCCATGAGCAGCAGGGCCGCCGGAACCGGGGCGTCGCGTTCCAGCACCGAGCGCAGGCAGGCTCTCACCTCGTCCTCACTGCCGGTGCACTCGAACGGCTTGGTGCCGTGCAGCCCGGCCATCCGCTCGTAGAGCCCGGACAGCGAACGGTCTTCGAGCAGGTCCCCGCCGAGTTTGGCGACCGCCAGGTCGTGCCCGAACAACACCGAGGTGGCGAGGAAGACCCAGGCGCACTTGGCGCAGGCCCGGCACCAGCCCGTGCTCTTCGCCTGGTTACAGCTGGCGGTACGCAGGTAGGCATCGACGTCGTCGGTCAGCAGCGAGACGATCTGCAGTTCGAGCAGAGGACGCAGCGGGCTGGCGTAGGGGGGAGCCGCCGGCACCCAGCGGTGCCGGTAGTCGGCGAGGTTCGCCTCGAACTCGTACGTCTTCGTCCACTGATGATTGACGGGACGGCCGCGGTAGGCGCTGATGTTCGGCTCGTCGTCGCTGCGGGAGTTGCCGGCCAGCACCAGGCTGTTGCCGCGCAGGTAGCCGGCCAGCATCGCCGCGAACGCCAGGTAGGCCGAGTACGGCGTGTGGCCGTTGGGGTGGCCCTGGGCGTTGAGCCGCAGCAGGTCGGGCAGGATCCGGCGCTCGAGGGTGATCACGCGACCGGGCCGTAGCGTTCCGGTCAGCGCGAGCTGGCCGGGTGTGGGGTTGTAGAGGAAGACGTCGATCGGCATGGCGTGCCGGGTGGTGAGGGCCAGGGCGAGGGAGTCCTTGCCGCCGGAGAACATGACGAGGGCGGGGGCCGCGGGCGCCTCGACGGCCCGGGCGCGAGGGGCGGGGTCGTCCGGCCCGGTGGCCCGCAGCGTCAGGAAGTCTGGTGCGGTGAAGTCGATGTCGTTGCGGTAGAAGAACTCGCCCAGGGCCGGGGCCCAGAAATCGTTCCACCAGGTGAGTCGGCTGCCGCTGCCCGGAATGACGAGTTCCGGGCTGCAGAACGCCTTCCAGTAGGAGAAGGCCTCGACCACGGCGAGGGCCCGGAGGAGTTCGCGGGCCGGATCCTCGTTCGCCCGGGTCAGTTCGTGCGCCTCCAGACCGCTGAGCGTGATCGAGGGCTCGAAGGTGTGCTGTCCTACCGTGAACCGGAATCGGACGACGAGTCGCCCGTCGTCGATGACGCAGACCGGTTCGGCCACCGTGAAGGTGGGGTGTGCGGTGCGTAGGGACCGCAGGAGGCTGGGGTCCACCGGGGTGCTCACGACGTCGTCCGTTCCCTTGTTCACGAGTACAGTCGCTCGAGATCGATGAGAAGAACCTGGTCGTCCGTGGTGGCGACGGCCCTGAGTTCTTCGGTGAACCCGGCGCCACCGTACAGGGCGAGCACGGTGTTCTCGGTGTGGTAGCTCTTGTTCTGCAGCAGGTCCCGCGCTCTTCTCAGACGCCTGAGGTGATCGAGCCCGATCACCTCTCCCCATTTCACCTCACCCAGGGAGACGACCTGCCGGGGGCCGTTCGACTGCTGGGCCGAGAACGCGACCACATCGATCTCGATCTGTGTCCGGTTCGCCGGGTCGTTGATGATGCCGGAACCGACCTCGGAGGGTTGCTCGCCGAAGAGATCGGCGCCTGCGTCCAGCGCGAACGACCGGCACAGGGACTCCAGGTGAGGGCCCACGACCTGGGTGAGAAAGGTCTGCCGGGTCGTGGCCCAGACCTGTTCCGCCCGGTGGATCTCCAGTTCGGCCCAGCGTTTGCGCATGATCGCCTCGTAGAACGTGATCAGCGGTTCCACGATCCGGTAGTGGGACCGGCCGGGCCGGAACAGGTCCGGCTCCCGGGCGATCAGGGCGCAGTCCTCGAGAACATTGAGAGGGTGGGAGATCTGGTCGGACCGGCGCCCGATGAAATTCGCGATTCCCCCGTTCGTGGTGTTCCCGGCGGCGATCGCCGCCAGCACCGAGTGGTACAGCGCGGGGTCACGGATGGCGGACTCCTCGGCCAGCAGGTACCGCGCCTCCCGGAACAGGGGCGTCTGCGGGTTCAGCGCAGTGCGTACCACCCACGGGTCGAAGTCCTCGATGCTCGAAGGAGCATCTCCCCGGGTGAATTCATAGCGGTAGGCGGGGGTACCGCCGACAACCGCGTGCACCAGCACCGCGAGCCGGGGATCGGTGATGCCCCAGAACCGGGCTGCTTTGCGATACTGGAACGGCTGAACCACGAGCTCGAGACTGGCCCGCCCGCGCAGTGGCGCCTGACCGGCCAGCAGATTTCCCATGACCGACATCGCCGACCCGCACAGCACCAGACGGACCGGGCTCGTGCGGCCGCTGCCCCCGGGGCCGAGCTCACGTTGAATGATGGACGGCAGCGCCGGTGATGTCTTGGACAGGAAAGGGAATTCGTCGATGGCGATGAAGGCCGGCCGGTCCCACGAACTGCGGAACAGGTGTGCGATCGCCTCGTTCCAGTCCCGCGGGGGCGCGCCGATGAACTCTCCGGTGTGGCGGGAGAGCGTCTCGGCGAAGAGGCGGAGCGATTCGGTCTCGGTGGCCTCGGTGGCGGCGAAATACATGCCCCCGGCCGTCTCGGCCATGGCCTGGAGCAGGAAGCTCTTTCCCTGCCGGCGCCGGCCACTGACGATTCCCAGTGCGGCGCCGCCCTGGGTCGCCTCCGGGGGAGTGCCGGCGAAGGCGGCCAGGCCGTCCCACTCGCGGGACCGACCGAAGATGCGTGAGGGTTTTTCCACGGTGCGATCTCCCGGGGAGGTTCGGGTCACAGAAGTGTACTTCACGGAAGTATACTTCTGTCATGCCGGACACTCTGCGAACTGGTCCCTGGAAGCGGGGCGGGACGGCGTCCTCCAGCAGGCAAAACAAAGGTGCGGCCCGGGAGCGAACCCGGACCGCACCTGACGACCGGAGGATCAGGACGACAGGCCCGACACCGGGGAGAACTCGCCGGCCATGCTGACGGCGGCCTCCTCGCGCTCTTCCTGCGCGGGCACCGGGCGGTGGCCCCGCACGCCGAACAGGCCGATGAGCGCGACGATCGCGAAGGCGATGGCGCCCATGGTGAAGATGACCACGTAGGCACCCTCGGAGGGGAGCCCGGTCCGGTCGTCGGCCATGGCCGTGAGCAGGCTGACGATCAGGGCGCTGGCCACGGCGCTGCCGACCGACCGCATGATCGAGTTCACGCTGTTGGCCACGCCGGTCTCGGCGGGGGAGACGCTCTGCACGAGCAGGGCGGGCAGGGTGGCGAAGCCGAAGGTGACGGCGAGCTGGGTGAAGATGCCGAACACGATCATGTGCCAGGACTGGTCGTGGAACAGGGCCATGCCGGCGAAGCCGATCAGGCCGAAGAGCGCGCCGGTGGCCAGGGCCCGGCCACCGCCGACCCTGTGCACGTACTTGCCGATGAACGGGGCGGCGATCACGCCGGCGATACCACCGGGCAGCAGGTACAGGGCGCTGGCCCGCAGCACGCTGGCACCGAAGCCGTAGCCGGTGACCTGGCTCGGGGTCTCGACGAAGTCGGTGATGCCGAGGAACGCGCCGAACAGGCCGAACCCGACGAGCAGACCGGCCAGGTTGGTCATCGCGACGCCCCGGTTGGCCAGGAGTTTGGGGCTGGCGAGCGGCTGGGCGATGCGACCCTCGATGACGAGCCAGAGGCCGAGCACCACGACGGCGGCGACGAACAGGCCGATGGTCAGGGGCGAACCCCAGCCCCAGCGCTCACCCTGCGAGATCGGCAGGAGCAGCAGCACCAGGCCGGCGCCGAGGATGAAACCACCGATCCAGTCGACCGAGGTGTGGTGACCGTCGGGCGCCCGGCGGGGGAGCGCGAAGAAGCCGATGACGAGGGCGACCAGGGTGACGACGAGGCCGAACCAGAACGGGCGGTGGTAGCTCGCGTCGCCCTGCGTGAGCAGGCCGGTGGCCAGCAGGCCGACCACGCCGCCGACGCCCAGGGTGGCGCTGACCAGGGCCATCGACGAGGTGAGCTTCTGCGGCGGGACCTCTTCGCGCAGCACGCCCATGGAGAGCGGGAACAGGCCGTACGAGGTGCCCTGGAGCACGCGGGCCAGGATCAGGAGGGGCAGCGAGCTGGTGAACAGCGCCAGCAGGATGCCGATGAGCACGGTGACGAGGATGCCGAGCATCACCGGGCGGCGGCCGTACACGTCGCCCATGCGCCCGAGGACCGGGGTGGCCACGGCGGCGGCCAGCAGGTTGGCGGTGAGCACCCAGGCGACGGCGGTGAGGTCGGCGTCGAGCTGCTCGGCGATACGGGAGAGGACGGGGACGACGAGGGTCTGCAGCAGCGACAGCGTCATCACCGCCGTGGCCAGGCCGACGACCAGGAGGCCCGTCTTCTGCTGCCCGTTCTCGGACTGGGATGTGGGACTCGACGAGTCGACCGCGACCATGAAGCTTGTACTCCGCCTTCTCTTGCTGAGGGTGTGAAGCGCACACGTCGTCGCTGACGTGGGGAGGTACCCGGGGATGATGACCGTTCGTTGCGGACGGCAACTAACTCACGGGTGCAGCGTAGAGGAGGGGTATCCGTATTCCCCTCCGAAGATCTGCCGACCGGGTGACGCCCGCCACCCCCACCGGCCCACGGGCCCGCTTGCTGCGGATATGGGAAGGGATGGGGCGCGAGCGTGCTTCCGCCGGGCCCTGCGTCGGCTGTCGGGACCGCAACCTGTCGGTGGTACCCAATAGAGTCTGTGATCGTCCTTCAGGAGCACCGGGCAAGAGGTGGAAGAACGTGACAGTTTCCGTCGAACAGCGCATCGCCGACGAGCTGCAGGTGCAGCTGTGGCAGGTGGTCGCCGCGATCGGGCTCCTCGACGACGGTGCGACCGTGCCGTTCGTCGCCCGGTACCGGAAAGAGGTCACCGGCACCCTCGACGACGCGCAGCTGCGCACGCTGCAGGAGCGCCTGGCGTACCTGCGGGAGCTGGAGAAGCGGCGCGAGGCGATCCTGGAGTCCATCGGGTCCCAGGGAAAGCTGACCCCCGAGCTCGAGGCCCAGGTGCGTGAGGCGGAGACCAAGTCCCGCCTCGAGGACATCTACATGCCGTACAAGACCAAGCGCCGCACCAAGGCCCAGATCGCGCGCGAGGCCGGACTGGCGCCGCTGGCCTCCGGGTTGCTGGCCGACCCCTCGCAGGACCCGAAAGACGTCGCGGCCCAGTACGTCGACGCCGAGAAGGGCGTGGCCGACGTGAGCGCGGCGCTCGAGGGCGCGCGGTCGATCCTGGTCGAGACCTTCAGCGAAGACGCCGACCTGATCGGCACCCTGCGCGAACGCATGTGGAACAAGGGCCGGCTGGCCGCCACCGTGCGCGAGGGCAAGGAGGCGGCGGGCGCCAAGTACTCCGACTACTTCGCCCTCACCGAGGCCTACACCAAGCTGCCCTCCCACCGGGTGCTGGCGATGTTCCGCGGTGAGAAGGAGGAGATCCTCGACCTCAACTTCGAGCCCGACGACGAGGCCCCGCCCGCCCCCGGCGAGTTCGGCGCCTCCGAGCGGTTCATCGCGCACCGGTTCGGCATCACCAACCAGGGCCGCCCCGGCGACAAGTTCCTCACCGACGCCGTGCGCTGGGCCTGGCGCACCCGGATCTCGGTGCACCTCGGCCTCGACGTGCGCTCGCAGCTGCGCACGGCCGCCGAGGAGGAGGCCATCCGCGTCTTCGCCGCCAACCTGCGCGACCTGCTGCTCGCGGCCCCGGCCGGCAACCGCGCCACGATGGGCCTCGACCCGGGCATCCGCACCGGCGTCAAGGTGGCGATCGTCGACGGTACCGGCAAGGTCGTCGCCCACAGCACGATCTACCCGCACGAGCCGCGCCGCCGCTGGGCCGAGTCGCTCGACGAGCTCGAGAAGCTCGCCCGTGCGCACCACGTCGACCTGATCGCGATCGGCAACGGCACGGCCTCCCGTGAGACCGACAAGCTGGCCGCCGAGCTCATCGCCCGCGCGAGCGATCTGAACATGACGAAGGTCGTGGTCTCCGAGGCCGGTGCCTCGGTCTACTCGGCCTCCGCCTACGCCTCGGCCGAGCTGCCCGATCTCGACGTGAGCATCCGCGGTGCCGTCTCCATCGCCCGCCGCCTGCAGGACCCGCTGGCCGAGCTGGTGAAGATCGACCCGAAGTCCATCGGCGTCGGTCAGTACCAGCACGACCTGCCCGAGTCCTCACTCGCCCGCTCGCTCGACGGCGTGGTGGAGTTCTGTGTGAACGCGGTCGGCGTCGACGTGAACACCGCCTCGGCCCCGCTGCTGCGTCAGGTCTCCGGCATCGGAGAGACCCTGGCCGCGAACATCGTGTCCCACCGCGACGCGAACGGCCCCTTCACGAGCCGCAAATCGCTGCGCAACGTGCCTTTGCTGGGGGCCAAGGCCTTCGAGCAGTCGGCGGGCTTCCTGCGCATCCAGGGAGGCGACGACCCGCTCGACGCCTCCGGTGTGCACCCCGAGGCTTACCCGCTGGTGCGGCGCATCCTGACCAAGGCCGAGGTCGACCTGCCGAAGCTGATCGGCAACACGGCGCTCATCCGCTCGCTGAAGCCGGGCGAGTTCGCCGACGACACGTTCGGTCTTCCCACCGTCGAAGACATCCTGGCCGAGCTGGACAAGCCCGGCCGCGACCCGCGACCGGCGTTCAAGGCCGCGGTCTTCGCCGACGGCGTGAATACCGTCACCGACCTGCGGCCGGCCATGGTGCTCGAGGGCGTCGTCACCAATGTCGCCGCGTTCGGTGCCTTCGTCGACGTCGGCGTGCACCAGGACGGCCTCGTCCACGTCAGCGCCATGTCGAACAAGTTCGTGTCCGACCCGCGCGAGGTCGTGAAGCCCGGTGACGTGGTCAAGGTGAAGGTCATGGAGGTGGACGTCGACCGCAAGCGCATCTCCCTCAGCCTGCGGCTCGACGACGAGATCGGTGCCCCCGCCGGTGGTGGCCGGGGCGCTCGCGGCGGTGGTAACGGTGACCGGGGACAGCGTTCCGGTGGCGGTCAGGGCCGGGGTGGCCAGGGTGGTCAAGGTGGCCAGCCCGGTCAGGGTGGTCGTGGCGGCCAGGGCAGTCAGGGTGGACGCGGTGGTCAGGGCGGCCCGGGTGGACGCGGTGGTCAGGCTGGTCAGGGCAGCCGTGGCGGTCAGGGCGGTCAGGGTGGCCAGAACGGTGGACGTGGTGGTCAGGGCGGCGGGCGCAGTGGCGCTTCGGTGCCGGACACCGCGCTCGCGGATGCGCTGCGTCGCGCCGGGCTGCTGAACACGTAGGTTCCGGACCAGGAGAACCCTTACCAGCGGGTGGGTTTCGCGCGGATCACCGTGCGGCACCCACCCGCTGCCGGTCGGTGCCGGTTCCCTCTGGCCGGAACGGGCGAGAGGCGCCCGGTACTGCCGGATCAGGCGCGGGCGGCGGCGAGCAAGGATCTCACCTGGGTGAGGAGCTGCTCGGCGGTCAGGTCGAAGGGCTCGAGGGTGCGCTCGGCGCGGGCCAGGACCACGGCGCCCTCACTGGCGGCGATGAGGAGGGTGGCGAAGCCCGCAGCGCTGTCGGCGGGCAGCCCACCGTGCTCGAGCAGCTGAGCCAGTCGGGTGCGCCAGCTCCGGAACACCGAAGCGGCCTCGTCAAGAAGGGTTTTCGTATCCACGGCGGCGACGGTCACGGCGAGCACGGCGCAGCCGGTGGTGCAGTCGGAGCGGGACAGCAGCAACCGCCAGCTGTGCAGGAACCGCTCGGTGACCACGTCGGCGGCGTCACCGTCCCACCGGTCGAGCCATTCCCGGGTGCGCTGACCGGCCAGGCCGAGCGCCTCGGAGACCACCTGTTCCTTACCGCGGGGGAAGGAGTGGTACATCGATCCGCGGGCGGCCTTCGAGGCGCTGAGGATCTCGGTGAGCGACGTGGCCTGCAGGCCACGTCGGGCGAGGAGCGCGGCCGTGCCCTCGACGATGCGGTCACGGGCGCTAGCCCGATGCGCCGGTGATGTCCCGGTCCGGGGAGCCGGGACCGAGACTTCCAGGGTGCTGACCGAGATCGCGTCCGAAGTCGTTGTTCTCGCCACCATTACGTCATGCAATCACAACCGGCCCGGACAGGACCCGAAACGCGCCAGCGGTCCGGCCGTCTGATCCTCGGTGGTGGGCACTCAGGGTGGGGGCAACTGCCGGGCCTGGGCGCTCACGGCCGTCCCATCGGTGAGAGTGATGCGTAGATGGGCGAAATGGCCCTCCACGAGCAATTCTCCGAGCCGGTGCCCGGCCCGGCCGGCGGCGGCCAGGTCGGCGGTCGCGGTACCGGGCAGCGACGCCGCGGCCCGGGTGACGCGTTCCGGGTCGGCGGGCAGCGGAACGGTACGGGTACTGCCGGGCACCTGGGCCCAGGGGCCGCCGAGGCCGACGGTGAGGGCGGGGACCGCTCCCCGGCGATGTGCGGTCATCGTCAGGGGTAGGCCCGGGCGGGCCCGGGCCTCAATGAGGAGAGCCGCGTCGCAACGGCTTTCGGCGTCCAGGGCATCCGCTTCGCGGAGCAGGCCGGCGACCCGGCGGCTGACCCGGTCGCCGCTGGTGAGGCTGGTCAGGCCGGTCGGCTCGGGGTCGGTCGCAGGGCCGGGGGAGGACAGGCGCAGGGTCACCGGGAAGCCGATCTGGGCGGCGGCCAGTGCCACGGCCGTGGCGACGGCCGCGGGGTCGGAACCGCTCGGGGGGACCGGCACGACGGCGTGCCGGAGGACATCGATCCCGGCGGTGTCGAGCACGGCCTTCATGCTGTGCTCGGCTGGGAAGGGATGGCGGCTCCCGGGGCGGGTCCGGGCCGGGGTGGTGGGGGCCGCTGTCCGGGCCACCTCGGCGATCTGGGCGAACGCGGCAATCCGGTCGAGACGGGTTGCGTCCGGCGGTGGTTGGCGCAGCTGGGCCAGGGCGGCCAGGGCGGCGGGCAGACCGGAGACCGCCCCGGCCGGTTCCTGCCCGGGCATCGCGGCGACGACCAGCACGTCGATGTCACCGTTGAGGCGCAGTGGTGGGACGTCCGGTTCGTCGTGCACGTAGACCACCGTGCCCACACCGGGATCCGCGGCCACCGCGGCGGCGACGGCGTCCAGGGTGTCGGCGTGCAGCTGGGTGGTGTGGTGCAGCGGGTTGGACGGCGTCATCGTTCTCGGGAGGTGGCTGCGGAGCTTGAGCCGGGTGGTGGCCTGGAGCGCGGCCAGCTCGATCCCGGCGCCGGCGGCCAGGTCCTCGGCCAGTGCCGCATCGCTCGTGCAGGTGGTGATGACGGCAACGGGTTTTCGTGATCGTCGCCCCTGGGCCAGGGCCCGCGTGGTTTCGATCAGCTGGTGCACGTCGGCGCACGGCACCGCCCCGGCCTCGTGCAGCAGCGCGTCGAGCACCTCGGAGTCACCGGTGCGGCGGCCCGTGCGCAACACCGCGAGGCGCACCCCGGCGTCGGCGCACACGGCGAGGGCGGAGGCCAGACGGGCGCCGGGCGGGACCTGCTCCAGGTACAGCGCGATCGCCCGGACCCCGTCGGTGGTCGCCAGAACCGTCAGGGCGAGCGCGGCGTCGACGACGGCGCCGTTGCCCAGGGAGACCACGGTGTGCAGGCCGGTGCCGCCGCGGTGGGCCAGCGCCCGCCGTCCGACGGCGCTGCTCTCGGTGATCAGCGCGATGCCGGTGTCGGGCTCGGCCGGGCCGGGCAGCGTCACCGGGTCGCGCCAGAGGCAGGCCCGGGCGCGACTGCTGACCAGGCCCCCGGTGTCCGGGCCGAGCGTCGGCAACCCGTACCGGCCGGCCGCGGCGACCAGACGCTGTTCGGCGGGCAGGTCACCGGCCTCGGCGAACCCACCGGCGAAGACCACCGCCCCACCGCAGCCCAGCCGCCCGGCCTCGGTCAGGTAGTCGGGCACGGTGGCGGCGGTGGTGGCCACGACGACGGCGTCGGCCGGTGCGCCGATCAGGTCGAGTGCACCCGACAGGTCGGGCCGGCAGGCGACGCCGAGCACGTCCGCCTGCCGCGGGTGCACTCCCGCCAGGGGCCCGGTGAATCCGGAACGCCGCAGGTTGAGCAGGGTCTGGGCGGCGTAGGAGCCGGCCCGGTCGGTGGCCCCGACCACCACGACCGACCGGGGCGCCAGCAGGCGTCGCAGATCCGGGCCGGGCGACGAGGGGAAGGGTCGCGGCTCCCCGGCCTCAGTTACCACGCAGGCAAGTATTCGCGGTTCGGGTGCCGTTCGGGTGGTTTTCCCTCGATCTACCGTGATCCACAGTGATCACGGTGGAACCAGGGGTCACCGCACCGGTGCGGTGAGAGCCGGCGCGACCTCGGGGCACCCGGCGGGCTGGGTCTGCTCGGCCCGCCGGGCCAGGAGTTCGGCGCCCACGGCGAGCAGAGCCATGGCGATCACCACGAGACCGAACACCGTGGTCGTGGGCCGTAGCCCGAACTGCGGCACGGCCAGCCCGGCCAGTACCGCGGCGCCCCCGAACGCGCCGTAGCTCGGGACGAAGACGGCCGACAGCAGCTCGGCGCGCTCGTGCGGAAGGACCAGCTGGGCCACGGAACCCAGGGCCCCGACGAATCCCGCGCCGAAGCCCAGGCCGGTGACGACCAGTCCGACGAAGAACAGCGGGAGAGAGGTGATGTCGACCGCCACGAGCACCACGGCCATGCCGGCGGCGAGCACCAGGGAGGCCCACAGCATCGTGGTGCGGGCCGGCCGGCTGCGCACCACGAAGGCGGCGACCGAGCCCGAGCCGGCCATGGCCGTCACCACGATGCCGCCGATGACGTGGTTGTTCACGCCGAAGACGCCCACGGCCAGCGACCCGCCGAGCGAGAGGATCAGCCCTCCGATCGACCAGGTCGCGACCAGGACCGGAACGGCGTTGCGGAACGCGCGCCGGGCGCCGCGCGGGACGGATGCGGTGGGGCGCAGGCTGGCCAGGGCACCGGGCCGCGGCTCGGTGAGGCGGGGCAGCACCACGGCGCAGGCCACCAGCAGCACGGCCAGGAGCACGGTGAGCACCTCGAACACCAACGTCGTCGGTCGTGGGGCGAACTGCACCAGCACACCGGAGAGCAGAGCACCCGCGGCCAGGCCGAAGGTGGGCGAGGCGACGTTGAGACCGGAGGCCAGGGCCGGTCGTTCCGGCGGGGCCAGGTCGCTGATCGTGGCACCGAGCGCGCCCAGCCCGACGCCGGTGGCCAGTCCCTGCAGGGCCCGGCCGATGATCAGCTCGGTCACGCCGTCCGCGACCAGGAAGACCACCAGGGAGACGATCTCCAGGGCGACGGCCGTGACGATCACCGGTCGGCGGCCGACGAAGTCGGACAGGCCGCCGACCACGAGCAGCGTCAGGAGCAGCACGACGGCATACACCGCGAACACCAGCGTCAGCATCGGCGCCCCGAAATGCCACTGCTGCTGGTAGACGACGTAGAGCGGTGACGGCGCGCTGGCCGCCGCGAGGAATACCACCGAGGTCAGCGCGACGAGCCAGAAGCCGGCCGCCCGACGGGACTGCGTGATCATCCGGGCCCCCAGAAGGTTCGAACAGAATGGAACTGTGGCAGCCTAGGCCTAGGTTCCGAAATTGTCGAACTATCTGCCGGGCGGGTTTAGGGTGAGCGCATGAGCACGTACGAGCATCCCGAGGTCGCGGATCTCAGCCTTCCCGCGGTGCTGTTCGCCCTGAGCGACCCGGTGCGACTGGAGATCGTCGGGCAGCTCGCGCTCTGGCGCGAGGGGGAGATGCCCCTGGTGTGCGCGTCGGTCGGCCCGCAGATGCCGAAGTCCACCCGGTCGCACCATCTCAAGGTGCTGCGCGAGGCCGGGGTGACGCGTTCGGTGCAGAGTGGGCGCGAGCGCCAGTTGTCACTGCGCCGGGCGGATCTGGACGAGCGCTGGCCCGGACTGCTGGACGCCGTGCTGCCGGGGCGGACGGTGCTTGCTCCCTCGGCCCGGAACCCGACGGCCGGGCCCACGGAAGTGGACCCGGCCGACGCGTGATGTGCGTCTTCAGTGACCGGAGGACGGCGTGACCACAGCGGCCGCACCACCACCGCGCCGGGTGGGCTCGGCCGCCGCGACCAGGTGCTTTCCGCCGAGGAACCGGATGCCGGTGGCGGCGCCGATCTCAGGGTTGGCCTTGAGCTGATGGCCCAGCGTGGTCAGTCCCACGCCCAGCGCGGTGCCGGTGATGCCCGGTTCGGCCTCGGACGTGGCCCCGTTGCGCGACGACAGGCGGGGCGCGGCGATCGCGTCGACCAGGGACAGGTTCCGGTCCAGGTTCCCGAGCGCGACCTGGAGCACCGTGGTGATGATCGTGGCGCCGCCGGGTGAGCCGAGGGCCAGATAGGGCTCACCGTTCTTCGTCATGATCGTGGGGGACATCGACGATCGGGGACGTTTGCCCGGACCCGGCAGGTTCGGGTCGGGGACGCCCGCGCTGAGGGGGACGAAGTTGAAGTCGGTGAGCTCGTTGTTCAGCAGGAAGCCGTAGCCGGGCACGGTGATGCCGGAACCCCCGGTCTGCTCGATGGTCAGGGTGTACGCCGCGACGTTGCCCCAGCGGTCGGCGACGGTGAGGTGCGTGGTGCCGTGGTCGTCGCGGGCGGCCGGCTGGGCCACCGTGGTCGTGGTGCAGTCGCCGTACCGGCCGTCTGGCGTGCCGAACGGGATCGGCCGGGCCGCAGCCTTTTCCGGGTCGAACAGCTGGCAGGCCCGCTCGGCGGCGAAGTCTTGCGAGACCAGCTGCGCCGTCGGCGTGCCGACCCGGTCGCCGACGTAGCGGTTGCGGTCGGCGAACGCCGTGGCACTGGCCTCGGCCAGGCGGTGCAGGTACTGGGTCTGCGACAGCTTGCCCAGCGGCCCGCCCGGGTACTCCTCGAGCAGGTTCAGGGCCTCGGCCACCGCGATACCACCGGACGAGGGGGTGGGCATGCCGTACACGGTGAGGTCTTCGTAGCGGCTCTGCACCGGCCGCTTCACCAGGGCCCGGTAGGAACGTAGGTCTTGCGTCGTGATCTGGCCCGGGTACACGGTGGAACCGTCGGTGGTCGGCGGGGCGCTCGCGGTGGCCACCACGGCGTCGGCGATGTCGCCGCGGTAGACGGCCCGCACGCCCTGCCGGCGCAGCACTGCGTAGGTCTTGGCCAGGTCGGGGTTGGTGAACACGGTGCCGACCTCGGGGGCCTGGCCGCCGGGCAGGAAGAGCTGGGCGGTGGCCGGGAACTTCGCGAAACGTGCGGCATTGGCCGCGGTCTGGTCGTGGAACGTCTGGTCGACCACGAAGCCCTGCTCGGCCAGGCGCTGGGCCGGGGCGAGGGTCTGGCTCAGCTTCCAGGTGCCGAACTTCTGCGACGCCTTCTCCCACAGCGCGGGGGTACCCGGAACTCCTACCGAAAGGCCGGAACTCACCACGGTCGCGAAGTCGAGGGCGGTGCCGTCGGCCTTCTGGAGGGTGGTGGGGGTGAAGGTCTTCGGAGCGCTCTCGCGGCCGTCGATCGTGCTGACCCGCTTCTTCTTCGCGTCGTAGTAGACGAGGAACCCGCCCCCGCCGACGCCCGAGGAGTAGGGCTCGGTGACGCCCAGGGCCGCGGCGGTGGCCACGGCGGCGTCGGCCGCGTTGCCGCCCTGGCGCAGCACCTCCAGCCCGATCGCCGTGGCGTCGGCGTCGACACTGGTGACGGCGCCACCGGAACCGCTGGCGCTCGGCTGTTTCGGGGTGGGGGCCTCACGGGTGGACGCGGTGGCCGGGCCGGCGGCGACGGCGACAGTGGTCAGGGGCGCGCAGACCACGAGGGCGCCCAGTGCGGCCAGGCCTCGTCGGCGGACTCTCGTCCTGGCCGGCCCGGTCGGGCCGGTCAGACTGGTCGGACTGGTCAGGCTGGTCGGGAACACGATCGGGGGCCGGCTCGACATCGATTCTCCCTGGCAGGCGGCTCGGTGGCGGTACGCGGAATGCCGGCATGCTATCCGGGTCCGGACCACTCCCGGCAACCTTCGGTAACGCCACGGAAGCATGGGGTTAACGGTGGCGGGTGGCGTTGTCGATCCGGCGCCGCCCGCCACCGGCCCTCAGACCGGTACCGCCTCGGCGAGTTCTTCCGCGTCCGGCACCCGCTGTTTCTGTACGAGGGCCAGTCCCGCGTTGGCCGCGGCGAACGCGGCCGCCACCAGGATGCCCCGGTGGAAGGCGTCGACCAGGGCGGTCTGCGGATCGGCGCCCTCGGCCAGACGGCTGTTGGCCAGCGACGTGGACAGGGTGTTCACGACGGCCAGTCCGAGCACCCCGCCGATCTGGTAGCCGGCCGACACCAGCCCGGAGGCCGCGCCGGCGTCGCTGTGATCCACCTCGGACACCGCCGAGATCTGCCCCGGCACGCCGACCCACATGATCCCGAAGCCGAAGAGCGTGAATCCGGGAAGTAGTTCGGCCGCGTAGCTGCCGTCGGCGCCCGCCGTGGTGAGAAGCAGGAGCCCGGCCACGCTCATCACCGCACCTGCGAGGTGCACCGGCCGGGTGCCGATCCGGGTGACGAGGGCGGAGGCCAGGGTGGCCCCGACGATCGCGGCGAGGCCCATGGGCAGGAACTGCACGCCGGTCTCGACGGCCGAGCGGCCCCGCACCTGCTGCAGGAAGATGGCAGCCAGGAAGAACATCGACAGGAACGCGGCGCCGTTCAGGCCCAGCTGCACCGACGACAGGCTGAGCGAGCGGGAGCGGAACATCCGCAGCGGCACCAGCGGGGCGGTGGAACGGCTCTCGGCCCCGACGAACCCGGCCAGCAGCACGACCGCCGCGATCAGGGAACCGAACACCTCGGGGTCGCTCCAGCCGAGCGGTTCGGCGCGGATGACGCCGTAGGTCAGGGCCAGGGTGCCGGTGGTGGCGAGCAGGGCACCGGGAAGGTCGAAGGTGCGCCCGCCCGAGGCGTTCTGGACCCGGCTCTCGCGCACGATCAGCGGCGTGATCACGATGAGGGCGACGGCCACGGGCACGTTCACGAAGAAGACCCAGCGCCAGCTGGCGTCGTCCACCAGGAAACCGCCCGCCACCACACCGAGCGTTCCGCCCAGCCCGGCCAGACCGCCCCAGATGCCGAGGGCGATGTTGCGGTCGCGCCCCGCCGCGAAGGTGACGGTGAGAATGGAAAGGGCTCCGGGGGAGAGCATCGCGCCGCCCAGGCCCTGAACTGCCCGGAGGGCGATCAGCATGTTCGGGGACTGCGCGAAACCTCCGGCCAGCGACGCCAGGCCGAACACGACCAGGCCCGCGACGAACAGCCGACGCCGGCCCAGCAGGTCACCGGCGCGTCCGCCGAGCAACAGGAACCCGCCGAAAACCAGGGTGTAGGCGCTGATCACCCACTGCAAGCTGTCGGTGCTGAAACCGAGATCGGTCTGCATGTCGGGCAGTGCGACATTCACGATCGTGACGTCGAGCACGACCATGAACTGGGCCAGCGCCAGCACGGCCAGTGTCGACCAGGGACTACGCCTCATGGCGAAACCTTCCGAAAGGAGAACTGTACGACGTACATGTACAGCGTAAAGGAGTGCTCGCGCAAGCCCGCCCTGTACGGGGTACAGTTGGTCTCGTGGCTGGTAAGAGGAGTGTCAAAGAGCGCCTGAGCAGGGACGTCATCGTCGCGTCGGCGCTGGTCCTGGCCGATTCCGAAGGGCTGGATGCGGTCACCATCCGGCGCTTGGCAACCGACCACGGCGTCACCCCGATGGCCCTCTACTGGCACTTCAAGGACAAGGACCTGCTGCTCGACGGCCTGGCCGAGCGGGTGCTCGACGAGGTGGAGATCCCGGTCTACCCGGCCGGCGAGCTACCCGCGTGGCACGTGCGCATCCGCGACGTCTGCCGGGCGATCCTCCGGTCGCTGCAACAGCATCCCGAGGTCGCCGACCTGGTGCACAAGCGGTTCATGGGCTGCACGGCCGGGCTCGACCTGGCCGAGATGTTCTTCGCCGCACTGCGCGAGGCCGGTTTCGACGAGCAGCGGATGGGCGAGATCGGCATCCAGGCGCTGCACAACATGGTGGTACTGGTGACGATGGAGCCGGGCGAACGCGCGCCGAAGGCGTCGGAGGAGGAAGTGCACCGGCGCACCCGGGAGAAGCGGATCGTGCTGGAGAGCCTGGCGCCGGAGCGGTACCCGAACATCGTCGCCTGCGCGCCGATCCTGGTCAGCAAGTCGGTGGAAGACCACTACCTGAACCTCGGCGTGGAGCTCATGGTCGAGGGGATCCGGGCGGTGCAGGCGAAGCTCTAGGAAGGCTCGAGAGTGTGCCAGCGCTCGGCCGCCTGAAAGCCCATCGACTCGTACAGCGGTTGCCCGGCGGTACTGCTCTGCAGGCAGGCCACGGTGAAGTCCTGCGAGAGAGCGGCTTCGGTCAGCGCCCGGCCGACGCCCCGCCCGCGCGCCGACGGCCGCACCGCGACGTTGAACACGCAGAGCGCGCCGTCTTTCAGCGTGCTCAGCGCGGTGCCGACCGCACCCTCGGCGGTGCGGGCCAGATAGCCGCGGAACCCGGGCAGGCCGAGCACGGGGCCGCTCATCACCTCGCCGAAGATCCCGGCGGGAGCCCCGAAACCCCGGGTGAGGACGTCGGTGTACTCCTCCCAGCGCTCCGGCCCGACGGTCTCGACCGTCTCGACCGTCGGGGAGGTCAGAGAGGTTCGGCGGCGGACGAGATCCTCGGGTCGGCAGGTCATGAACTGAGGACGCGCGTGCTGGTCGAGTCCGAGACCGGCGGCCAGGTGGATGATGTCGTTCGAGGGCTCGGACCGGAACTCCATGCCCCACGGCACGCCGTAGGCCGGCATCGCGGCGGCAGCGCTCGCCACGTCGGCCGGGTCCGGGTCGGGCGTCATCACCATGACGTAGTTCAGGGACGAGGTGGCCGCGCCGGACACCAGAACGGTCGCGTCGCCGTGCCGCTCGAGGGCCCCGCCGGGTGTGTTCGAGCACAGTTCGACCATCGCCCAGGCGAAACCCTCGACCGCGGCGTCGATCACCGGGCCAAGACCTCCGGCAGCGGTTCGGAGTGCACCACCGTGAGCCCGGTGACGGCCCGGGTCAGCACCACGTAGAGCCGCCGCAGCCCGGTGCGCTCGTCCGGTTCCTCGGCGGCGATCGTCGTGGGCTCCAGCACGATCACCCAGTCGTACTCCAGGCCCTTGGCGGTGGTGGCGGGCACCACGCTGACCCGCAGGCTCAGGGGGTCGGGGGCATCACAGGCGCCGTCCAGCTCGGCTCCGTGCGGCCCGAGCACGGAATGCTCGATCCCGGCGTCCCGCAGCTGCGCGGCGACCGCGAGCACCTGCGAGTCCGGCACGATCAGCCCGATCGACCCCAGCTCGGCCAGGGCCTCCCGCACGGACGTCTCCACGAGCGTCCACCGTTCCCCCTCGTCCTGCGCCGGGAGGATCCGCAGGCTGCCCGGCGAGTCACGCACCGAGGTCGGGGCGTTCAGGCCGGGGGCGATCGAGGGCAGCAGCCGGGCCGCGTAACGGATCACGGCGTCGGGTACGCGGAAACCCCGGTCCAGTTCGTCGATCACGGCGCCGACCTGGCCCAGGTGCTCCAGCGTGACCTCCCACGACGGGGTGGCCCAGGGGGTGGTGCCCTGCGCGATGTCGCCCAGCACGGTCATCGAGCCGGTCGAGCACCGCCGCCCGACCGCGCGCAGCTGCATCGGGGAGAGGTCCTGGGCCTCGTCCAGCACCACGTGACCCATGCTGGGCGAACGCCGGGTGAGGTCGGTCATCTCGTCGATCAGGACCGCGTCGGCCTGGCTCCACTTCGCTGAACCAACCGTGCGCGAAGGCTTTTCCCAGATCAGCAATTTCTGCTCGGCGTCTGTGAGAATGCCCTCGGCGTGCCGGGCCAGCACCTGTGGGTCGGAGAGCAGTGAGAACAGCAGCTTCTTCGGGTCGACCGCGGGCCAGACCGTGTCGGCGTACTTCTTCACCTCGCGACTGCGGGCCACCGCGTCCTGCACCCGGTCGTCGGGCGAGTCGCCGGCCTCTTCCATCATCAGCAGCACGGCGTGCGAAATACGCTGCGGCAGCATGTCCTTGGCCGCCGCGTAGCGCACCCCGCGGTTCTTCAGCTCCTCGACGATCTCGGCGATCTGATAGCCGGGCACGCGGTACTTGCGGGCGCCGCGAGGAAGGACGAGAGCGTCGACCGGCTTCGTGACCCCGGCCCAGACCGCGCGGCGCAGCACCTCGGCCATCCGGGCATCGCCCTTCAGGCCGGTCACCGCCGGGGTGTCGGACCCCTTCACGGTGAGCAGGACCTCGGCCCCGCCCGGCGACGTCACCACCAGTTGCTCGACCGTGGCGTGCCGCACCTGCGCCTCGCCCAGGCTCGGCAGCACCGCGTTGACGTGCTCCAGGAACGACTCGTTGGGACCGACCACGAGCACGCCCGAGCGGGCCAGACGGTCGCGGAAGGCGTAGAGCAGCCAGGCCGCGCGGTGCAGGCCGACCGCGGTCTTCCCGGTGCCGGGCGCCCCCTGGATGCAGACCGAGGTGTCGATGTCGGCCCGCACGATGACGTCCTGCTCGGGCTGGATTGTCGCGACGATGTCGCGCATCGGCCCGGCGCGTGGGCGCTCGATCTCGTGCGCCAGGATCTGGCTCTTCTTCTCCGGCTCCCCCTCGGAGGCGGTGTCGGTGAGCACCTCGTCCTCGTACGCGGTGATGGTGCCCTGCTCGATGCCGAACCGGCGGCGTTTCTGCACACTCATCCGGTCGTTGCGGCTGGCCTGGTAGAAGGCCTTGGCCACCTCGGCCCGCCAGTCGATGACGACCGGGTCGCCCTTCGGGTCGGCGACGTGCCGGCGCCCGACGTACCAGCGGTTGCCGTTGTCGTGGTCGGTGCGGCCGAAGAACAACGTGGTGCCCGGGTCATCCCGCAGAGCCTGCGCACGGTGGTACAGGGCGGCGCTCAGGTACTGGGCCGACACCTCGTTCCCACCCTGAACGTCCAGCGAAAGCACCTGCTGACGCATCATTTCGAGGTCGGCGCGGGCCCGGGCCAGGTAGTCCTGCTCCGAACCGAGGACATCATCAAGGGCGGCAGACACGAGGGGGCACCTTACTCGCCCTTTTCCAGCAGGTCGAACGAATTACCGTCGGACCGGATGCTTCGTTCTCTTCGTGGGCACGGCGCGCGCCGGGTCGTCGGGCCACGGGTGCTTCGGGTACCGGCCCCGCATCTCCGACCGCACCGACGGATAAGCGTTCTGCCAGAACGATTCCAGGTCGCCGGTGACGGCCAGCGCCCGGCCCGCCGGGGAGAGCAGGTGCAGCACGACGGGCACCCGGCCACCGGCGATCCGCGGTGCGGCCGCCCAGCCGAACACCTCCTGCAGTTTCACCGCGAGCACCGGGTCGGCGGGGTCGGTCAGGTCGTCGGAGTAGGCGAGGGCGATGCTCGAGGAACTGGGGACGACGATGCGCTCGGGTGCCAGTTCGTCGAGTTGGGCCCTCTCCCGATGGTCGAGCAGGTTGCGCAGGGCCTGGACCAGGTCGACGCGCTGCAGGTCGGAGCGCTTGCGGGCGGTGAGGAGCCATTCCTGCGCGCGCTCCAGCAGGGCCGCGTCGGACACGTCGGGCCAGTCGAGGGCCCGGTGCAGCAGGGCCAGCCGCGCCCGCAGACGAAGGGCGGCGGGGGTCCACCGCAGCAGCCCCAGACCCTCCTTCTCCATCCCCGCGCGCAGCGCCTCCTGCACCAGGGGCGTCGCCGGGTTCTTCAGCGGACGTTCGCTGAGCACGATCGCCCCGAGCCGGTCGCGCTGCCGGGCGACGACGTCACCGCCCGACCAGACCACCTCGTCCACTGTTCGCAGCATCTCGCCCCCGGCCTCGAGCGCCGTGGTCTCGTCGATCGCCGCCGCCAGGCGCACCCGGGCGGCCTGCGCCCCGGCCTGGCGCTGCGCCACGGCGACCGCGAGCCAGGAGATGCCGGTGAGTCCGGAACCGGGGGAGAGCTCGGCCCCGGTGCCCCCGGACATCAGGTAGCCGCCCGTGCGGCGCAGCCGGGCAATGCGCTCGGGAAAGGCCAGCCCGGTGACGAGCCCGGCGGCCAGGTCGTCGCGGGGAGCGTCGGCAGGATCACGGACAAGGCTGTCGGGGATCGCCGACCGCAGCCGTCGCACCTCGTCCCGCCAGCGCGCGGCCAGCGGATCGCCCCTACCGGCGGTGCGCAGCCGCCGCCAGGCCGCCGCGAGATCGTCCGTGCCCCCACCCAGTGAGTCGTCGGCGAGCAGGGCCACGATCTCGGACGAACGCCGCGCACCCACCAGCGCGGCCCCGTCGAGCAAGGCCCTCGCCAGCCGCGGATGCACCCCGGCCGCGGTCAGCCGGGCACCCCGGGTGGTCACCCGGCCGTCGTCGGAGACCGCCCCCAGCGCCTGCAGGGTCTGCCGGGCGACGGCCATCGCCGAGGCCGGGGGCTGCGACGGCAGGGGCAGCGTGGCCGGGTCGGGCGAGCCCCAGACCGCGAGCGACAACGCGAACCCGGTCAGGTCGGCCACGTCCACCTCGGGCACGGGATGCGCGGGCAGTCGGTCGTGCTCGGCCTGCGACCAGCAGCGGTACACCACGCCCGGGGCCTCGCGCCCGGCCCGGCCCGCCCGCTGGTGCGCCGACGAGCGGGACACCCGCACGGTGGCCAGCCCGCTCAGCCCGCGCGACAGGTCGGTGCGCGGCACCCGGGCCAGGCCCGCGTCCACCACGCACCGCACGCCGGGCACGGTCAGGCTGCTCTCGGCCACCGAGGTCGAGAGCACCACGCGCCGCCGGCCGCGACCACCGGTGAGCACCGCGTCCTGGTCGCGCCCGCTCAGACGACCGTGCAGGCGCAGCACCTCGGCCCCGAGCGACCCGGCCGACCCGAGCGACCCGGCCGACCCGGCCGACCCGACCGACCCGACCGAGGAGAGCCGCCGCGCCACCCCCTCGATCTCGCCGGCCCCGGGCAGGAACACCAGCACGTCACCGGTGGTCTCACCCAGCGCCCGCCGCACGACCACCGCCACGTGGTCGAGCAACCGCGGATCCACCCGCAGCCCGTGGGGCGGGTCGACCGGGCCCGTCGGCGGGCACCAGACCGGATCGACGGAGAACAGCGGGGCATCCGCCCCGATCACCGGGGCATCCCCGAGAAGTGCTGCCATCCGGTCGCTGTCGGCGGTCGCGGAGGCAGCCAGCAGCCACAGGTCGGGGCGCAGCGCCGAGCGCACCTCGGCCGTGAACGCCAGCGCCAGATCGGTGTCCAGATGCCGTTCGTGGCACTCGTCGAGCAGGACCACGCCGGTGCCGGGCAGTTCGGCGTCGGCGAGCAGCCGCCGCACCAGCAGACCGGTCGTGACCACCTCGACCCGGGTGCGCCGGCTCACCCGCCGGTCACCCCGCACGGAGTACCCGACCGATTCGCCGACCTCCTCACCCAGCAGCCACGCCATCCGCCGCGCGGCGGCCCGGGCCGCGACCCGTCGCGGCTCCGCGACCACGACCCGCCCTTCGACCGAGTCGGCCAGGGCGAGCGGCACGAGCGTCGTCTTACCGGTACCGGGCGGCGAGACGAGCACACCCGCACCCGATCCGGTCAGGGCGGCCAGCAGCGTGGGGATCGTCGAGCTGATCGGCAGCGGGTTCCCGAGCGCCCGCTCGGCGGTGGCCAGGAGTGTCACGGACGCGGGCCCTTCAGCGACCGGCCGGGCCGCACGGGAACAGGGATCAGCATGGCCCCATCCTCTCAGCCCGCCCGGCCGGGATCAGCGGAGCTCAGCGGATGAGGATCTGGTCCAGGTCGGGCGCCGGGTCGTTCTGGTTGAAGAACCGGATCACGTTGTCGCCCTTCACCAGATCGATCTTCGTGCTGAACCGGGCCGGCGTGTCCCAGCTCTGCGCGCCCTTCACGCTGAAAGTCCGCACCGGGTCGGAATTCACCATGATGTCGAGCTCGCGTTCCTCGGGGTCGCAGGCGCAGGTGTAGATCACCGTCAGGGTGCGCCGGCCGCCCACCCGCAGGTTCTTCAGGCGCACGATCACGTAGTGCCCCTGCCCCAGGTACTGCACCCGTTTTCCCGAGGCGCAGGTCGGGCAGTCGATCACCGCGATGCCCGAGGTCTCGTTCGCCTTCGCCCAGGGATTGATGGTCAGGGCCTGGAACGTGGGCTTCGGGCGGGGTTTCGTGGTGGTGGGACGAGGGGACGCCGTGGTCGGCGCGGCGGTCGGGGTGACCATCGCGGTGGTGGTGGGAACCACGGTGGGCGTCATCGAGGGGGACGCCGAGGGTGACACCGTCGCCGACCCGCTCGGGAGAGCAACCTCGTCCTTCATCGGCTCTTTCGCCGGCAGCACCCGGGGCACCGCGAACGACGAGGCGGCCACCAGGAGCGACAGCAGCCCGATGCCCCACCAGTGGGTCGAGACCGGTCGTGCGCGGGATGCCATCACTAACGCCAGCCGTGCCAGCGGGCCAGCGCCTCGGTGCGGCTGGTCACGTCGAGCTTGCCGAACACGTTGCTGAGGTGGTTCTTCACGGTCTTCTCCGACAGCCGCAGCTGCTGCGCGATCGCGGCATTGGACAGCCCGTCACCCACCAGTTCGAGCACCTCGATCTCCCGCCCGCTCAGCCCGAAACCCCGCCGGGTACGCCGCAGGTTGCCGTGCCGGGCCCCGGCCGCGCGCTCGCGGGCGTAGGCGTCGCGCACGGCCCCGGTCGCGACCGAGGCCGCCGCCGGGATCAGCCAGCCCTGCCCGGAGGCCACGGCCCGCACCGCGCTCACCAGATCGGCAGGGTCGAACTTGCCGTAGACCAGGTAGCCGCGCGCCCCGCCCTGCAGCATCGGCGCGATGATCTCCTGGCTGTCGTTACTGGTCAGCACCAGCACATTGCTGTGCTGCGCGATGTCCTCGATCACCGACAGCCCGTCCGCGATCGGCATCTGGTAGTCCAGAACGGTGACGCGGGGCCGTAATCGCCGGGCCTCGGCCAGCCCGGCCGCCCCGTTGCCCGCCTCGGCCACCACACTGATCTGCCCGTCCGACTCCAGCAACGGCCGCAGCGTCGCCCGGATGGTGGCGTTGTCGTCCACCAGCAGCACCGTGATGCGGGTGTCGGTGGGGGAGACCGGCAGCGAACCGGTGTTCAGCCAGCCCACGGCATCGAAACTGGCATCGAAACCGGCGTCGGGACCGTTCACAGCACCGGCACCCGCACGCGGATCATCGTGCCCAGACCCGGCTCCGACTCCACCGTCAGTGAGCCCCCGATCGTGCGTGCGCGCTCCATCATGCCGACGATACCGGCGTGGCCCCGGTGCTGAAGAGCCGCGAGGTCCGCTTCGAACGGGACCTCGAACCCCCGACCGTTGTCCCGGACCGTCATCACCAGCCCTCGTCCACGCTCGCTGATGGTGATCCCGACCCGGGTGGCGGCCGCGTGCCGTTGCACGTTGACCAGGGCCTCGCCGGCGATCCGGCTGAGTTCGTACCGTACGGCCACCGGCGGATCGACCGGCGCGACGGTAGCCGTGGCGCTGATCCCGGTCTCGGCCGACCACAGGGCGCAGACCCGCTGCAACGTGGTGGCGAAGTCCTCCTCCGGGGCGTCCAGCCGCATCCCGTCGATCAGTTGCCGGGCCTCGGCCGACGCGGCGGTGGCGCCCTGCGAGATCACGTCGGCCAGTTGCTCGGCCAGGGCGGGCTGGCGGCGCAGCGAACCGGGCAGCGCGACCGCGGCCAGCGACATCGCGCGCAGGGTCTTGGCCACGGAGTCGTGCAGTTCCCGGGCCAGGCGGGCCCGTTCGGCGGCCGCGGCGGAGCGCTGGGCGTCGGTGATCAGCTCGACCGTCCGGCTCATCTGCCGGGTCAGCATCCGCTGGGCGAGCACCGTGCCGATCCCGGCCAGCACCGCGGCGGGCGGGGCGGCGAGCAGGAAACCGGCGAGCGCGCTGGGGACCTCCTGGCTGTCGAGCAGCACGGCACAGACCGCGAGACCCTGCACGGTCTGGGCCGCCCACAGCGGGATCGCGGCGAATCCCAGCGCGGCTCCGGCCAGGGCCGCGGCCCCGGCGGCGTACACGAAGTAGGTCATGCCGCCCGAGCTCAGCCCGAGCACGACCAGCAGCAGCACGGCGTCGGCGGTGAGCAGAGGCACGGGGGAGCGCACCAGCGTGGGCCAGCGGGGCAGCGCGGCCACCCCGGCCGCGGTGGACAGCAGCAGCACCAGGATCAGGAGGGCCGACCGCACGCCGTCGGTCTGTACGAGCAGACTGACGACAGCGCTGGTCAGACAGACGGTGGCCCGGGTGAGCAGCACCGCCCGGCTGAGCGCCACGGCCACGATCTGCTGCACCCGGTGCTGGGGGAGCTCGTCCACCTGGTCCTCTCAGCATCCTCTCCGGCGCGTTCCGTCGCCGTGAAGGTACCAACCAGCAGGCCCCAGCCCGGCCACGGGCCTAGGACTTTGGGCCTACAGCGGTTTCACAGGTTCGCGATTGAGTCGTCCCTGACCACCCCGAGCTCGCCCTGAAGGAGAAAAACACGTGTCACCACGACGTCCCCGGCTGCTGCGCCCGGCGCTGGCGGTGGCCACGGCCGCTGTTCTGGGACTGACGGCCGCCGTCGCGTTCGACGTCGTGCCGGGTGCCAGCGCGGCCAACTCGACGCCCCTGGCCGCCACCGCGACACACGGTCATGAGCAGGCTGCGACCAGCGAGGCGACCCAGGAGGCGAAGGCCGGGGCGAGCACGGTGGCACCCACCACCGAGCACTCCACGGCGCACGGTGAGAAGGCTGCCTCGACCGCTACGTCGAAGGCTGCGGCCCAGTCGACGACGTCGAAGGCCGCCGCGACGACCGACGCCCCGATCCACGTGATGAAGATGCCCAAGGGCAAGTGGATCAACGTGGACAAGAAGGCCTGGGCGGCCCAGCTCGCCGACTTCAAGACCACCAAGCCCCGCAAGGTCAAGGCCGGCGCGAAGATGAACCCCGAGTTCAACGCGACCTGCTCGTACAGCCATTCGGGCAAGAACGACCCGATCGTGTTCCCGAACCAGACCGGTGCCTCGCACCTGCACTCGTTCTACGGCAACAAGATCACCAAGGCGAACACCACGGTCGACGACCTGATGAAGTTCACGGCCACCACCTGCGTGCCGAAGAAGGACCACTCCTCGTACTGGGTGCCCTCGCTCACCAATAAGGCGACCGGTAAGAAGGTCCAGCCGAACATGCTGATCGCCTACTACGGAAGCCTTCTCGACGACAAGAACAAGAAGAAGACCGTGCCGATGCCGAACGGCATGCGGATGATCTACGGCGACGCCAGCAAGCAGGTGAAGACGCCGGCCGGCAGCCGCGACGCGTTCTACTGCTCGGGCGGCCCGCTGGAGGGCAAGTCGCGCAGCACCGACGGCAACTGGCCGGTCTGCGGCGACGGCGGCACGGTGCACTTCATGATGCGTTTCCCGGACTGCTGGGACGGCAAGCACCTGGACAGCCCCGATCACAAGTCGCACGTCAGCTACGGCTCGCAGGGTGACTGTCCCAAGGCCTTCCCGGTGCGGATCCCGGCGATGACCTTCTCGATCTACTACCCCACGCACGGCAGCAAGGCCGGGTACTCGCTCTCGTCCGGCATGGCCTCGTCGATGCACGCGGACGCGTTCATCGCCTGGGACGTGAAGACCATGAACGACCGGGTCAAGAGCTGCGTGCGTCAGCTGGCCACCTGCGCCAGCAACGGGAAGTTCTGATCCACCCCTGATCAACCGGGTGGGTTCGCCAGGGAGTCAGGCCCCTGCGAACCCATCCGGTTCACTAGTTTCACTAGTTTGCGGCCTATGACACTGCTGGAGATCTGCTTGGAGGACGCGGCCGGCGCCGCGGTCGCGGAGGCCGCCGGGGCCGACCGGGTCGAGATCTGCTCGGCGCTCTCCGAGGGTGGGGTGACCCCCAGCGGGGGTCTGGTGCACCGGGTGCTCGCGAGCACCTCGCGGATCGGGGTGCAGGTACTGATCCGCCCGCGGGGCGGCGATTTCGTCTTCAGTCCCGCTGAGGTCGAGGTCATGATCGAAGACGTTCGCCAGCTCCGGTCTCTCCCGCGCGTGGGTTTCGTGCTGGGTGCGCTGAGCGTCGACGGGCATGTCGACGTGCCGGTGCTGGAACGACTCCTGGAGGCCTGCGACGGGGCGCCGACCACCTTTCACCGGGCCTTCGACGCCTGCCGCGACCTGCCCGCATCCCTGGAGATCCTGGTGGGGCTGGGGTTCGACCGGGTGCTGACCTCCGGCGGCGCGGCGTCGGCCCTCGAAGGGGCGGCGGTGCTGAGGGCGCTGACGGAGCAGGCGGCGGGCCGTCTGACGGTCCTGGCCGGGGGCGGGGTCCGGCCGTCGAACGTGGCCGAGCTGGTGCAGCGGGCCGGTGTCGCCGAGGTGCACGGCCGGGCCTCGGAAACGGTCGGTTCAGCGGCGCTTTTCAGCAACCCGGCCGTGCCCTACGACGCGGCGGTGCGAGGGGTCACGTCGCGGGCGGCGGTGGAGGCGATGAGAAAGGCCCTCGACGAAGAGTTCTAGAACGCTGGGGAGGTTTTGCATGATCACGGAGGGTTTTCCCGCCTTCTTGGTCGTGATCATGCACAACCTCCCCGGAGATCTATCACTCCGGGGAGGCGTCGTGCATGATCAGGCGGCCTGGGACCTGCCCGTCGCGGCGGCGGGTTCCAGGGCGATCTCCAGGACGTCGGCGACGTCGCTGACCTGGTGCACGATCAGCTGGCCGAGGACGTCCTCGGGAAGGTCGTCCAGGTCGGGGCCGTTGCGGGCCGGGATGATCACCTCGGTCAGGCCGGCCCGGTGGGCGGCGAGCAGCTTCTGCTTCACCCCGCCGATGGGCAGGACCCGTCCGGTGAGCGAGACCTCGCCGGTCATGCCGATCTCGGCGCGCACCGGGCGGCCGGTCAGCAGGGAGGCCAGGGCCGTGGTCAGGGTGACGCCGGCGGACGGGCCGTCCTTGGGCACCGCCCCGGCCGGGAAGTGCACGTGGATGCGGCGGTGGGCCAGCTCCGACACCGGCACGCCGAGCCGGGAGCCGTTGGCGCGCAGGTAGCTCAGCGCAATCTGTGCCGACTCCTTCATCACGTCACCCAGCTGGCCGGTCAGTTCCAGCCCGCCGTGCTCCGCCTCCATCGCGGTGGTCTCGACGAACAGGACGTCGCCGCCCGCGCCGGTGACGGCCAGTCCGGTCGCCACGCCCGGGACCGCCGTGCGCTCTGCCGATTCCGGCGTGAACCGGGGCCGGCCCAGGTAGGTGACCACATCGTCCACCGACACCGTGACCCGCGGTCGTTCCGATGCGTCCGATCCGTGCGATCCGTGAGCGGACGCGTCCTCGAGCTCCGTGGTGACCTTGCGCAGAATGCGCGCGAGCGAACGTTCCAGCTGCCGCACCCCCGCCTCGTGGGTGTGCTCGGCGGCCACGGCCCGCAGGGCCTCGTCGTCGATCCTCACCTCGTCGGAGGTCAGTCCGGCCCGCTCGAGCTGCCGGGGCAGCAGGTGGTCGCGGGCGATGGAGACCTTCTCGCGCTCGGTGTAGCCGTCCAGGCGGACGACCTCCATCCGGTCGAGCAGGGCCGAGGGGATGGTCTCGAGCACGTTGGCGGTGGCCAGGAAGACCACGTCGGACAGGTCGAGGTCGAGGTCCAGGTAGTGGTCGCGGAAGGTGTGGTTCTGCGCCGGGTCGAGCACCTCGAGCAGAGCCGCGGCCGGGTCGCCGCGGAAGTCCGAGCCGACCTTGTCGATCTCGTCGAGCAGCACCACCGGGTTCATCGTGCCGGCCTCCTGCAGCGCCCGGACCAGGCGACCCGGCAGCGCGCCGACGTAGGTGCGCCGGTGCCCGCGGATCTCCGCCTCGTCCCGCACGCCGCCCAGGGCGACCCGCACGAACTTCCGGTTCAGCGAGCGGGCCACGGACTCACCCAGCGAGGTCTTGCCCACGCCGGGAGGGCCGACCAGGGCCAGCACCGCACCCGAGCCGCGTCCGCCGACGACCTCCAGGCCACGGGCGGCCCGGCGGGCCCGCACGGCCAGGTGCTCGACGATGCGTTCCTTCACGTCGTCCAGACCGGTGTGGTCGGAGTCGAGAACCTCACGGGCGTGCCTGATGTCGGTGCTGTCGACCGTCCGGGAGTTCCACGGCAGGTCGAGCACGGTGTCGAGCCAGGTCCGGATCCAGCCGGCCTCGGGAGACTGCTCCGACCCCCGCTCCAGCTTGTCCACCTCGGCCAGCGCCGCGGTGCGGACCTTCGCCGGCAGGTCGGCCGCCTCGATCCGGGAGCGGTAGTCGTCGGTCCCGCCGGCGTCCTCCTCGCCCAGTTCCTTGCGGATGGCCGCGAGCTGCTGGCGCAGCAGGTACTCCCGCTGCGTCTTCTCCATACCTTCCTGCACGTCCTCGGCGATCTTCTCGGAGATCGCCGTCTCGGCCAGGTGCTCGCGGCCGCGCTCCAGCAGGAAGTCCAGCCGCTTCTCCACGTCGAGGGTCTCCAGCAGGGTGACCTTCTCGGACGTCTCGATCCAGGTGGCGTACCCGGCCACGTCGGCCAGCTCGGACGGGTCGGTCATCCGCTGCACCGCATCGAGCACCTGCCAGTTGTTGCGCTGCTGCAGGACCGTGGTGAGAACCTGCTTGAACTCGGCCGCCTTCTCCTTCACCCGGCCGTTGGGGTTCCCGGGCACCAGGGCCTCGGCCTCGACCCACAGCGCCGCACCGGTGCCGACCACGCCCTGGCCGATCCGGGCCCGGCGGTCGGCGCGCAGCACCGCGGCGGGCTCGCCGCTGGGCAGCCGGCCGATCTGTACGACCTGCACGATGGAACCGACCACACCCGACTTACCGTCGATGCGGGGAACGGCGAGGACCTCGAGGGGCTTTTTCGGGTCGCTCCCGGACGAACGAGCAGCCCGGGCGGCGTCGATCGTCTGCTGAGCCTGGGCCGTCAGCTCGATCGGCAGGGCCATGCCCGGGAGGACGACGACATCATCGAGGAAGAGGACGGGGTAGGTCTCGGTGGTCATGCCCGATCAATGCGATGGCGTGATGACTTAGTTCCGGGTTCGCCCTGAGCGGAGTCGACTCAACGTACCGGCCGGTTCGGTGACCGGGTCACCGCGATCGGTGCCTGCCGGACGGGTGACGCAGGCCACCCCGCTCACGGTACGCACCGCCACGGGTGGTGCGGTTCCTGGTTCGAACCGTTCGAAGGGTCGCCCGGATCGGCCGTGTGACCTGCGAAGATGTGTCCCCCGAGCGGGGGACTTCCAGTTTTCCTCAGGATCGGGGCCGGTTGGGCCGATAAGAGGGTGTGACTTCCAGCCGCCAGGTCTCGCCGCCGCGAGAGACCACCAGGGTCCCCGCTGCCCGGGACCCCAGGGACGGCCGGGCTCAGCACGGCATGCTCGCCGGGTTCGAGATCGTCGAGCAGCTCGGCAGTGGTGCCGAGAGCACGGTGTTCAAGGTCCGTCGCCCCGAGGACATGGCCCAGGGCCGCCGGGCCGAGTACGCCCTCAAGATCCTCGACAAGCCCCTGGCCGACTCGCACGAGGCCGAGGTGGCCTTCCGTCGCGAGGCCGCGCTGCTCGCCGGCGTGAACCACCCCGGTCTGCCGCGGGTGTACGAGGTCGGGGCCCTGGACCGGCGCCCGTACCTGGTGATGGACCTGGTCTCCGGCAAGCAGCTGGCCGGCGTGCTCGAGGGCGGGGCGCTGGCGGCCGACAAGGTCGTGGCGCTGGCCCTCGACATCGTCGAGCCGCTGTCGGCCGTGCACGACAAGGGCCTGGTGCACCGCGACCTCAAGCCCGCCAACGTGATCGTCATGGAGGGCGGTGAGGCGCGCCTCATCGACTTCGGCCTCACGGCCCGCGACGGTGAGGACGACGAGGCCCACGCCGCTGTCGGCACCCTGGCGTACTCCTCGCCCGAGCAGGGCGGCACGCTCAAGCGCCCGGTGGACAACCGGTCCGACCTGTACTCGCTCGGCGTGATCATGTTCCAGGCGCTGTCCGGCGTGCTGCCGTTCAGCAGCCCCGATCTGGGCGAGCTGCTGCGCATGCACGCCGTGGTGCCCGCCCCCGACCTGACCCAGCTGGTGCCCAGTATCCAGCCGGCGCTGGCCGAGATCGTCGGCACGCTGCTGCAGAAAGACCCGGACGACCGCTACCAGAGCGGCCGCGACCTGGCCGCCGACCTGCGCGCGCTGGCCGGGATGCCGCGCCGCACGGCCGAGGTCACCAGTGGTGGCGAGGCTCCGCTGTTCGGCCGCAACGCCGAGATCAGCGTGCTGTCCGGGCGCTGGAACGAGGTCCGCAACGGCCGCAGCGGCATTGCCCTGGTGCACGGCGGCGGCGGCACCGGCAAGACCCGGCTGGTGGCCGAACTGCTGCACCAGGTCCGGGATTCGGGCAGCACCGTGCTGCAGGCGACCTGTGTGCCGGACAGCCCGGTGCCGTTCGCCCCGATCCGTGACGCGATCCTGGGCCATCTCCAGGAGATCGCCCGGATGCCGGTGGGCGACCGCTGGCGGCGCCGCTCGAAGATCCGCGCGGCCTCGGCCGGCTGGTCACCGTCGATGCTGGGCCGGATCGCCCCCGGGCTGGAGGCCATCCTCAACGGTTCCGACACCCTCAAGGGCAAGGACAACCTGACGGCCCGGTCGGGGCTGGGCGGCGCCCGGCACACCGCGCCGGAGCAGGCTCGCCAGTCCGAGCCCGAACCGATGAACGAGAGCCAGTTCGCCGTCGCCATCGCCGGTTTCCTGGCGGCGCTGGCCCGCCAGACCGGCGACCTGCTGCTGTTCCTGGACGACGTGCAGTGGCTCGACGAGGGTTCCCGGCAGGTGGTGTCGCACCTGGCCGGCCAGATGGCCGACAGCAAGGTGCTCATCCTCGCCGCCAGCCGCGACGAGGTGGAGTACGCCGAGGGCCTGGGCGCCTTCTACCACGCGGCCGGCATGTCGCTGGACGTCGAGGTGCCGGTGCTGGAGCTCGACGAGGGCTCCATCGGCCAGCAGATCCGCTCGCTGATCCCTGGCCTCGACGTCGGCTCCAGCCTGGTCGACATCCTCTCCCGCCGCAGCAACGGCAACCCGTTCGTCGCCGGCGAATACCTCAGCGCCGTGATCGACGCCGGTCTGCTGCAACCGTTCTGGGGTGCCTGGAAGCTCGACGAGGAGGGCCTGGACCGCCTCGAGCTGCCGCAGGACGCGGTCGGCCTGGTGCTGACCCGCCTGCAGAACCTGGCCCCGGGCACCTACGAGCTGCTCGTCACCGCCGCGGTGATCGGGAACGAGTTCCACGGCGAGATCCTCTCCTCGGTGATGGGCATGACCGGGGAGGAAGTCCTGCCGGCCCTCTCCGAGGCGGTCGGCCAGCGGCTCATCGACACCCGTGAGGGCGGGGCCTACGTCTTCCTGCACGACCGCGTGCGACAGGCACTGCAGGCCCAGCTCGACGAGGACGAGCTGGCCGCGCTGCACCTGCGCATCGCGCAGGCGCTGGAGACGGCGCCCGACTCACCGATGACGGTGCGCCCGGAGCACGCGTACTCGATCGCGCACCACTACATGCAGTGCGACCCGGACAGCGACGAACGGCTCGAGCGGATCTTCGGTGCCGCCTGGCGCGCCGGTCGCCTGGCGCTCGCCAACCACGCGCCGAACGAGGCCATCAACTTCCTCGAGTTCGCCGCCGGCCTGCAGGCCCGCCCGCCGACGGCGTTCCTGGTCGAACTGGCCCACGCGCTCAAGCAGAACGGCCGGATGGAGGCCGCGCGCAACCGCACCCAGCAGGCGCTCGCGGGCGAGACCGACCCGGTGCGCCGGGCCGAGATGTACTCGCTGCTCGCGGACCTCTACAAGGACGACTGGGACAACGACGCGTCGCTGACCGCGGTCCGTAGCGGTCTGGCCGAGCTCGGGGTGGAGTGGCCCCGGACCCGGACCGCGCTGGTCGTCACGTCGATGCTGCTGTTCGCCGGCGCCACCCTGCGCGGCCTGTTCGGCGACCGCCACCCGCTGACCGACGAGGACCGGCAGCGCCGGCTCGTCACGGTACAGCTGCACAGCACGGCCTCGTTCGTGGCGCTGTTCGCCCAGGACCACCTGCTGGCGTTCTCGCACGCGCTGCGGGCCCGGGTCTGGGCGCTCCGGCTCGGCGAGGGCACCGCGAACGTGATGTCCCACGCCGCGATCGGCATGGTCGCGGCGTTCAACGGCTGGCGCGGCAGTGCCCGCCGGGCCTTCGCGCGGATGGACGCCGACCCGGTCTCCGAGCTTCCCACGCGCCGGGCGACGAACGCGTACCTGCGCGGAACGGCCCTGTACGGGGGCGGTCTCGCCGACGGCACGCAGTGGGCGCGCGACATGGAGGCCGACGGTCCCTGGATGGACCTCGGCCAGGAGCTCGACGCCATCGCCGTGTTCGCCGTGCGCTCGGTCGTCATGGGCCGCACCGCCGAGGCCCAGCACTGGCTGGACCGTGGCCGCAGCCGTCAGACCGGCCGCAACGTCGACGCCACGCCGTTCATCGTCGCGGCCCCGATGACCCTGTCGCTGCTCGGCCGTTTCCCGGAGGCGGGTACCGAGCTGCGGCACATCCGGCAGGTCTGCGAGCGGGTACCCACCCTGGACCTCCTGCGCCACATGGCCACCCTGTTCCAGCTCGCCGAACAGCAGGACTTCGCCTCGGCCTTCGAGACCGTCGCGTCCGAGGTGGAGGCCGCCAATCCCCGCCCCGAGCAGGTCTTCCGCGCCCACCACCCGCTGTTCTACCTGATCGCGACGGGCCGCCTGGCCCAGCTGCGGGCGGCGGACGAGGCGGAGCGGCCCGTGCGCCTGGAGATGGCCCGGTTCGCCGTGGAGCAGGCCACCCGGCACCCGGACGCCCCCGAGCTGGAGGCCCTGGCCCGGCTGGTGCGCGCCGACCTGGAGGTCGCCGAGGGGCGGCCGGGCGACGCCCTGGTCACGCTCACCCGCATCGGCCAGTTCCTGACCCCGGACGCCCCGACCGTGTCGTTCGAGGTGGCCCGCATCCGGGCCCGGGCGCTGAAGGCACTGGGCACCCCGGAGGCCCGCCGGCAGGCGCAGCACGCCTACGCCGTCGCGGTCGGTGAGGGCTGGCCGCACCGCGCCCAGGCCGTCAGCACCGAGTTCGGGCTCGGCACCGACTGGCTCGGCGTCGCCAGCAGCGGCTCGCACAGCACTACCGGCAACGGCACGCACACGACGGCGGGGCACGACCGGCTGCGGCTGCAGGCCCTGCAGACCGTCAGCGCGGCCGCGGCCAAGGTGCTCGACCCGCGGGTGCTGGCCCGGATCGCCCTGGACGAGACCATCAAGCTGCTCTCGGCCGACCGCGCCTACCTGTTCCTGGTGCCCGACGACGAGGAGGAGGCCAGCCTCTCCGGCGGCCTGGCCAAGTACCTCGGGCGCGACGCCGACGGCCGGGACGTCCCCGAGCTCACGGGCTACAGCACCACCCTGGTCGACCGGGTGCGCCAGACCGGCCAGGCCCAGGTCTTCACCGGCACCGAGGAGGGTGCCGTGCTCGGCACCAAGAGCGTGGTCGCCCACGGTCTGCGCTCGGTGCTGGCCGCGCCGATGAAGGTCGACGGCCGGATGACCGGTGTGGTCTACCTGGACAGCCAGGTCGCCAAGGGCATCTTCACCTCCGGCGACGTGGAGATCCTGTCCGCGCTGACCAACCACATCGCCACCTCGATGGAGACGGCCCGCGTGGCCCAGCTGGAGGTCTCGGTGAAGACCGCCGACCGGGAGCGGGCCGTGGCCAACAACCTGCGCGACGCCCTGCGCGAGATGGCCGAGAAACTCGACGACCCGAGCAAGGTGCTCAAGGAGCTGCTCCTGTCGACCTTCCCGGTGCTCGGGACCGACCGGGCCTGGCTGCTGTCGGTCAAGGACGGCACCCATCTGCTGCGCGACGCCGGCGACGGCGATCCGGTCGAGATCGCCGAGGACGCGAAACTACGCGGCCTGCTGACCATCCAGCAGCCCCGGGTGGGCAGCGCCGAGCTGGTGCCGGGCGGTCTGTCCGATCAGCTCGGCGAGGCCACCTCGTGGATCGCCGTGCCGATGCGCTCGCGGCGCGCCGACCTCGGCGTCATGATCGTGGCCAGCACGACCACCAACGGACCCACCGTTGACCTGGCCCAGACCATCGACACCGCAGCGGTTCTCGCGGCGCAGGGAATGAGCGCCTACGACAACTCCACGCTGTTCCAGCAGGTGCAGAACCTGGCCGTGGTGGACGAGCTGACCGGGGTGCCGAACCGCCGCCGCTTCTTCGAGGTGAGCGCGCGGGACCTGGCCGGCGCCAAGCGGCACGGTCGCAGCCTGACCGCGCTGATGATCGACATCGACCACTTCAAGAAGGTCAACGACACCTACGGGCACCCGACCGGGGACGACGTGATCAAGACCGTCGCAGACCGGTTCCGCCAGCAGATCCGCAAGACCGACGTGCTCGGCCGCTACGGCGGCGAGGAGTTCGCGGTGCTGCTGCAGGACGCGCAGTTCGACGGGGCCCTGCCCGAACGACTGCGGGCCTGTATCGCCGAGGAGCCGGTGCAGACCCGGTCCGGCCCGCTGGAGATCACGGTCAGCGTGGGCATGACCTTCCTCGGCGACGACGACGACACCGTCGAGACCCTGCTGGCCCGGGCCGACCAGGGGCTCTACAAGGCCAAGCAGAACGGCCGCAACCAGGTGCGGTTGCAGGAGGAACTCGAGGAGAACACCGCCGGGTAGCGGGTTAGGGTCTGCCGTGTGGTCTGCCCTGAGGTCGTCATCGTCGGAGCGGGGCCGGTGGGGCTGGTGCTCGCCCTGCTGCTGGCCCGCCAGGGGGTGCGCTCGACGGTCCTGGAACGACAGGACGCGGCGTACCCGCTGCCGCGGGCGGTCCATCTCGACGACGAGTGCGCGCGGATCCTTCAGAACGCCGGTTTGGCAGCTGGTTTCGCCAGTATCAGCCGTCCCGCGGCGGGTCTGCGCCTGCTCGATGCCCGGCACCGGCCGCTCGCGCAGTTCCGGCGGTCGCAGCCGGTCGGTGTGCACGGGCATCCGCAGGCCGGGCTGTTCGACCAGCCCGAACTCGAAACGCTTCTGCGGGAAGCAGTCTCGAACTCACCACTGATCTCGATGCGGCTCGGTACCGAGGTCACGGGGGTGGACGCGGCGGGTCGGGTGCACTGCGGCACCACCGTTCTGGCGGCGGACGCGGTGGTCGGGTGTGACGGGGCCGGCAGTGTGGTGCGAAGGGCACTGGGAGCCCGGTGGCGCACCCTGGCGGGCGACCAGACCTGGTTCGTCACCGACCTTCTCGGTGAACCTCCGGTGCGGGAGGAGGACTTCGTCGAGCAGATCTGCGATCCCCGACGGCCCGCCACCTACCTGCGGGTGGGCGAACGGCGGCTGCGCTGGGAGTTTCGCCTGTGGCCGGGGGAGACCGCCGGTGACCTGACCGCCCGGCTCGGTGAGCTCGTCGACCCCTGGACCCACGACGGGGTGGGGGAGCGACAGGTACTGCGCACCGCCGCCTACACCTTCCGCGCCGTGGTCGCCGACCGCTGGCGCCGCGGCCGCGTCCTGATCGCCGGTGACGCCGCCCACCTCACTCCACCCTTCATCGGCCAGGGCCTCGGCTCGGGACTGCGCGACGCCGCCAACCTCAGCTGGAAACTGGCCCGGGTCCTTCGGGGTCAGGCCGGGGACGACCTCCTCGACACCTACCAGGCCGAGCGCGCCCCGCACGCCACCGCCCTGATCCGGCTGGCCGCGCTCGCCGGTGGTCTGATGGCCTCACCCGCCGCCCCGCTGGCGGGGATCGCCGGGCGCTCGGCGCGCCTGACCGAACGGATCCTGGCCAGCACCGGCCCACCGTTACGGGCGGGCGCGCTCACCCCGCCCCGCCGTTCCCGGCGTGCCTCACTGGTCGGCACGCTCGTCCCTCAATTCCCGACAGGGGACGAAACAGTGGACGAGGAAAGCCTTCCCTGCTTCGACGATCTCCTGGGCCCGGGGTTCGCCCTGCTCACCCGGGGCGGCCCGGGTGCGGCCGGGCTCGAGGACCTGGCCGCCCGGCTGGACGCTGTCGTGCTCCGCACCGACCGAGGCACCGACCGAGGCACCGACCGAGGCACCGACCGAGAAACTGAGCGACCGGAGCTGACGCGCGTCCACCATTGGCTGATCGAGAACGCGACGGACGCCGCCCTGGTGAGACCCGACCGGGTCGTCGTCGCGACCGTACCCGCACGGGGTGCGGCGCGAAACCTGGGTGTGATGTCAGTGTGACGAAGTTGTCCGGACACCTGCCCGGCCTATCCGGGGCGCCCTGGATAGAGTGAACACGACGCACATCCGCCCGTAGCAACCTCGAGGAAGAGAAGGCCATGACTTCGTCCGCACCATCAGCAGTCACTGTGACCGTCACGGGCGCCGCCGGTCAGATCGGCTACGCGCTGCTGTTCCGGATCGCCTCCGGGCAGCTGCTGGGTGCCGATGTCCCGGTCAAGCTGCGCCTCCTGGAGATCCCCCAGGCCGTGCGCGCCGCTGAGGGAACCGCGCTGGAACTGATCGACGGAGCCTTCGGCGCCCTCGCGTCCGTCGACGTGTTCGACGACCCCACCAAGGCTTTCGAGGGTTCGAACGTCGCCCTGCTGGTCGGCGCGCGCCCCCGTACGAAGGGCATGGAGCGGGGCGACCTGCTCGAGGCCAACGGTGGCATCTTCAAGCCGCAGGGGGCCGCGATCAACGCCGGCGCCGCCGACGACATCAAGGTGCTCGTGGTCGGTAACCCGGCCAACACCAACGCCCTGATCGCCGCCTCGCACGCCCCCGACGTGCCGGCCGAGCGCTTCACCGCCATGACCCGCCTCGACCACAACCGGGCCCTCGGTCAGCTCGCCATCAAGCTCGGCGTGCCGGTCTCGAGCCTGGCCAAGGTCACCATCTGGGGCAACCACTCCGCGACCCAGTACCCGGACCTCACGCAGGCCACGGTCGACGGCAAGAGCGTCACCGAGGCCATCAACGACCAGGCCTGGGTGGAGAACGAGTTCATCCCGCGCGTCGCCAAGCGCGGCGCCGAGATCATCGAGGTCCGGGGCGCGTCCTCGGCGGCCTCCGCCGCGTCGGCCGCGATCGACCACGTCTACAGCTGGGTCAACGGCACGCCCGAGGGCGACTGGACCTCGGCCGCGATCGTCTCCGACGGCTCCTACGGCGTGCCCGAGGGCCTGATTTCTTCGTTCCCCGTCACCTCGACCGGTGGTTCCTGGGAGATCGTCCAGGGCCTCGAGCTCGACGCGTTCTCCCGCGCCCGCGTCGATGCCTCCGTGGCCGAGCTGGCCGAGGAGCGCGAGGCCGTGCAGAAGCTCGGCCTCATCTGATTCGTCCGTACCGCTTGCCCGTGCTCCCGGTGAACTACAGCCGGGAGCGCGGGTCGGCCGGGGGAAGCGGCGGCGGCTCCCAGTTCACGATCGACGCCAGACCGCTCGCCAGCGGCGTGCCCGGCAGGGCATTGAGCACCTGGGCCGTCAGTACCTGCGCCCGGTGCGGGGCCGCGGAGTTCAGCCGGCCCAGCTGCCGGGACCGGCGCGCCACCATCTGGGTGCGTGCCTGCCGCACCTGCGTGAACTTCTCGAGGGCCGGCGGGATCGGCACGTTCTCGAACTCCGGACCCACCCGGCCCTCACCCACGAGCGACGCGAGCACCACCGCGTCCTCCAGCGCCATCGAGCCACCCTGACCCAGATCGGGGGTCATGGCGTGCGCGGCGTCACCGATCAGGGCGACCCGGCCCTGGTGGAACGCGGACGGCCCGGGGTTCAGCTCCTCCACCGGGTGCCGCATGACCTGTTCCTCCACCAGGTTCTCCAGGAGGGCGGGGATCGGGTCGTGCCAGTCGCCGAAGAGTCGCCGTAGCTCCTGCACACCCGACGAACCGGTCTCGTTGTCCCCGTCATCCCTGTCATCCCTGTCATCCCCGGCACCCCCGTCACTGGCAGCCGTGGCGTAGCAGTACAGGCTCTGGTCCTTCAGGGGCATCACGGCGAACCGGCGTCCGTCCGGGCCCCAGGTCTCGAAGCCGGTGTCCTCCGGCGACAGGCCCCCCGGATCCGGCACCACCATCCGCCACGACGTGTACCCGACGGGCGCGGGGGCGACGGGCGAGGGGAACAGCAGGCTGCGCACCACCGACCGGATGCCGTCGGCCGCCACCACCAGGTCACCCTCGCTCTCACCGTGCTCGGTGATCAGCGCGGCGGGAGTGTCGGCGTCACCGGCCCGCACCCCGGTCACCCGGGTGTCGGCCTGCACCACGCCGAACGGCAGGGCCTGCACGATCACGTTCGCGAGCTCGGCCCGGTGCAGCGCCACCACCGGGTCGCCGTACTTCTCCTGAACGGCCGCGGAGATGTTGTTGCGGATCAGCCAGGTGCCGTCGGGCTGCCGCAGGCCACCGGGGCCCGGGACCCGGCCGATCTCCCGCACGGCGTCACCGATGCCGAGCCGGTCGAGGGAACGCAGCCCGTTGGGCCACACGCTGATGCCGGCGGCGACCGGTTCCAGGGTGATGGCCTGCTCGAACACGCAGACGTCCCAGCCCCGGCGGTGCAGTGCCGCAGCGGCGGTCAGACCCCCGAGGCCTCCGCCTGCGATCAGTGCGCGCCGTCGTGTCACGTAGGCCTCCTCGGGGGAAATGGGGTTGATGATCACCATAGGTGCGGATGGTTCGATCGGCGCGTTATCGGTGTCGGGGCCGGCCAAAGCACGAAGAGGCCGGGAGCTCGATGGCTCCCGACCTCTTCCGCCCGCAGGAGGGGGTGCGGGCGTCGGGCCCATTGTCTGGACCCTGACGTGTCGTTCCGGGGTGCTGCCCGACCTAGACCTTGACCCGTCCCACCGAGTAGCTGGAGGTCCAGATGGTTTCCTTCTTCACCGAGCTACCGGGCTTCGGCGCGTGCCAGATCTTGCCGTCACCGGCGTAGATGCCCACGTGGTAGACGTGACCGCCGCTGGAGAAGAAGACGAGGTCGCCCTTCTTCTTCGCGCGCTTGGAGACCTTCTTGGTGTCGGACACCAGGCCCGACGAGGTGCGGTTGAGGTGCGTCACACCGGCCTGCCGCAGCACGTAGCCCACGTAGCCGGAGCAGTCGAAGGCGTTCGGGCCGGTGGCGCCGTAGACGTACGGCGTGCCCTTCTTCTTCGCCGCGTCCGAGACGATCTTGGCGCCGAACTTGACCCGGCCCAGACGCTCGGCCTTCTCAACGGCCCGGTGCTTGGCCTTCTGCTTGGACTTGGCGACGGCCTGTTTCTTGGCCGCGGCGATGGCGGCCGCCTTCGCCCGCTCGTGCGCCTTCTTCTTGGCCGCGGACCGCGCCTGGGCGACTGCTCCGTCGTAGCTGGAGGCGCTGGTCGTGACCGTGACCGTGCGGGTGGCCTTGGCGGTGCGGGTGCTCCACGCCGTGACCTTCGCGGTGGCCTTGACCTTCTTGGTGATCCGCGCCGTGGCCTTGGCCGTGGCCTTGCGGGTGATGCGTGCGGTCTCGGTGTCGCTCACCTTGACGGTGGCGGTCTTGAGACTCGCTGTTTCGGTGTTCGCCTCATCGTTGCCTGCGGCCGCGGAGCTGTCCGCGGCCATGGCCGGAATGCCTCCCGAGAGCGTCAGCGCAGCACCGGTGACGACGGCGCTGAGCGGCATGACGGATCTTCGAACGCGCGATTTCTGCAAAGGGGTGGGTGTCCTTCCCTCGCCTACCAGGTGAGCTGACGGGCTCGGGCGGAAGTTGCCCGGACGGCTCTCGCGAGCCGCCTTAGCCCCGTGACGACCGGACTGTGGGTGGTCCGGTGTCGAGGTGGTTCCCCGGCGTCCGTCTGGGAACTTGGGTGGCCGCCGACGGACCTCGGCAGGACGGTCACCCGGTCCTTCGGGTGAAGGACCGATGGGGAATCTACGGGCATTCGGGGAGTAATCAAAATGTGATCACCAAAATGTGACCCGTGTAATAGGCCGTGGCACCTTGTGTGCTACGTGTCCGGACACCCTCCGTGAGGCTCCAGAACGTGTATTTCTGCAGCTCAGACGCTCTGATGATCAACGGTGACACGATGTGTCCAGTATCATGCGGATTTAACATGCACCACTACGCACTGTGTCGTGCGTCGCCCTTTCGGGCATCCCTCCAGTTCAAGCCTCAAATAGCTCACCGTGATTATTAAATAACGTAAAGCTTCCATCAAAACGGGACCGACCGGGGGCACTGCCCCGGCCGGTCGTGACGCGCTGTGAGGCGAAGGCCTACTTTTTGTTGCCACCGAAGAGCTCCAGGAACTTCTTCCCGCCCTGGGGGAACGACTCCGTCAGGCTGTGCTCGCCCTGGTAGGAGTTGAGGTTGAAGTAGCTCGCGTAGGCGACGTTGTTGGGCGCCCAGGTGATGTAGTCGTGCATGAACTCGATGAAGAGCGGGTTGTCCTGGCCCCCGGAGCCGTCGTAGCGGTCCCACAGCCCCCACTCCGGCAGCGAGATCGGCTTGTCGTGCTGCTGGGCGAAGTCGGTCCAGAACACCAGGCCCCGATCGCCCCCGAAGATGACCTCGTTCCAGGCCCGGGTCTGGCGGTTCTCCTTGCAGGCCTGGTTGCAGTTCTTCGGGTACGGGTACAGGCCGCTGTGGAGGTCGTAGACATCCACCCCGACGTAGTCGACGTACGCGTCGCCGGGGTAGTAGTCCTGGCCGTCGTAGGGGTTGTAGCCGTTGTTGGGGTTCCAGTCGAACTCGAACTCCTGGCCCGGCACCGACCGCATCGCGGTGACGATCTGCCGGTAGAACGTGATGTACGTGGCGTGGTCCTCGATGCCCCACGGCCATGACTTCAGGTTGAACTCCCAGCCGACGCGCAGGATCGCCTTCTCCTGGCCGTTCTCCACCAGGTGCTCGGCCAGCGTCACGAAGTACTCGTTGAAATCGCCGCTCGCCCCGTCTTTCATCGAGGCGAGCTTGGTGTCGTTCAGGTTGTCCGGAATCATCGGCACGGCCATGACGACCCGGTAGCCACTGTCCTTCCACTCGGTCAGGTGCTCGCCCGGATTCGCGATGTCGTCCCAGGTCTCACGGTCGCCGAAGATCGTGGCGTAGGTGAGTTTGCGGCCCATCCACGTCTCGAAGGCCTTCGTCCGGGCCAGATCGGTGCCGCTGAACACACCCAGCTTCCCCTTCAGGGACGCCTCGGTCACCAGGGGCGTCGGGGTGGCGGTCGCGGGACCGGTCGTCGCCGACGCGCCCAGGCCGGTGGTCGTGGACCGGCCGGACTTGTACGCCCCGGCCACCGCGATGAGGATCACCAGGGCGGTGACCAGCCCGAGCGTGATCACCTGGCTGCGGCGCAGGGTGATCTGGTGGGGACGCCAGTCGCGCCAGGTCTTCTTCTGCGGGCGCAGGCCCTGCGGCTGCGGCCGGTTCTGTGGGCGGTTCTGTGCGCGGCCCGCGCCCCGGTTCTGGTGGGGCGGGCGCTGCGGGGGACCGCCGAGCAGGCTCGGGCCGTCCTCGTCGAAGGGCCGGCCGGGCAGGCCACGCGGTGCTCCCTGGTCGAGGTGGTCAAGATGGTCAACGTGGTCGAGGTGGTCGAGGTGGTCCCGGGCGGGCGGGGCGCCGTCGAAGCGCGGCATGGAGCGGTCGCGCCGGCCGTTCGCACCCGGGTTCTGGTGCGGGTCCGGGTTCGGCCCCGGACCACGACCCAGCACGGGACGCCGACTCGGGCCCGGGAACTCGGCGTCCGGTCCGGCGAGCCCCTGAACCGGTGACCCGGAACCGAACCCGGGCAACCGGCCGTCCCGCCGCCCCCACCCGCGGGGGGCCTCGGCCCCGTCGGACCGGACGCCCTCCTGGGTGCTCCCGGTGTCGTGGGTGTTCTCGGCGTCCCGGCCGAGCAGACCCGGCAGCGGTGTGCCGGACCCGTCGGCACCGCGTTCCCGGCGACCCCGCATCCGGGCCCGGGCGTCGCGGCCGAGCAGACGTTCCGGCGGGTTCCCGAGTTCGGGTTCGGGGGAACCCGCGGGATCGGGGAGGTCCGGCTGGGAACGCGCGAAAGGACTCTGGCCCGGCGGTTCCTGGTCGGGGCGGTCATCGTAGGCCGTCAGTTCCGGGGCGGACACGTGCGGGGCGGGCCCGGCGGAGAACCCGAAAACGTCGTCCTCCGGGTGACCCGGCCCGGTGAAGGGGACCTCCTGGCTCCGCTCGCGCCGCCCGTGCACCGGCGTGCCGGGGCGGTCGCCGGGGAGAGGGGTGTCGCGGCTGCCGGGAAGTTCACCGGGCAGCGGGGCGCGATGCGAGCTGGGGTCCCCGAGGGGAGAGCCACCACGGTGAGATCCGTCGCGGCGCGATGCGCTCCGGCGGGAGTCGCTGCGGTGGGAATCGGCGCGCGGAGAATCGTTGCGGGATGCCGGGAACGGGTCTGCCTCGCGAGGGGAATCATCCGGCGGGGAGGCGGGGAAGGGGTCCGTCTCGCGACGGGAAGTTTCCGGCGGGGAGGCGGGGAAGGGGTCCGCCTCGCGACGAGAAGTTTCCGGCGGAGAGATGGGGAACGGATCCGGATCGCGGTCGGAACGGGTTCCCGGGAAGACCGGGAACGAGTCCGGGTCGCGGGGGGAGTGAGCCCCCGGGAACGGGTCGTCGAGCGAGCGCGCCTCGTGGCCCGGGCGTGGGGAACCGCCGGTCGTCGGGCCGCCGGACAGGGATCTTGGGGGTGCCGGTGTGTAGGGGCCACCCGCGTCGCGGTTGCGTGGACCAGTCCCCTCCGACAGCGGGGAGGCGGCCGGGCGGGATCCGGGCAGGGGACGGTTCCAGCGTGCGTCCGGCTCGCCCGGGGAAACGCTGGATCGGGAGATACCGGGCCGTGGTGTGTCGGGCCGGGCCGAATCGGGCCGGGCCAGATCGGGCCGGGCGACATCTGGCCGGGCCGTACCGGGCCGAAAATCGTCGGGGCCTGCAGTACCGGATCGGTTGCGCCGCAGACCACACTGCTCCACCACGCGCTGACCAAAGTCGCGTGGATCGGCGTCGCGTGGATCGGCGTCGCGTCGATCGGCGGGGACGCCGAAGCTGGGCCGGCCGTCAGTAGTGCTGACGTCGCGCTGGTCCTGGGGGGCTCGGTGGTCGCGCCGGTTCTGGGGGGAACCGGTGGTCCGATGCCCACCGGCCGGGGGAGTGTCGATCGGAAGCGGGATGGACGCGGGGGTTTCCGCCGACGGGCTGAAGATTCCCGATCCTCCGTCGAGCCCGGAGGGCTGCGAGACGGGTGGCACGGGTGAGGGACGCGGAGGGGCCCAGGCAGGGCCGTCCGGGCGCGCGGGCGGCGCGGGTTCGGAACGGCGGTGCCCCGGGGCGGTACCGGACTGGGGTCGGGCGCCCGGGTGGCCCGGAACGTCCTGGACCCACTGCTGCTGCGCGGGCTCGTGCCCGTCGCCGCGGTGGCGGCTCCAGGCCAGGTCGCTGCGGCGGCCGAGCGAGTCCAGGCCCGACGGGGCGGAGTCTTCGGTTACGGTGGAGGTGGCTGTGGGTGCCTGTCCGAATGCGGTGCGTGGTGCTTCCGGTTCGACCGGCACCCCGGGCGCCGACGGCTGCGGGCCCGGCCCGGAATCCGGGTCGGAGGGGGCGGAATCAGGGGCGGCGTCGGACTGCGGGGCTGATGCCCTTCGGCGTTCCAGCTCCCGCATCTCTCTTCGGCTGCGGGGGCGCTCTTCCTGATCCGGCGCGCTCGGGTGCGGCATGTCGCAGCTTTACCTCTCTGCCTTCGCTCAAGCATGGACGGGCTTCTCGTCAATGGCCCGGCATCACGCGAGCGCTCGGCCACCCTAATCGTTCCCGGGTGGACAGGTCAGCCGATCGCTCACATCCGGTGCACGGCATGTGAGAAGCCACACCCCGACTCACAGGTGCGTCTTTGCTGGTCAGAGGTAATTCACAGGCAAATGCGGCAGACCGGGGTAACGCGGAGAGGGCCCGAACGGGCGATCCGGGATATACGCGTTGTCATCAACCGGCAACGCCGGAGGGAAGCCACGCACGCCATTTATCCTCATTCGCGTCCAGCCATTTCTGGGCTGCTTCGTCGGGCTTCATCCCGTCGTTCAGATCGCGGGCAACCTGGTTCTGATCGTCATTGCTCCACTGGAACTTCTGGATCAGTTCGGCGGCCGGACTGCCCGAATAGGCGAATTCCCGGTTCTGGATCTTGTCCAGGTCGTAGGGCTGATAGTCGCAGCGCACGGTCTTCGGGTCGGCGTCGCAGCCCGGGGTGTAGGCGGGGAGCTTGATGTTGACGAGGTCGATCTCCGACAGCAGCCACTGCGGTGAGTAGAAGTAGCCGATCATCGGGGTGCGGTCGGCCTCGGCCTGCCGGAACGCCGTGATCAGCTTGTCCTCGCTGCCGGTGTAGGCGACGGTCAGGTCGAGCCCGAGGTTCTCGATCAGGGCCTTGTCGTTGGTGACGTAGCTGGGGTCACCGTCGAGGAACTTGCCGTCGAACAGGTGGGCGTACTTGTTCAGGTTCTTCCAGTTGGTGATGTCGGGGTACTCCTTCGCCATCCACTCCGGCACGTACCAGCCGATCACGCCCTTGTTGCCGGTCAGCCCGGCCTCGACGGCGACCTTCTCGTTGTCGATGTACTTCTTCTTCTCCTCGTCGTGACCCCAGTTCTCCAGGATCGCGTCCACGCTGCCGTCGGCCAGGTGCTGCCAGGACGCGTCCTCCGCCTCGGCGCTCACCGTGACCTCACAGCCCAGCTCGGTGCGGGCGAGGTAGCTGATGACGGCGAGGTTGGCCGAGTACCCGACCCACGGGTTCTCGGCGAGCGTCACCGTGCCGCAGTCCGTGGGCTGGATGCCGGGCGCCGCCACCCGTTCGGGCGCCGGCCCGCCGCAGGCCGTCAGGGTGCTGAGGGCCAGGAGGCCCGCCCCGGTGAGGCGGGCGATCAGGGGGGTGCGGCGGGTCACGGTCTCTCCTCGAAGAACAGAACACAATGGGGGACGCCGGTGGGCGCGGTCGATCGGCCGGCTCACCGGTCCGGTTCAGCGGCTCAGCACGGTTCAGCAGCTCAGCGCGTTCAGGGACTCAGCGCGTTCAAAAGCTCAGTACGCGGCTGCCTGCTCGGCGAGCCGGCGCACCAGGACCTCCTCGGTCAGCGCGACCAGCACGCTCTTGACCGATTCCCGCCGCCGCGCGTCACACAGCACCAGCGGTACCAGTCCGTCGACGCCGAGCGCCTCGCGGACCTCCTCCAGCTCGAACCGGCGGGTGTCCTGGAACTGGTTGACGGCCACGAGGAACGGCACACCGTGTTCCTCGAAGTAGTCGATGGCGGGGAAGCAGTCCTCGATGCGGTTGGTGTCGAGTAGCACCACCGCCCCCAGGGCGCCCTCCACCAGGTCGTCCCAGAGGAACGCGTAGCGGTCCTGCCCCGGCGTGCCGAACAGGTACAGGCGCAGGCTCTCGTCCAGGCTGATCCGGCCGAAGTCGAGGGCGACCGTGGTGGTGACCTTGCCCGGTACCGGGTCACGGTTGTCGATGCCCACCGACTCGTCGGTCATGTCGGCTTCGGTCAGCAGTGGCTCGATCTCGGAGATCGAACCGACGAAAGTGGTCTTGCCGACGCCGAAACCGCCACTGATGACGATCTTGACGGAAATCGGGGCGACGGCGTTACCGGGGTGACGGCCGGTGGACCGGTCAGAGAGCGCGGACACGATCGCGGATCCTCTCGATCAGCTGTATCGACAGCTCTTCGCGTTGGGTGACGACCACCGACCCGTCGGCGACCAGGTCGGACACCAGCACCCGGGCCACCCCGAACGGCACCTTCAGCGAGGCGGAGATCTCCGCCAGCGAGGTGGGTTCGCGGCACAGCTGGACGATCTGACGATGTTCGAAACGCAGCCCGGCCGAGGTGATCCGGTCGCGGGCGTGAATGAGTGTCTCCACTCTCAGCCCGTCCTGCACCGGCCGGGTGCGGCCCCCGGTGAGGAGGAACGGCCGGATCACCATGTCCTCGGCCGCATCGTAGGCGTCCGCGTTCATCGGGGCGTTCATTGGGGCAGGTGCTGCCGCGACTCGGAGATCAGAGACGGAGTCAGCAGTGGACCGAAACGTTCTGCCAGGGAGGCAATCTCGTAGCCGATCAGGCCCAGGTCGCAGTCTCCCTCGGCCACCACGCCCAGGCAGCTGCCACCGGCGATCGCGGAGACCAGCAGGAAGCCGCGGTTCATCTCGATCATCACCAGCTTGAGACCGTCGAAGTCGTAACGCCGGGCGGCCGAGCGCCCCAGGCTGGACAGGCTGGAGACGATCGCGGCCAGATGGTCGGCCTCGGTGCGGCTCAGGCCGTCGGAGCTGGCGATCAGCAGCCCGTCGGACGAGACGGCCACCGCCTCCCGCACCCCGTCGGTGTTGTGCACGAAGTTACCCAGCAGCCAGCCGAACTGATGCCGGTCGGTATGGGTGTGGACGCTCATCCTCTAGGACTCCTCTGACGTCGGGCGGCTGGAGGTGTTCGTGACCGTCCCGGTGGTACCGGATCTGGTACCGGGCTGGTCACCCTGACCGCCCTGCCCACGGCGCATCCCTGCGCGCAGAGCGGTCAGACGGGCGCTGACGTCGGCAGGTGAGTCGGCCATACCCGGCCGGCCCCGCTGGGAGCGTTCGGCCGCCGCGTCCAGGTCGATGACCCGGCGCGGAGAGCGGGCCGGACCGCCGCCATCCTGCCGCTGGCTGCGGGGAACCCGCTTGCGCAGGCCGTTCTGGGTGTGATCGACGGGGCCCCCGGCGAGCGGGATGCCCGCCGTCTGGGGGGACCCGGAGGGCGACACCCGGCGGGGCGTACCCGGGGTGCGCGCCTGCGCCGGCCGCAGCGATCCGGTCGGGCGAGTACCCGAGGGTGGGGTGCCGGGAGCCGGCTTGGCCGCGGGCAGCCCCAGACCGGCGGCCGGGGTGCGAAGATCGATGAAGCTGCCGTTGTGGGGCTGGGAACCCGGCCCCCCACGGTCCTCGTCGTCGGCGCCGGTGCCCTCGTGCGTCCTCTGCTCGAACTGGTGGGCCACCAGATCACCCGGCTTCGCCCACCGGGGGGTGCCCGCGACATGGCCGGGCGCCGGAAGGTCGGCGGTCAGGCCCTGACCGCCGAGAAGCTGGTCGTCGAAACCCGGGCCGGCGAAGTTCTGCTCACCGGGACCCTGATCGTCACCCCGGTGGGCCGGGGCCCGGCCGATCTCGGGGGCGAACCCGCGCTCGTCGAACCGGTCGACGGCCGGCTCGATCACCGGCAGGTCCTGGACCCGGGGACCGGGAACCCCACCGATCTCGCTGATCTGGGCGTCGTCGACGAGCTCGCCCGGGTCGTCCGGCACCCGGGGGATGTCGCGCAGCTGGTCGTGCAGCGGGTCGTCCAGTGCGTCGAGCCGCGGCAGGGCCAGCAGCGGGGCGGGCTGGTCGTAGTGCTGGACGACCGGCGCCTCCTGCAGCGAGCGCACCTCGACCGACAGCGACGCCGCCAGCAGCGAGGCCGGCAGGATCACCCGGGCGGTGACCCCGGTGACCGGGGAAGGCAGCAGTTCGACCTGAACACCGGTGTCACGGGCCAGTTTACCGACCACGAAGTGCCCGAGGAAGCGGGTCGGGGCGGCGATGAAGTCGCCCTCGCCGCGCAGTCGGCTGTTGGCCAGACGGAGTTCCTCGGGAGTCATGCCGACGCCCTGGTCGGTGACGGCGATGAGGTAGCCGTCGGCGATCCGGCGGCCCTGCACCTCGACCTCGCTGTCGGGCGGGGAGAAGGTGAGGCCGTTCTCGATCAGCTCCGAGAGCAGGTGCGCGATCGAGCCGATCGCGCTGCCCAGCACGTTGGCCTCGTCCACCCGCCGCAGTGCGACCCGGCGGTACTCCTCGACCTCGGAGACGGCGGCACGGATCACGTCGGCCACCGGGACGGCCTGGGACCAGGTGCGTGGACTGGACGCGTCGACCAGCACCAGCAGGCTGGAGGCGTTGCGCCGCATGCGGGTGGCGAGGTGGTCGAGCTCGAACAGGTTGGCCAGGGCGTTCGGGTCGACCTCCTCGCGCTCCAGCGAGGTGATGAACCCGAGCTGGCGGCGGATCAGGTTCTGGTTGCGGCGGCCCAGGTTGGCCAGCGACTGGATGGTGTCGCGCCGCTGCAGGGCCTGCTCGGTGGCCAGTTCGTAGGCGGCCGCCTGAAGGTGGTCCAGAGCAGTTGCCACGGAACGAATCTCGTCGGTGGCGCGGGCCGGGACGCGGACGGTCCCGGGCGGCTGCGGCGGGGAGTCCGGATCGGCGTTCTGCGCGCGGCGCACGGCCTCGGGCAACCGGTTGACGGCCAGGTCGTCGGCCTCGGCGGCGAGCGAGGCCAGCGGTCGGGAGATCGACAGCGCGGCCAGGGTGGACAGGTAGATCGACCCGGCGAAGCAGACCAGCACGGCGACCAGCAGCAGCCCGATGCGGCCGGCGGCCGCCTGCTGCAGGTCGTGGGCGCGCTCCTGGATCTGCGAGCCGACGTGCTGTTCCAGCTGGTCGGCGTCAGCGAGCAGGGTGCCCATGCCCGACCACCACGACTGCGGGTTGACGTTCAGGTGCCGGCCGTCGCCGGCCTCCAGCGCGGTCTGCTCGAACGACTGCACCACCTGTGCCGCACCGGTGGAGAAGATGAAGCTCAGCGACTGCTTCTGCCCGGTGGTCGCGTACTCGCCGAACTGGTCGAGCGAGTACTGGTACTCGGCGCGCATCTCGGACAGGCGCATGAACTCGTCGCCGCTGAAGCCGCCGGCCGAGTAGACGCCGTTGAGGAAGGCACGTTCCTGGGACAGGCCCTCGATGCCGTGCTGCAGCGAGCGGAAGGCCGTCAGACCGCGGCGCAGCTGGGTGTCGCCGCTGTTACCGAGGCCCAGGTCGACGTCGGCCAGACCCGCGATGCGCTCGGTGTAGTACTCGAAAGTGGCCGTGCGCCCGGCGCTGTCGATGTCCTTGCCGGCGTCGGTGGAGGCCCGGATCGCGGTCAGCCCGTCGAGCTGGCTGAGGGCGGAATCGACCCGGGCCCCGTCGCCGTCGCTGTTGCCGACGAGCCCTTGCACCACCCGGCGCTGGCCGTCGACCTGACTGCGGGCTGGCGCGAGCTCGGGGGTGAAGCTGCTGTTGCCGCCCTGCACCGCGGCGGTGACACCACGCTCGGTCTGCAGGGCAGTGACCAGCTTCTGCACCTCCAGCGACAGGGTGACCGCGTCGGCGGTGGCGGCGGCGTCGCGGTAGCTGCCGATCTGCTGGGCGGACAGGATGCCCAGCAGGAGCAGGATCACGGCGGCGGGCAGTGCCAGGATGCGCGCGACGCGGCGGCCGATGGTGCTGCCACCCCCGCCCGGGCCACCGGCTCGGTTCCCTCCGCGCCGTCCCGGTGGCGTGCGATGACGCGGCTCGGGAAAGGCGGTACCGGCCGAGGAGCCGGCTGGGTTCGCCGGATCCGGGGACGGTCCCGGCCGACCGGAGCCGAGTTGCGCCGGCTCGTGCTGGACCGCTGTCAACGGTTCCTCCGTGGCTGCTGTTTGGCCCGCCCGGCAAAAGCACTTGCCCGGCGGCCCGACCCGTACGAATGGTTCGTAGCTGTGTGTAAAGGAGTAGTCGCGGCTGGATGTACTTAACCAGTCCTTCGCGCCTCTTGAACAGCCAAATGACGGAATTCGTTGACAGAACGCGATTCTGGATGCGCCTCGGGTCGTCAGGGGTGGCGGGAGTGAATGATGTCGCCTCGGATAACCTGATGTTTCGAACGAGATCCGGGTTCAATCGGATTGACGACGAGGCGGCCAATTGCGGTTTTATCCAGGGCCAATTTCAGCGATTTGAAAATTGCGAGGAATCCGCGCTGTCATGGCAGTGCGACATCTGAGACCCGTGTTACAGATGATGTCTCTGGTAATGCTTCTTGTTAACCCTTGGTCAAAGGCGAGGCGTGCTTATTTCGGAATTCCCCGAATGCGCAAGGCTGAGAGTTTGAGCACGTCGCGCGCCCTATCCCGGGACTACCCGGAGTAGTGATGCCTGGCCAGGTCCGGATCATGAATGGATCAGCTGTGGATCAGGTGTGGATCGGGTGCGGATCGGGTGCGGATCGGGTCGAGCTCACGTCCGGCCGGGCACGACCAGACCGGACTCGTAGGCCAGCACCACGGCCTGCACCCGGTCCCGCAGATCCAGCTTGGACAGGATGCGGCCCACATGGATCTTCACCGTGCCCTCGGACAGGTGCAGCTCCTGCGCGATCTCCCGGTTCGACCGGGCGGCGGCCACGAGCAGGAAGACCTCGCGCTCGCGATCGGTCAGCCCGGCAACGGCGTCACGGCTGGGCCGGCCCTCGCCGGCGTCGTGCCGGTCCGGGGGCAGCAAGGTGACCAGGCGGCTGATCAGCCGGGTCGTGGTGGTCGGCGCGAGTACCGATTCGCCCCCGGCCACCGTGCGGATGGCACCGATCAGCTCGTCGGTCGGGGCGTCTTTCAGCAGGAAGCCGCTGGCCCCGGCCCGCAGCCCGGCGTACACGTACTCATCCACGTCGAAGGTGGTCAGGATCAGCACGCGGGCGGAGGGGTCGGCCTTCAGGATCGCCTCGGTCGCCGAGATGCCATCCATCCCCGGCATTCTCACATCCATGAGCACGATGTCGGGCTTCAGTGCCGACGCCATGCCGACACCGGACCGGCCGTCGCCGGCCTCACCGACCACGGTCATGTCGTCCTCGGCGTCGAGGATCATCCGGAACCCCATGCGCAGCAGCTGCTGGTCGTCGACGAGGAGAACACTGATCACGACGCCACCTGTTCGCTCGCTCCGCTCACTCCGGCCGGACCCCGATGCGGGCGTGGACCTGCCAGCCGGCCGGGGACATCGGCCCCGACCCGACCTCACCACCATAGGCGTGCACCCGCTCGCGCATGCCGGTCAGGCCGCGTCCGCCCCCACGTTCGGGGGCCGGCGCCGCGCGCAGGCCGCCGCCGTCGTCCTCGATCGTGACCAGCACCTCGTCCTTCCCGAACGACAGCCCGACCCGGGCGCTCGCCCCGGCCCCGGCATGCTTCATGGTGTTGGTGAGCGACTCTTGAACCAGACGGTAGAGGGTGAGCTGAACTCCCGGGCCCACCACCACGTCCTCCATCCTGCCGGTGACCTCGTACGCCACCGGTAACCCGGCCGCCCGCACGTTCTCCAGCAGGGCGTCGAGGCCGCCCAGGTCGGGCACCGGGTCGCGGTCGTGCGGATCGGCGCCGGAACCGTTCTGGGCCGAGGAGTTGCCGTCGAGCACCCGCCGGGTCTCCGCCAGCGCCTGCCGTCCCGTCGCGGATACCTGCCGCATCACCTCGGCCGCCCGTTCCGGCGACTTCACCGCCGTGCGGGCCGCCGCGTCGCTGAGGGCCACCACGACGGTGAGGTGATGCGCCACGATGTCGTGCATCTCCCGCGTCATCCGGGCCCGCTCGGTCTGAACGGCCAGCTCGTGCTGCTGGTCGCGCTCGCGTTCCAGGCGCTCGGCCCGGTCTTTCAGTTCGGCCAGGTAGGTGCGGCGGGTGGCGGTCCACAGGCCCAGGCCGATCGCCGCGGCCGTGGCCGCCAACGTGAAGATCACCGAGTCGGTCAGCGTGACCTGGGGCGACGTGTTCAGCGTGGTGATGAACACGATGTCCAGTCCGACGGCGGCGACCGCGGCCCGCAGCCGCGACTGGTAGGCCGCGACCGTGTAGAGCGCGACCAGCAGCGCCAGGTTCGGGCCGGTGATCTCGCTCCAGAGCGGCACGGTGGCGAACAGGGCGGCCAGCGTCCAGAACACCGGTGCCGGGTGGACCCGGCGCACCACCAGGGGCAGGCAGCACAGCATCTGGATCACGGCGGAGGTGCCGCTCACCCCCCGCACGTCGGACCGGAGCACGAACGTGGACATCACCAGCAGCGTCACCACCACGTCGAACGCCCAGGAACGCCTGCTCATGATGCTCATCCTCGACGCTTGTCCGCCGCTTCTACACGTCGACCCGGCGCAGGCGCCACGCGGCGATCCCGACCAGCACGACCGTGTAGACGCAGAACACCCCGAAACCGGTCCACGGGGCCAGGGAACCGTCACCACCGTTACCGAAGACGGCCTGCCCCGCGGTGTTCGGCAGGTACTTCACGACCGCGTCGCCCAGGCTCGAGGGCAGCAGGCTGAACAGGGGAGGCACCACGAAGAACACGGCGACCAGGGCGGAGATACCGGCGGCGGTGTTGCGCAGCAGGGTGCCCAGCGCCATCGCGAAGATCCCGGCCACCGTCACGTACAGGGGCACGCCCACGATCGTGCGCAGCACCCCGTCGTGGCCCAGCGCCACGTCGAGGTCCTGGCCCGCCAGCACGGCCTGGGTCACGAGGAACGCCCCGAACGACGCCACCAGCATCACGGCGAACGTCACGGCCGCGAACACCGCGATCTTGCCCCACAGCACGGGCAGGCGCCGGGGCACGACCGTCAGGCTCGCCCGGATCATCCCCGTCGAGTACTCGCCGCTGATCAGCAGCACACCCAGCACCCCGGTGGCGAGCTGGGCGAACGTGCTGCCCTGGGCGCTCGCGGTGACCGGGTCGAAGAGGGCCCGCTGGCCCGCGTCCATCGTGTCCCACTGGCTGACCATCACGGCACTGAAGAGTGCGGCGATGCCGACCAGCAGACCGACGGCCGCCACCAGGGTCCAGACGGTGGAGCGCAGCGAGCGGAACTTGATCCACTCCGAGGCAATGACGCGGCTCTGGGTGACCCGCACCGGGTTCGCGGTGCGCTCGGGCGTCGCGGTGCTCATACCGCCACCTCCTGCTTCATCTGGTCGACGGGCTGGTTCCGGTACTCCACGGCGTCGTGGGTGAGCTGCATGAATGCCTCTTCCAGCGAGGCGCTGCGACTGGTCAGCTCGTACAGCGGCAGGCGCTCCCGCCAGGCCACGATGCCGATCTCCGGTGCGGTGAGACCGAAGACCTCCAGCACGCCCTCCGCCTCGCTGGTCACGGTGATGCCCGGGCGCAGCAGGGCCTGCCGCAGTCGGGGGGCCTCGGGGGTGCGCACGAGCACGCCGTTGCCGGTGGCGCGGGAGACGAACTCGTCGACCGTGGTGTCCGCCACCAGCTTCCCCCGGCCGACCACCACCAGACGGGTCGCGGTCTGGGCCATCTCGCTCATCAGGTGCGAGGACACGAACACCGTGCGCCCTTGTGAGGCCAGGGCCTTGAGCAGGTTCCGGATCCACAGCACGCCCTCCGGGTCCAGACCGTTGACCGGCTCGTCCAGGATCACCACGCGCGGATCGCCGAGCAGTGCGCCGGCCACGCCGAGGCGCTGGCCCATGCCGAGGGAGAACCCGCCGACGCGCTTCTTCGCCACCTCGGCCAGCCCGACCATCTCGATCACCTCGTCCACCCGCCGGGCCGGCACGCCGTTCGTGGCGGCGAGCGCGAGCAGGTGGTTGCGGGCGGAGCGGCCGGTGTGCACGGCCTTGGCCTCCAGCAGGATGCCGAGCTCGGCCATCGGGGCGGCCGACCGTCGGTAGTCGGCGCCGTTGACGCGTACGCGTCCACGGGTGGGCTCGTCGAGGCCGGCGATCATCCGCATCGTGGTCGACTTCCCGGCCCCGTTCGGCCCCAGGAACCCGGTGACGGTTCCGGGTTGCACGGTGAAGGTGAGGTCGTCGACGGCGACCTTGTCGCCGTACTCCTTGCGCAGGTTCTCCACTTCGATCATGGCTACGAGCCTAGGAAGGGGGGACGTCGGTGCGCGTCTGCCGGTCGGCACGCCTTTCGGGTGTCCGGGTAGAGCCGGCGGACGACGCGGGTATGTCTCTGGTCGTACGGGGCTGGGTGGTACGGGGCCTGGGAGTACGGGGTGCCGGCGTCACCGGCCCTGGGGTCGGCCGGGCGTCAGCGGACGGCGTGCCAGGTGCTCAGGAGCCAGGGCAGGGCCAGGGCGCCGGTGGGGACGGCGATCAGGGCGAGGGCGCCGGCGTAGACGGCCGCGGCCAGGCCTGGCGGGGCGACGGAGACGGGGGCGTCGACGAGGCGGCGCAGGCGGGGGAGTACTCCCAGACCGGTCACCTCGGTCTGTTCGCCGCTGTCCGCAGTCTTCTGCCCGGTCAGAGAGGTGGGGGAGGTGGGGGAGGCGGGGCTCTCCAGGGCGGTGCTGCTGCCCAGGGTGGCCAGGGCGGCGATCAGGGGCTGGGGTCCGTGCAGGCGGCGGGCGGCGTCGTCGGCGAGCAGTTCCACCAGCACGGCCGACTGCTCCAGTGCGGCCTGGGTGCCGGCCCGGCGGCCGGCCGCCTCGTAGAGCACGGTGAAGAACTCCAGCAGCAGGTCGTGCCGGGCCCGCAGGTGGGCCCGCTCGTGCTCGATGACGGCGGCAACCTGTTCGGGGGTGAGGTCGCGCAGGGCGGCGTCGCTGATGACGACCCGGGAGTCGCGGCCCGGAAGGCAGTAGGCGTAGGCGGTCTCGCCGCTGCTGAGCACCCGGATGTCCTGGGCGTCGGGCATCCCGGTGCCGGCCAGCAGATCGACCAGATCGCGGTGACGACTGCGGTGACGACGCAGGCGACGGGCCACCTGGATGCCCACGTAGTTGAGCTTCACCAGGGCGACCACGGTGAGGACGAGCAGGCCGGTGGCGATCGTGAGGTGTAGTGCCCCGGTGGCGTCGATCTCGGACAGGGACGCCGGGCGTTCACCCGCGCGCACGGCGGCGTCGGGCAGCAGGAGGTTGAACACCAGGGCCTGGATGGTGGCGAGCGAGGCCCCGAACACGGCCAGCAGGGCGGACACGGCGACGGCCTGCCACAGCACCACCGCGGGCCGGGGCACGGTCAGCAGCCACCGGGCCCGGGCGAGAACGGCCGGCACCGGCCAGATCAGCGTGATCGCAAGCAGCCAGAGCCAGGCCGCGGTGGTCACGGAGCGCGTTCCGGCGTGCTCTGCGCCGTTCCGCTCAGCGCGGCCTTGAGGAGTTCGGTCTCGTGGGCGGACATCCGCCCGACGAAGTGCAGCAGCGCCGCCTGTCGCGCCTGTGCGCCACCGACGTCGCCCAGCGCGTCCATCATCAGTTCGGCCGCCATCTGCTCCCGGGACTCGGAGGCGGAGTACAGGTGGGCCTTGCCGTCCCGGGTCTGGCTCGCGAGGCCCTTCTTGGCCAGTCGCTGGAGCACGGTCATCACCGTGGTGTAGGCCACGTCGCGCTGCTCGCCGAGGGCGGCGTGCACGTCGCGCACCGTCACCGGGGCCGGGGACGCCCACAGGCGGTCCATGACGTCGCGTTCGAGATGACCCAGGCTCACTCAGTCATCCTACCTTCGCTCGGCCTCCGGTACGAGGGGTCGTAGTACGACAATGGGTCGTACTACACTCTGTCGTAGATGGGCCGTAGGGTTCATCGTCCCGAACCACATCGCCACAGGTCCCAGCGCAGGTGCGTGCCGGCGGGTGGAAGTCAGAAGGGTCAGCCCAGTGGACGTCACAGACCTCGCCCGGCTCCAGTTCGCGGTGACGACCGTCTACCACTACCTGTTCGTGCCCCTGTCGATGAGTCTCTCGCTGCTCACCGCGGGATTCCACACCGCCTGGCTGCGCACCCGCCGCGACGATCTGAAGCGGGTCACGGTGCTCTGCGGTCAGTTGCTGCTCATCACGTTCGCCGTCGGAGTGGTCACCGGCCTGGTGCAGGAGTTCCAGTTCGGTCTGGCCTGGAGCAGCTTCGCCCGCTTCTACGGCGACGTGTTCGGCCCGACCCTGGCGATCGAGGGCATGCTGGCCTTCTTCCTGGAGGCGACCTTCCTCGGCCTGTGGTTCTTCGGCTGGGACCGCCTCCCGAAAGGTCTTCACCTGGCCACCATCTGGGTCGTCGCCATCGGCACCCAGCTGTCGGCGTTCATCATCCTCTCGGCCAACTCGTTCATGCAGAACCCGATCGGCTACTCCATCAATGAGCAGACCGGTCGCGCCGAGCTGAACGACTTCTCCAGCCTGCTCTTCAACAAACTCAACCTGGCCGCCTACCCGCACGCCGCGTCCGGTGCCCTGATGACCGGTGGCGCCCTGCTGCTGGCCATCTCGCTGTGGAACCAGTTGCGCCGTCCCGGTGTCGACCGCGCCGCCGTGCGCGTGCTCGGCCGGGTCGGGGCCTGGGTGGTCGTCGTCGGCGGGGCGCTCGTCTCGATCAGCGGCGACCGGCTCGGCGTGGTCATCTCCGAGGTGCAGCCGATGAAGATGGCGGCCGCCGAGGCCCTCTACACGACCACGACCGGCGCCCCCTTCTCCCTCTTCTCCTACGCCGGGCCGGGCGAGACCGAACCGTCCGTCAAGATCGACATTCCCGGCCTGCTGTCCTTCCTCGTCACCCACGACTTCCACGGCACCGTCCAGGGCATCAACGACCTGCAGGCGCAGTACACGCAGCAGTTCGGCGAGGCCAACTACGTGCCCTGGGTGCCGGTCGCGTTCTGGTCGTTCCGGCTGATGATCGGCGTCGGTATGACCGCCGCCGCGCTGGCGGCGCTGTACCTGTTCGTCACCCGCCAGGACCGCGACCTGCCCGCCTTCCTGAGCAACCCGCGACTGCGCCCGGTCGTCGTCCTCGTCCCCGCCGTCATCGGGCTGATGCCGCTGGCGGCCAATGCGATCGGCTGGATCTTCACCGAGACCGCCCGCCAGCCCTGGCTCGCCTTCGGCCTGTTCCGCACCGAGCAGGGCGTCAGTCCTGGCGTCACGGCGGCCGAGGTGATCATCTCGATCGTCGGATTCACCATCGTCTACGGCATTCTCGCCGTCGTCTGGGTGCGCCTGATGTGCCGGCTGGTGCGTTCCGGGCCGGGATCGGGGGAGACGGAGCACCACGCGCCGGCGGTGTCCTCCGACGGCGACGGTGACCACACCGAAACCGCGACCGACCACGACGACGCGCGCCTCGTCCTCACTTACTGATCTGACTGATTGCTGGAGAAGGCTTCTCATGGATCTACCCGTGATCTGGTTCGGCGTGATCATCGCCGCCTGGGTGCTCTTCTTCGTGCTCGAGGGTTTCGACTTCGGGGTCGGCATGATCGCCGGCCTGGCCCGCCGCCCCCGGCACGAACGCGACGCCGCCGTCCGCACCATCGCCCCGACCTGGGACGGCAACGAGGTGTGGCTCGTCGGTGCGATCGGCCTGATGTTCGCGATCTTCCCGGACTGGTACGCGTCCGTGCTCTCCAGCCTCTACCTGCCGATGGTGCTGATCCTGCTGGCGCTCGCCGCCCGGGGCGTGGCCCTGGAGTTCCGCGGCAAGTACCACGGCGAGGGTGAGGAACGCTGGAAGGACCGCTGCGACGCGATCATGGCCTGGTCGTCCCTGCTGGTCGTCGCGCTCTGGGGTGCCGTCGTCGCAGTGCTCGCCCGGGGTCTGGCGATCGACGGGCAGGGTGAGGTCATGGGCGGTGGCTGGAACCGCAGCATCGACCCGCTCCTCACCTGGGAAGCCGCAGCCGGTGCCCTCGGCGCGGTGCTGATGGCCCTGCTGGTCGGGGCGCTGTTCCTGTCGCTGCGCACCACCGGCCCGCTGCGCGACTGGTCGCGTGGGCTGGCCGTACAAGCCGGAAGTGTGCTCGCTGTAGGAATTCTCGCCGTGGCCGCCCTCAGCGGTCAGTTCGTGGTCGCGATGCTCGTGGTGCCGGCGGCCGGGGCCGCGGCCGGCGCCCAGCTGCGCCGCGAGGGACTGGCCTTCACCGCCGGGGCCCTCACCATCGCGCTGGCCACCGTGCTCGGGCTGGCCTGGCAGGCGCCCACCCTGGTGCCCAGCACGCTGGACGCCACCTGGTCGATCACCATGGACAGTGCCGTCACCTCGGACTTCTCGCTCGAACTGATCAGCTGGGCGGCCCTGTTCATCATGCCCGCCGTGGTGATCTACCAGGCCTTCTCCTACTGGATCTTCCGCAAGCGCATCAGCAGTGCCCGGGTGACCACGGCATGAGTACCCCTCCCGTCCGTCCCTCCTCCCCGACGGTGCCGCGCCCCCGTGGGCCGGTGGACACCCGGGTCTTCCGGCTCGTCCCGACCCTGCGCGGCGACGCGGCCGGGCTCGGTGCCCTCGCCGCGCTCGGGGCTGCGGCGCTGCTCGGCCAGCTCGTCGCCGCGGCCTGGGCCGTCACCGTGGTCGAGACCGGGACGTCGCCCTGGCCGCCGCTGACTGCTTTCGTGGCAGCCACTCTCGTGCGCAGTGCGCTGCGGTCCGTCGAGCAGGTGCTCACCGCCCGGGCGGCCGGGCGGGCCCGGGTCGCGCTCGGCACCGCGCTCGTGGGCTCGGCCCTGCGGCTGTCGCCGGACCGGCTGGCGGAAGCCGGGCCGGGCCGGATCTCGGCGCTCGCCACGAACGGTGTCGACTCGCTGGAGAAGTACGTCACCCGTTACCTGCCCGCGGTCGTTCCCGCCGTGCTGCTGCCGCCCGCGGTGATCGTGATCCTCGCGCTGCTGGACCCGCGCTCGGCCGTCGTGGTGGTGGTCACCCTGCCCCTGATCCCGTTGTTCGCCGTGCTCGTGGGGCGGTTGACCGAGTCGCGCTCGGCGCAGCAGTGGCAGCTGATGTCGAAGCTGTCCTCCCATTTCCTCGACGTGGTGCAGGGACTGGTGACGCTGCGGGCCTACCGGCGGGCCGACCGGCAGGTCGAGGTACTCACCGCGGTGGGGGAGCGGCACCGGGCGGCCACGGTGCGGGTGCTGCGGATCGCGTTCCTCTCCGGCACCGCGCTCGACCTGGTGGCAACCCTGTCCGTCGGCCTGGTCGCGGTCGAGGCCGGGTTGCGCGTGGCCGCGGGTGATCTGGGCCTGGGAACCGCGCTCGTCGCCATCCTCGTCGCTCCCGAGGCGTATCGTCCCGTCCGCGAGCTGGGGGCCCGGTTCCACGAGAGTGCCGATGCCACCGCTGTTCTCGATGAGGTTTCGGTGCTGGTGGACGATGTTCCCGCCCCCGTCGCGACGGCCGGTGGCGTTTCGCTCCCGTCGGGTGTCGCGCTGGTCGCCGACCGTCTCACGGTGCGGTTGCCCGGGCGGTCCGAGCCGGTGCTGTCGGGTGTCGGGCTCTGGGTGTTCGCCGGTTCGATCATGGCGGTCGTCGGGCCCTCGGGGGTCGGCAAGACCACGCTGATCCGGGTTCTCGCCCGCCAGCTGACCCCGGAATCGGGCTTCGTGAACGGAGCCGACCCCGTCTACCTTCCGCAGCGGCCCAGCTTTCCCCTGGCCCGCACGGTGCGGGAGGCGGTGACGGCGGCCTGGCCGCAGGCCTCCCGCGAGGTGATCGACGAGGCCCTGCGGGACGCGGCGGCCCTCGACTGGATCAATGCCCTGCCCGCCGGGCTCGACACCGCTCTCGCCGAGGACGGACGTGACCTCAGTGCCGGCCAGCGTCAGCGTCTGGCGCTGGCCCGGACCTACGTGCAGGCGGCCGGGCACGCGGCCCGGGTGAGGCCCGTCGTCCTCCTGCTCGACGAGCCGACCGCCCACCTCGACGACGTCACCGAGAAGGCGGTGCTGGCCGGTCTGCGCCGCCGCGCCGACAGCGGTACCGCGGTGGTGACGGTTGCGCACCGCCCGGCGGCCATCGCGGCAGCGGACGAGGTGACGCACCTGTGGGGCAACACGTCCCGGGTGTCTCTGCCCGGTGATCCGGGCTCGTCCAGGGCGGTGAGTTCTGTCGACCAGGCCGTTGTCTGGTCGCAGGTGGAGGAGATCGCGCCGTCGGTGGTCCACGGTGGAGGCCGGGCCGGGGCGGGCAGTCTGCCGGGTCTGGTTCCGTCTCCCCGCCCTGGCGCGGGGTCGTCGGCGGTGGTCTCGCCGTCTGGCCCATCGCTCTTGAGAGGGAGCGATAACAGGCTTTCGCGGGTGGAAGATGAAGATCTTGAAGGCCGCTCCAGTCACGCTGATTCCCCTCCGGCGCGGGAGCCTCAGGGCGACGCCGTGCTACCGGGTTTCGGCCGGGCCTGGGCCGACGCCAGGCCCACGCGCAGCTGGATCCCGGCCCGCCTGCGCACGGCCTCGATGAACCTGGCCCTGGTGCTGGGTACGCTGTCGTCACTGTCCGGTGTGGCCCTCACGGCGGTCGCCGCCTGGCTCCTGACGAAGGCCTCGGGGCAGCCACCGATCCTGACTCTCACCGTGGCGGTGGTGGGGGTGCGGCTGTTCGCCGTCACGCGTCCTCTGCTCAGCTATCTGGACCGGCTCGTCGCCCACGACGTGGCGCTGGCCGATCTCGGCCGGTTGCGGGCCCGCGTCTACGCCGATCTCGTTCCGCGGGTGCCCGGTCCGGCTCTGCCCCGGCGCGGAGACCTGCTGACCCGTCTGGTGGACGACGTCGACGCGGTCGGCGACACCGTGCTGCGCTGGCGACGTCCGGCCACCGTGGCCGCGGCCACGCTGGTCGTTGCGCTGCTCGTCGCCGCGATCATTGACCGGACCGCCGCGCTCGCGGCTCTGCCCGGCCTTCTGCTGGCCGGCGTGGTGGCCCCGGTCGTCGCGGGTGCCGGAGCCGATCGGCGGGCCGAGCGCACGGCCGAGGCGAAGGCGGGCTACTCGCAGACCGTGGTCGAGGTGCTGGCCGGGGCCGAGGACGTGAAGGCGCTCGGCGCCACGGCAACCGGGGTCGAACCGGTCCGCACGGCTGGTCGTCACGCCACCGAGGCTGACCGGGTCCAGGTGCGTCGCAACGCCCTGGCCGAGTTTCTGCGGACGGCCGGGGCGGGTCTTGCCGTGGCCGGGGTCATGCTCGTGACCACCGGCATCACCGGATCCACCGGTCTCACTCTCCAGCAGGTGGGGGTGCTCGTGCTCGGCACCCTGGCCCTCGCCGACGTCACGGCGACCCTGCCCGACGCCGTCAATGCCCGTACCCGAGGACGCATCGCCCGCCGCCGTCTGGCCCAGGTGCTCCAGACCCCGGCGGCCAGTGTCGATGCGGTCGTGGATGCTTCGGCTCGGGAGCTGGGCCCGGTCGGGCTTGATGTCGCTCCGGCTGGTTCTGGCGTCACCCTGGCGGGTTCTGGCATCGCCCCGGCTGGTCCGGGTGTCGAACTGAGTGCTGTCGTGGCCGGCTGGGACAGGTCCGGTGCTCCGGTGCTGACCGGTCTCGACCTGGATCTCGGCCCGGGGCGACGGATCGCGGTGCAGGGGCCGTCCGGGAGCGGCAAGTCGACGCTGGCCGGTCTGGTGTTGAAGTTCCTCGACCCCCGGGAAGGCCGGCTCAGTCTCGCCGGCCGGGACTACGGGACGCTGGCGGGCGACCGGGTGCGGGAGAGCATCGGGTTGGTGCCGGACGACGACCACGTCTTCGCAAGCACCGTGCGGGAGAACCTGAAACTGGCGAAACCCGATGCGAGTGACGGTGAACTGCGCGTCGTGCTGACCCGGGCCCGGCTGGGGAACTGGTTCAACGCCACCCCCGACGGACTGGACACCTGGCTGGGGGAGCGGGGTGCCACGATGTCTGCCGGTGAACGTCGGCGGATGGCCCTGGCCCGTGCTCTGCTGGCGGACCGGCCGGTGCTGGTGCTCGACGAACCAGCCGAGAGCCTGGACGCCGAGACCGCGCAGGCTGTACTCGCCGACATACTTGACGCCTCCTCGGGGAAAACCGTGCTGCTGGTCACACATCGCGCCGAGGGTCTCGATGCGATGGATGCCGTGCTGCACCTGGAGAACGGAAGCCTGGTCAACGGAAATCTGGTCAACGGAAATCTGGGGGAGAGCGGCCCGAAGCGCTGACGGCGAGCGCCTTGAGTTACCGGTGCGGCCACCCGCCGGATCCCGGATCTGCTGGATCAGAAGGGCGGTTCACCCCGGTCGGGGAGAGGATCGGTTCCTTCGTCCCCGGGGGCATGCGGTGGCCGGGCCGTTGGTCCGCCCCCTACAGCTCGTACTTGAAACCCGCGTGCGACTGGACGAAACCCAGCCGGCGGTAGAAGCGATGAGCGTCCGGGCGGGTGAGGTCGGACGTCAGCTGGACCAGATGGCAACCCCGCGAGCGGCATTCGTCGATGATCCACCGCATCAAGGCCGAGCCCAGTCCGGACCCGCGCTCGGTACTCGACACGCGCACGGCCTCGACGATGGCCCGCGTCGCCCCGCGCCGGGACAGTCCCGGGATGAACGTGAGCTGGGCCGTGGCCAGCACCGTGCCGTCCCGCTCACCGACCACGAGCAACTGGCCGGCATCCTGTTCCACCCGGGTGAAAGCCTTCTCGTACAGAGGAAGATCGTCAGGGCTCTCGCGTTGTGCCCCGAGCCGGTCGTCGGCCAGCAGGCCCACGATGGCGGGGACGTCGGGAAGGGCGGCGCGGCGGAACTGAAGGTCGGTCATCGTCCCGCATCATAAGAAGTGGATCGGCTGACCGCCACACCTGGCGGGTCCGATGGCTGCGGATCCGGTTCAGGCTGCCTGCGACCGCTCCGAGGTTTCCTGCCCCCGGCGCTGGCCCGGGACCTGCCCTGACGACGTTCCGGTCGTGTGCCCACGTCGTTCGGTCGCCGCCAGGACCAGAAACCGGCCGGCCGTGCCGTAGCCCGCTCCGGCCGGGGCCACGAGCGGCAGATCGGCGATGAGATCGGCGCTGACGGAGGTGATCGAGGGCCGGTCGAGGGGCCCTTCCGGAAGCGTGCCGGCGGTCCCGGTCAGGGCCTGCCGCCCGGCCGCCCGGCCCCGTACGGCCAGTGCACGGCCCAGGGCGCAGGCCAGCATCACGCAGGCCATCGGAACCAGGGCCACGAATTCGACGAACATGACAGTTCCCTCCAGATGCCGGCCGGCCGCGCCGTCCTGTTGCCCGGGTTCTGGCATCTGTCGGCACTGACCATCAAAGCGTCACCCCGTGGGCGGAATTCGGCGATACCTGAGGACCGGCGTCATCCTCCGGGCGGATACTCGCGGGCCGGGAGCCACCCGGTCGGCGGATGGCGACCACGGCAACCCCCAGGAGCAGCACCAGCCCGCCCAGCAGTTCGAACGGTCCCGGCTCCTCGTGTTGCACCAGCCAGGCCGTGATCAGCCCGACCACCGGAACCAGCAGGGTGAACGGCACCACCTGGGCGGCGGTGTACTTGGCCAGCAGCGTGTTCCAGATGCCGTACCCGACCAGCGACGCGAGCACAGCGGTGTACAGCGTCGACGCCACGTTCCCGAGCGTGAGGTGGGTGAGCGCGTGGGTCACCTCGGCGAGCCCGTCGACCAGCAAGGAGAGAAGGACGAGGGGAACGGGCACCACGATCGCCGACCACACCGTCATCGCGAGCCCGGACTTCACCGCGGCCCGGCGGCTCAGCACGTTTCCGCACGACCAGCTCAGCGCCGCGCAGACGGCCAGGGCCAGGCCGGGCAGAGGTGTCTCGGCGGACCGGCCGACCGCCACGACGACGAGCCCGATCGCACCCATGGCCACTCCGATCAGGGCCTTGAGGCCAGGTCGTTCACCCAGCACCCCGGCCGCGATCACCACGGTTCCGACCACCTGGGCCTGCACCACCAGGCTGGCGAGCCCGGCCGGCATGCCGGCGTCCAGCGACAGGTAGAGGAAGGCGAACTGGCCCAGGCTGAGAAAGGTGCCGACCAGCAGCAGGGTGTGCCAGGGAACATCCGGCCGGGGCAGGAGGAACAACGCGGGGAGCAGCACCACGACGAACCGCAGGGCGACGAACAGCAGAGGCGGGAATCCGGCCAGTCCTTCGTCGATGACGACGAAGTTCATGCCCCAGATCACTGTCACCAAGACAGCCAGGAACGAGTCGCGAGTGGTCACGGACTCACGATGGCCTGGTCAACCATGAACGTCCATCGACGATCGCTGCCGGGGAATCGGTAGCATTGCTTCATGATGGATCTGGTGGCGCTGCGCTCCCTGATCGCCGTCGACGTCCACGGTACGGTCGCGGCGGCCGCGAGCTCCGGTGGTTACACGCCGTCGGCGGTGTCGCAGCAGATCAAACGGCTGGAGAAGGATCTCGGGGCGGTCCTGCTGGAACGCGTCGGGCGTGGCGTCGTGCTGACCGAACAGGGGCGCACCCTGGTCAAGCACGGGCAGGGAATCCTGCGCCGGGTCGAGGCCGCGACTGCGGGCCTCAGCGCCGATCAGGGAGAACCGTCGGGGCCGTTGCGGATCGTCGCGTTCTCCACGGCCGTGCGCGGTCTGGTGGCGCCGCTGCTGGCCGACCTGGCCAGGACCAGTCCGGCGCTCGTGCCGGAGCTGTTCGAGCGTGACCCTTTCGAGGCACTCGACGCCGTGGCCGCCGGGCAGGCCGACATCGGGCTCGTGCATCACTGGGTGGGGGTGCCGCTGCACCGTCCTGAGTACGTCGCCGCGCAGCTCATCGGCTTCGACACGGCCGATCTGCTGGTGCATCGCGACCACCCGCTGGCCGGGGCGGAGGTGGTCACACCGGCCGACCTGGTCGACGAACCCTGGGCCTCCACCCCGGTCGGCACGATCTGTCACGGCTGGTTCCTCTACATGTTCACCGGTTTCGCCCGTCCGCCGTCGGTCCGGTTCTGGTCGTTCGAGTTTGCCTCGCAGTTGCGCCTGGTGCAGGAAGGGGTCGCGGTGGCCCTGGTCCCCCGCCTGGGCCGGGGGGCGCTGCCCGACGGGGTGATCGCGGTGCCGGTCTCGGGTCCGGCCCCGACCCGGGTGATCGAGATGATCTGGCGGGACTCGATGTCCGCCAGTCCGGCCGTCCGGCACGTACGCGACCGGTGTGTCTCCGTCTTCGCCGACCATGCCGAGGTTTTCGACCCCTCACGCTGAGCCCGTTACCGGCGGGTGAATGAGAGTCATTATCAAATCATCCGCTATGGTCTTTCGGCAGGCAGGCGTATGACAAGAGACCGATGGCACTGACATTCGACGGGGGATGCGAAGATCATGGGCGAGGTGGAGATCCGGGCGGCCGGGCCCGCGGACCTGGAAGGCGCGGCGGCGTGCATGCGTGAGGTGCTCGACCGCGACCTGGGCGGCTACCAGGAGCGCTGGCACCGCGACATCGACAACCTGGCGGCCGCCTATCTCGAGGCGCCCCGGGCCGCGCTGTTCGTCGCGGTCGGGTACGGCGACGGCGAGCAGAACGGCGAGCATGAGGGGCGCGTACTCGCGACGACCGCTGTGCGTCCCTGCCATCTGGTGTCGCCGCCGAATCCGGAATGGCTCGCGGCCCGCTACAACGGCCCGGAGACCTGCCAGCTCGTGCGGGTCTGGGTGCGCTCGGCGGCCCGCCGTCGAGGGCTGGCCCGGCGACTGGTGGCCGAGGCGTCCGCCTGGGCCACCGAGATGGCCGGGTACGAAACGGTCTACCTCCACACGGATGCGGGAGTGCCCGGTGCGGAGGCGTTCTGGCGCTCGATGCCGACTGTCGAGGTGTACGACGCCAGACCCGACCCGTTCAACACGGTGCATTTCGAGATCGACCTGCCGAAGTTCCTCGGACGACCGGGCAAGGAGGCAGAGCACCGGTGATGCGGCGTGAAGGACAGGCCGAGGCCGGCACGGCCAGTACAGCCAGTACAGCCAGTACGGTCAGTACGGCCAGTACTTTCGGTAGCCGGATCGTCGCGGAGGCCGGTGATCTCGCCCTCCTGAACGACCGTACGGTCGACCAGGCCTACGCCGAGCAACTCGCGGGCCGCGTGGCCACCATCTACGAAAGTCTGCGGAGGCAACCGGGGCTGGCCCCGTCCACCATGGTCGATCGGCTCTTCACCGAGCTCGTCGAACTGTGCGGCGACGACGGCGGCGACCTGTCGCCGAGGGCGGCCCGGGTGCTGGGCGACGAACGCATCACCTCTCGTCTGGCCGGTCTGCACGAGCTGTGTGCCGAGGGTGAGTACCTGATGGAGACCCATTGGTCACGCCGCATCGCCGTTGCCGACCGGCCGCTGGAGGTGCTCGAGCAGTTCCCGTACCTGGGCAACTACCGTGAACTGACCCGGCTGGAGATCAACCTGCTGCGCTGCTTCGGCGTGGAACCCGGCAAGGCCCGGCGCATCTGCTTCCTCGGTGCGGGGCCGCTACCTCTCAGTGCGCTGTGCCTGTACGACGAACTCGGGGTGCCGGTGGACGTCGTGGACCGGTCGGCCGAGGCCGTCGCCCTGGGGTCCGCCTGCGTGAACGCACTGATCGGTCAGGGCGCCGTACGTTTCCACCGGGCCGAGGCGGCGGAGTTCGAGCAGGTGGCCGACGCCGACGTGGTGGTGCTCGGGGCGCTGGCCGGGCTGGACCAGGAGGCCAAGAACGCCATCCTGGCCTCGCTCTGGCAGCGGCTCGGTCCCGGTGCGGTGCTGCTGGTGCGCAGCGCAGCCGGGCTGAGGCGGCTGCTCTACCCGGCCGTGGGCACCCATGACCTGAGTGGATGGGAGCAGCTCGGGGTGCTCCACCCGCTCAACGACGTCATCAATTCGGTGATCGTCCTGCGTCACCCGTAATCGTCGTCCCGCGCACGACCACGGTGCGTACCCGGGTCAGCGCGGTGATGTCGGCCCGGGGATCGCCGTCGACGACCAGGAGGTCGGCGTCGATACCCGGCCGCAGGCGTCCCTTCGTGAATTCCAGGCCGCAGGCCTGCGCCGATACCGAGGTGGCCGTGGCGATCGCGTCGTCCGTGGCGATCCCGGCCCCCACCAGTTCGGCCACGGCGTGTGCCACGATGCCGTGCGGTTTCGCGGCATGGATCCCCGCGTCGGAGCCGCTGATCACCGCAACGCCCTGCCGGTGCAGTTTCTCGACCTGAACGAAACGATGGGCGGGCACCAGTCCGGTGCGTTGCGTGATCTCCTGCGCCTGCGCGGAGGGGCGGCTGCCGGGGATCCGCCCGAACGTCGGCCCGATATGAATCCCGCGATCCCGCAGTCGGTCCGCGAGATCTGTCGGTGTCTGCACGCCGTTCGCCGTCAGGCAGGTGCAGTGCTCGATGCCTTTCACCCCGGTGTCGATGCAGAGATTCACGGCATCCAGCGAGTGCGCGTGCGCGACCACCGGAAGGCCGTGGTGGTCGGCGCGTTCCACTACCAGAGCGAGGTCCTCGGCGGAGTACTGCAACGACAGCAGATCCGACCCCGGCGTCATCGCGCCACCACTGACGACGATTTTCACCAGTGGTGCACCCCGTTCGGCCCGTTCATCCACCGCGGCGACCAGATCGGCAGCACCCGCGGCCTCTCCGCCCATCGCCGCGCAGTGCCCGCCCGGTGTCGTGATCGGAGGCCCCGACGCCACCACGGCCGGTTCCCCGCGCGACGAGACCCGTTCCAGCACGGACCAGCGGTTGTCGCCGAGGTCCCGCACGGTGGTCACCCCGGCCCGGGCGTGGGCGAGCAACGACTCCCGTACCACCCGCTCCCGCTCGTCACCGGAGCGGTGCACGTCCCGCCCCAGGGCCCCGTCCCGCCCGTCCGCGATCAGGTGCACATGGGTGTCGATGAGCCCCGGCAGCAACGTTCCACCGTCATGCCGCCGAACCTCGAAACCCTCGGGAACAGGCCTCTGACCAGTGCTGACGCCGATAATCGACGAACCCTCGGTGAAGACGGTCGCGCCGTCGGGCAGAAACCGTTCCCCGTCGAAGGCCAGTGCTGCGATGTGTGCGACACGCTCCGGACTCGGCATGGAATTCAGTCTCGTACCGGTGCGTACCGTCATCAAGTGCTCACATCGTGATGATGGCCATGGTTGCGCGTGCCGAGTGCGTGGGGGTCAGCGTGACGCCCAGTCAGGCTCGGCGCGCACCGGGATCTCGGGGGCACCGGCTATCGGCGTGGTTGCGTAGAGGAAACGGATGCGGCCTTCATCGGCATCGTCCCCGTGCACGTGCACCACTCCGCAACCGCCTTCGGGTGTCACCAGGTACCAGCGGTTGGGCTGCTGGGTGTCGTCGTCGACCAGGCAGCGCCTTGCTAGTTTCGGGGTGAGGAACTGGGCCCATTCCAGCGGGCAAAGACTTGTCCCGGCGACCAATTCGGCGAAGACCTGTACGACGGTGCTGAAATCGACGCCGGGTTCGCCGCGCTCCAGCATGACCGCGGGAAGACCGTCTCCTGACGATGGATCGTACGGCTCGGTCATAACCCGATCTGCCGGAACGCCCAGTTCGGCGAGTGAGTCGATCAAGGTTCGAGGGTCCACGGCGCCGTCGTACAGCAGCTCGTAAATTTCCATTATTCTCCCCGAAAACTCTTGTGATGCTTGAATACTTCGTACGCTCGACGCTGTACCGAATCCGTGAGGGCCGGGAAGAACGTCATTGCCTCCTCGGCCTTGCGGCGATCACCGTCGGCCTGGATGTAGTGCTTCAGCGCGTGATACTCGTGACGACCCAGGTTGATGAGGCCTGGCCCTGAATCGGGAAACACGGTACCGGAGGGTTCTTCAACGCCGTAGGTTCGTCCGCTGGGCGTCTCGTAGCGGCTCGTGGACCGGTTCCACGGGGCGCGCCCTTCCTGAATGTCCCGGAGATCGCCGGATACATCGACGTCAAGGGTGAGGGCGACGTGCCGCACGGACCCGGCGCCCACCGCTGCGTCCCGGACGTCGGTGCAGACAGCACGCAGCTGGCCCCGTAGATCACCCAACGTGCTCATTCGACCCCGATCCGTTGCCACCGGGCGCAAACTATTCCGAACCACGAAGGTGGGGGCAAGCGTCCTCCATCCGTGCGAAGCGAGCGCCGGGCGGGCCGCGCGGTGGTGATCCGGGCGGTCGTGAGAAAGTCACGGAATGACTGACGACAACCGCTCGGTGAGCATCGAACGACTCGAGGAAGGCGTGTACCTGGCCACGAACAAGCGCGGTGACACGCTGCGCTTCGGGAGCAAGGCCACGGACGGGTTCTCCCCGGTGGAACTGCTGCTGGCCGCCATTGCCGGCTGTTCCGCCGTCGATGTCGACGTGGTCACCGGGCGGCGGTCGCCGGCCGAGCACTTCAGCGCCCGGGTGGACGCCGTCGCAGTGCGGGAGAACGGTGAGAACACCCTCAAGGACATCACCCTGACCTTCGACGTGCGCTTCCCCGAGGGGGAGGCCGGCGACGCCGCCCGCACCCTGCTGCCCCGCGCGGTCAAGGCCTCGCACGACCACACCTGCACGGTGTCGCGCACGATCGAGGCGGGCACGCCGGTCACGGTGCGCACAACGCCGTAGCAGTTGTCGTCACCGCTTCGAACGGGGGACGTCGTTGAGCCTCCGGCTCGCGGCGTCCCTCGCGTCGTGGTCCCGTCGCGGTTCAGGAGGTGGCGGCTCTCCACTCCCGGTCGAGCACCGAGAACAGCAGGCTGTCGCGCCAGGCGCCGTTCGTGAACACGTGATCGCGCATGCGGCCCTCGAGCCGGAACCCGAGCCGCTCGACCACTCCGACCGAGCGGACGTTCTCCGGCCCGATCGCTGCGGAGATGCGGTGCAGACCGAGGGCGTCGAAGCCGAAACCGGCCAGCAGCCGTACCGCGGCCGTCGCGTAGCCACGGCCCCAGGCGTCCGCGTGGATGGCGTACCCGAGCTCCGCCGCCCGGGTGCCGCCGAGGGACAGGCGGGCGAAACCCAGGAAGGTGTCGTCGCCGGGCGCGCTCATCGCCATCCAGTACTCGGTGCGCGGGCTCTGGCGGGCCGACGTCATCGCTCCCTCCACCAGCATCGCGGCCTCGTCCCGGGAGAGGGAGCCGAAAGCCAGCCAATGAGTGACGCGGTCGTCACCGACGACCGCGGCCACCCCGTCGGTGTCGGTCAGGGCGAACTCGCGCAGGACGACTTTCGGGCCCTCCAGGCGGAGGGGACCACTCAGGCCAGGGAGTCCAGACATTTCGGCAGGCTAGCCGAATACACCACACCCAGCCTCTGGGTCGCCCGGGTGACCGCCACGTAGAGGTCGCCCAGACCACGGGGCGAGGCCGCGACGATGTGATCGGGCTCGAGAACCACCACGGCGTCGAACTCCAGCCCTTTGGTCTCCCGGGGCTCGAGAACGACCACCCGGGCGATGTTCTCGGTGTCGGGATCCTCGCCCAGAGCGACGGTTCCGGCGAGCGCACCCGTCAGCGCACGGAAGGCCTCGGCGGCCCGGCCGGGCGCCGTGACGACGGCGAGACGACGGTCCTGGTCCAGGTGCGTGAGCTCGTCCGCGACCGCAACGACCAGTCCCGGGAGCACGTCGGGCCGATGAAGGGCCCACGGCTGCGGGCCGTCGGTGCGTACCGGCTCGGGTGCGGGAAGATCGGGGTCGACGGCCCGCAGCACCCCGGCCGCCACCCGCGCGATCGGTTGCGGCATGCGGTAATTGACGCTGAGTTCGGTCAGGCGCCAGCGGTCGCCGACGTGCGGTCCCAGGGCCTGGCGCCAGGAGGTCGAGCCGGCGGGGTCACCGGTCTGGGCCACGTCACCGACGAGGGTCATCGAGCGTGAGCGGCGCATCAGCATGCGCCAGGCCATCGGCGAGATCTCCTGGGCCTCGTCGACCACGATGTGCCCGAACCGCCAGGTGCGGTCGATGGCGGCCCGCTCGGCGGCGGTGCGGTGATCGATCTCCTCCTGCCGGTCCAGCAGGGTCTCGGCGTCGACCAGGTCGAACGCCGCGAGGATCTCGCTCTCCTCGTCCTCGAAGTCACCCGACTCCGAACCCCGCAGCACGTCGAGCACACCCTGGGCGTACTCCAGGTCGGCGGTCTGCAGCTCGTCGGCCAGGCGCCGGGTCGTCGAGTCGTCCCGGCCGAGGATCTCGGCGGCCTCGTCGAGCAGGGGCACGTCGGCCTCCGACCAGCCGGACCCGCGGGGGCGCAGCAGCAGTTCCTGCTCGGCCCGGGTCAGCCCGACCTGGGTGGCCGCGGCGCGAAGACGCTGGGGAGAGCTGAACAGATCGCGCAGCAGGCGGGTGGGCGTCAGTCGGGGCCAGAGCCAGTCGACGATACTACCGACGTCGTCGTTCTCCTCGAGCTCGCCCCGAACCAAGGCGAGATCCTCCGGCCCGAGCAGATTCTCGCCCCCCAGCGGATCGGTGCCGACGGCCTGGGCCCACTGTTCGGCCAGGGCCTCGACCACCAGCCGGCGCACCAGGGGCCGGGCCTCGTTGTGCAGCAGACGGCTGGCCCGAACCCGCTCGCGCAGTTCCTGGCCGGTCTGCCGGTCCAGGCGCAGCAACTGGCCGTCGTGGCGGACCGCGACCACTTCGTCGTCCTGGGGCACCCACTGCCGGTCCGCGACCGCACCGGCCACGACGTCCGCCATCAGCAACTGCCCTTTGAGGGCCGTGACCGCGCCGGGCTCGGTGAGCGTGGGGGAGACGCCTGGATAGAGGTCGCCGGTGGTGGCGAGCAGGACGCCGGTCTCACCGAGCGCGGGCAGCACCTCGGCGATGTACCGCAGGAACGTGGTGTTCGGTCCGATGATCAGGACACCGCGCCGTTCCAGCTGTTCCCGGTGGTGATAGAGCAGATAGGCGGCCCGGTGCAGCGCCACGGCCGTCTTCCCCGTTCCCGGACCGCCCTGCACCACGAGGATGCCCGGCAATCCGGAGCGGATGATGCGGTCCTGCTCGGCCTGTACGGTCTCGACGATGTCGGTCATCCGGCCGGTGCGGGCCGCGTTCAGCGCGGTCAGCAGGGCCGACTCACTGGTGATCGAACCCGGGCCGGTCTGTGCGGCCGGTGAGGTCGAGGCGTCGCCGGTCAGGTGCTCGTCGTGCAGCTGCACCACGCGACGCCCGACCGTGCGGATGTGACGACGACGCACGACACCGTCGCGCTGCAGTGCCGTGGCGAGGTAGAACGGCCGGGCGACGGGTGCGCGCCAGTCGATGAGCAGGGGCTCGTCGTCAGCTCCGGTCGTGTCGTCAGCTCCGGCCGCAGGCTCGGCGTGGTCCTCGTGCAGCCCGATCCGGCCGACGTAGCGGGGTCGCCCGTTGCCCTCCAGATCCAGACGCCCGAAGCACAGGGCGTTCTCGGCGGCGTTCAGCTGGGTCAGGCGCGCGCCGTAGAGGTGCACGGCCGCCTCACGTTCGACGAGCGCCTGGCGGGTCCCCGTGGCCGAGGCGAGTGCTCGGGTCTGACGGGCGGCGAGCCGGGCGCGGAGCTCGTCGACGTGGTCGTAGAGCAGGGAAATATATTCTTGCTCCAGTGCCAGGTCGGTAATTGACAATTGCTCCTCCGGGAAATAACATATGCCATGTTGGGTGGTATTCTTTTGTTTTGGGAATAGCGAACTCAATTGTCGAACATATCGTCTTTCCGGTTCCCGTGACCAGTGCAAAGACCTCCGCGAAGACCCTCTGCGATGTCCCGATGGTCAGCACTGCGTGTCCGTCTTCTCACGCTCGGCCCGACTTCTCCGGATCAGCACTGTCGGTCATGTCACCTTGACGCCGGAACGCCGTGAAGAATGCCGCCGGGACGCTGCCTTTCGGCGACAATCGGCCAATGCGTGATGACGTGCTCCCCGAGGCCGTGCGTGAGCGTGCGCTCGCCCTGGCCGCGGAGAACCAGCTCCCGGCCTATCTCTACGACCTGGCCGCCCTGCGCTCGCAGGCCGCTGCGATCCGCGACGCGCTCGCGGGGGCCGGGGTCGAGTTCCTCTACGCCGCCAAGGCCAACCCCGACCCGGCGCTCCTGCGCGTGATCGCGCCGCTGACCGACGGCATCGAGGTGGCCTCCGGCGGCGAGCTGGAGCACGTGATGGACGCCGCGCCCGGAGCTCGCGTGGCGTTCGGCGGCCCGGGCAAGACCGACCGGGAACTGATGGCCGCGATCGGCCGGGGTGTCTGGCGCCTGCACGTGGAGAGCGTGCGGGAGCTGAACCGGGTGATCGCGCTTGCCGGTCGACGTCCCGTCGACGTATTGCTGCGGGCCAACCTGCCCTTCGGGGTGAGCGGAGCGGCGCTGACGATGAGCGGGCCCTTCGGGATGGACGAGGAAACGCTCGCCGTCGCCGCCCGCACGGCCCGGGACGCCGCGGCCGCCGGTAGTGGGGTGAGGGTGCGCGGTCTCCACGTGCACCTGGCCTCCGGACTGGACGCCGGTCAGAAGCTGGCGCTCGACGGGCGCGTGCTGGCCTGGGCCCGGTGCTGGCTGGAGCAGTACCTGCCCGGCCGGGAGAGCCCCGAGATCAACCTGGGCGGGGGCATGACCGTCGACTACGCCGAGCCCGGCCGGCACTTCGACTGGCAGGCCTACGCCAAGGGTCTGGCTGAACTCGACCGGGGCCCGGCCGTGCTGCGGGTCGAGCCGGGCCGTTCGGTCAGTGTGCACGCCGGTTACTACGTCAGCGATGTGCTCGACCTGAAATACACGCGGGGCCAGGCCTACGCGATTGCCCGGGGCGGTACCCACCACCTGCGCACGCCGGCGGCCAAGGGCCACAGCCAGCCCCTGGTCGCGCTACCTGGCCCCGGGCGTTCCGGTGAGCCGCTGAACGACGACGAGGTCACCGTGGTGGGTCAGCTCTGCACCCCCAAGGACCAGCTCGCGGCCGGGGTTCCCGTGCAGGACCTGCGGATCGGTGACCTGCTGGTGTTCCGGATGGCCGGGGCCTACGCCTGGAACATCTCCCACCACGACTTCCTCATGCACCCGCACCCGACCTTCGCGTACCTCGACCCGGCGGACTGAGACCTCTCAGCAGCTGTAGCTGAGCTTGCAGATGGTGCTGTCGGAGTTGCGGGTGAACTCCCGGCGCTGCCCCTCGGCCCAGATGCCGAACAGCACCAGGGCGACCACCACCACGGCAATGATCTCCACCTTCAGCAGGAGGTCGGTGAAGCGCTTGGCCGAGCCGATGGCCCGCATCGTGGCCGGATGGGCGGTCTGCGACGGGTGGTGGGAGGGGTGGTGGGTCTCGTGGTGCGGTTCGCGCAGGCCGACCGTCGCGGGGACGAAGTCCGGGTCGGTCTTGTCGTGCGTGCGGGCCCGTAGGGTCGCCGCCGACGCCGCGGTCACGCCGGGCACCGTGTACTCCGGGTGCCGGGCCGAGGCCGGGGTGAGACCACTGCCGCCGTGGTGGATGTGGACGTCGGGCAGCACCTCCTCCTGGTCGTGCAGAGCGTGGATGTTGTCCAGGGGTGTGCGGGCACCCGGTACCGGATGCCGTTTCTCCTCCTCGTGCCGGCGGAACCGGTCGAGCAGGTCCTGGACCCGGTGGGCCTCCCGCTCGTCGGCGTGCCGGTGCCCGAGCAGCTCCGTGCGCATGAACAGCAGGCCCAGGGCCGCGATCGGCCACATCCGCGTGGCCAGGGCGGCCGCCATGATCGTCAGGGCGGCGACCCAGCCGGCGATCCGGATCGCGGAGCCGTGTCGTGGCGCCCGCCCGAACCGGATCAGCAGATGGACGGTGAGCAGCCAGGCCACCGGTATCCATCCGAAAGCTCGGATGATGTCCGCGACCGACATGATTCCTCCAGGGCGGAGCAGTGGCCGGAGACCCCGATGCCACCGGCGGTAACGGCCTTGTCGGCATCCGTCCGGTCAAACTTGAGGGGGCGCCGGTCGGTCAGCTCTACGCTGGGCCGACCTCGACGGTGAGCAACTCGCCGGGGGAACAGCGCAGGACCTCGCAGATGGCGCTCAGCGTGGAGAAGCGTACGGCCCGGGCCCGGTTGTTCTTCAGCACCGACAGATTCACCACCGTGACACCCACCTGCACCGACAGCTCGGTCAGGGTCATGCTGCGCTCGGCCAGCAGTTCATCGAGATGGCAGACGACGTGGTGATCGTGCTCCGACCGGTCTGGTGCCGGCTGGTCCGGTGCCGCCTGGTCCTGCGTCTGCTGGTCTTGCGCCGGCTCGAACACCTGCCCGGGACGCGGGTTCACACCAGCCCCTCGACGTCGCGGTGGAGTTTCTCGCCCTGCCGGAACGCCTCGGCCAGGACCACGAGGAGCACGCTCAACCCGACGACCGGGGCCAGGGACAAACCCAGGCCCATGACGAAGGGGCTGCCGGTTCCGAACAGCCCGAGACGATCGAGCGTCAGCAGCGCGGCGAACTGGGGGAGCAGAGGTACGAGAACGGCTGCGCTGCCGGTGACGGCGGCGAGCAGGTTCAGGCGGGAGGAGTTACCCGAACCGAAGGGCCGGCCCGCGGCGATCGAGGTCAGCACCGGCCGCAGGAGGAGGGTGCCGACGGCGACCGTGGCCCCGAGCAGGATCGCGCCGCCGTTGTTCAGTAGCCGCTCGGGCCTCGTCGGATCGGCCGCGGAGAGGACCGGGCCGTCGTTGCCCGCAGTGAACGAGCTCCGGCCGGCCTGACGGGTGTGCGCACCGGTGGCAGAGCTCGAGCCGGGGTCGCCCCCGGATTCCGTGGCCCGTTCAGCGACATAGCCGGTGGCCCGCTCCGTGCTGGCCCCGTCGGTCAGCTGGACCGGCACGTCCTGCGTCCGGGGTGATCCGGTCACCGAGGCCACCAACAGCACGATCGCCACGACCGCCGATACCGCTCCGACGGCGAGCATGATCCAGGTGATCACGCGCAACATCGTCGGGCTCACGTACCGCGGATCGTTCTTGAGTGGATCATTCTTCATCCGAGCGGTCACCGGCCCCGGGCCCATGGCTGCTGCGCTCATCTGGCTGCGCTCATCTGGCGGCTGCGCTCATCTGCACTCATCGTCGGTGCCCCCATTCCGTGTACATATCGACTTTCGATAGCCCCGTCCTGAGTATGGGCCATCGTTTTTCGATATGTCCAGGGGGATGTGACCAGAGTGCCGATGACTTCGGCGGCTCGCTGTCGTCCACCTGCTGGTTGCACATCCGTGAGCACGGAAAGGACAGATATCATGCCCACCATCAGTCCCAGCCTGTGGTTCGACGGCAACGCGCAGGAGGCCGTCGGCTTCTACACCCGGGTGTTCCCGAACTCGTCGATCCTGCGCACCTCCTACTTCGGGCCCGGCACGCCCGGGCCGGAGGGGGAGGTGATGGCGATCGACTTCGAGCTCGACGGCCGGCCGTTCAACGCCATCAACGGCGGCCCGCAGTTCCCGTTCACCGAAGCCGTCTCGTTCGCCGTGCTGTGCGGTGACCAGGCCGAGGTGGACCACTACTGGTTCGGCCTGAGTGCCGACGGCGGGCAGGAGGTGCAGTGCGGCTGGCTGAAAGACCGGTTCGGAGTGTCCTGGCAGGTGGTTCCCCGGGTGCTCGGTGAGCTGATCGCCGACCCGGATCCCGGTCGCCGCGACCGGGCGACCCAGGCCCTGCTCGGGATGAAGCGGCTCGTGATCGCCGACCTGCTGAAGGCCGCCGACGGAAACGAGACCGACGGAAACTAGACCGGCGGAAACTAGGGGGTGCGCCCGGTGAGGCAGTAGGGCCGCCCCAGCGGATCGGTCATGACGGTCCACTCCTCGTTCGCCGGGCCCACGACCGCACCCGCGGCGGCGTGGACCGGCGCGAGGCAGGCGCGTGCGGGTGCGGCCAGATCGAGGTGTGAGACGACGGTGTCCGCGGCGTCGTCCAGCCGTTGCAGCAGCAGTTTCACCGGCAGCCCGGCGGGCTGCCGCAACCGGGTGAACTCGGACGCACCGAGGGGATTCAGCTCCCAGCCGGTCAGATCCGACCAGAAGCGGGTCTCGGAATCCCACAGCGCGGGCGGAATGTCGAGGCACAGCTGGTCGAGGCGGGCCTTGCCCTCGGGCGAGGGGACGACACTCTCCCCCTCCCAGGGCACGAAGCAGAACGGGTAACCACCCGGGCTGGTGAGCACGTCGTGCTCCTCGCCCCGCAGAACGGTCGACGCCCCGAGGGCAACCGCTCCCGCCACGGCGTCGGCCCGCCGTTCCGGGTCGACGTGCAGGTCCAGGTGTGTCCGGGCCGGCCCGGACCCCAGCCCCTGGGCCCGCAGGTACGCGTCGCCCGTGGAGGGAAGCAGCGTGACGAACTCGCCGTCCTCTCCCCGGGGGGCCGAGAGCCGGCTACCGGTGACCCGGCGCCAGAACTCCACCCCCGCCCCGAACTCGGGGCTCGGGAAGTCCAGGAAGATCGTCATCCAGCGAATCTGCACCGCAGAGAGTCTAGGCACTCGATCGGCCTAACGCCGGGGCGGGGACCTGCCGACATGACCGTGGTGACGGGTATGACGTGTGGCACAACCGGGGCGGGGCCGGGACCGGCCGGGTTAGTGTGCCGCTTCGTGGCAGCGCAGAGATCCATCTCGTGAGCCCGGCTGCTGCCGGCCCCCCGGGGCCTCCGGGACGCCAGGACGACAGCGACCGGCCGACACGCCACGCGCGGGTCCGGGCCCGGCGCCGCCGCTGGTTGCGCATCACTCTCTACGGCCTGGTGGTGCTGCTCGTCCTCTCCGCCGGCGGCGGCTACTTCGTGTTCCGCCGGCTGAACGGCAACATCTCCTCGTCGGCGCTGTTCACCGGCACCACCGGTGGCGCCGGGGTGCAGAAGGCCGACGACCAGGGCCGCTTCCCGGTCAACGTGCTCGTCATCGGCACCGACTCGCGGGCGTCGAAGGAGAACTGCAAGCTCGGCGGCGCCTGCGACGAGACCCACAACAACGCGGACGTCGAGCTGCTGGTGCACGTCTCGGCCGACCGCACCAACATCACCGCGATGAGCATCCCGCGGGACACGATGACCGACCTGCCCGGCTGCAAGAACGCCACGACCGGCGAGAGCGTGGCCGCGCGCTACGGCCAGATCAACACCAGCCTGCAGTACGGCCCCGGCTGCACGGTGGCCGCGATCCACCAGCTCACCGGCATCACGATCGACCACTTCGCGATGGTCGACTTCTCCGGGGTGATCGACATGTCCGACGCCACCGGCGGGGTGCAGATCTGCGTGGACAACAACGTCTACGACACCTACTCGCACCTGAAGCTGTCCAAGGGCAAACACACGCTCAAGGGCGAGGCGGCCCTGCAGTTCGTGCGCACGCGCCACGGTTTCGGCGACGGTAGCGACCTGGGCCGCACCTACGGCCAGCACGCGTTCCTGGCGGCGGCGATCCGCTCGCTGAAGGACAAGGGCACGCTGCTGAACCCGACGAAGCTGTACTCGGTGGCCAGCGCGGCGACCAAGGCGCTGACGGTGGACGAGGGCCTGGACAGCATCCCGAAGCTGATCGACCTGGCCACGGAGTTCAACAAGGTCGACACCGACCGCATCACCTTCACCACGATGCAGACCGTGCCGGACCCGAACAACGCCAACCGCGTGGTGCCGGCCGCGGCCGCCCAGAAGCTCTTCGACACGATCCTCGACGACCGGTCGCTGAGCAAGGACAAGAACGCGGCGACGTCCACCACCACTGCGAGCCCGAGCGCCACGGCCGCCACGTACTTCTCGGTGCAGGTGCGCAACCGCAGCGGCAAGGACGGCCGGGCCCGGAAGGTGACGCAGACCCTCAAGGGCGACGGCTACATCGCGGCCACCGACTCCAGCACCGGTACGGCGCAGGAACGCACGTCGATCCTCTACAGCGGCAAGTACCAGCTCGACCAGGCCCAGCAGCTGGCCTCCGACCTCGGCGTGCCCTCGTCGCTGCTCGCGGTGGACCCGGACGTCGAGGTGGTGACCCTGGTGGTGGGCGAGGACTGGACCACCGGCGCGACCTATCCCCAGCTCACCGACGAGGAACGCGAGGACGCCCTCACCGACTCGCACGCCTCCTCCGCCAAGACCGCGGGTTGTGTCCCGGTCAGCACCCAGAACACCGTCACCTACAACGGTGTCTCGATGTCGCCGATCCGGGCCTACGCGCTCGCGACGGGTGTGAAGGACTCCGGCTCCTGAGTCCGGGACGTTCGCCCTTTTCTGTCGGCCGTTCGTCCCCTGACCGATAATTCGTGCTCAGGCCAGCTGGCGCTTTGGGCCGGAGAGGGACTGAATAGAGGGGAGATGCGGCTGCAAGGAATGAGGGGCTGACGATGAGGTCTCAGGTAGGGAACTGGTTCCGCCGTTGTTCGATGGCCACCCGGCCCGGACTGGGCCGGGAACACAACCCGTTACGCCGTCGCAGCGACCGGATCCAGGGCTATTGCGCGCTGGGGGCGGTGTTCCTCGTCCTGGCCGTCCTGCCCGTGGCGGTGATCATCGGTCTGCAGACCTGGCACCACTACTCCGCGATCTCCGAGCAGGAGCTCGCGTCGAGTCACCTGGTCACGGCCACGGTCGTCGCCGCTGATCCCGAAACCCGACTGGCCCGAAGCTATCTCGCCGAGGTTTCGTGGACGTACCCGGACCGGGTGGCGCACTCGGGCCACCTCGCCATCACCCAGACCACCCAGGTCGGTGACCGGGTGCCGTTGTGGGTCAACGACTCCGGCGCCATGACCGCGGCCCCGACCACACGGCTCAGCGTCTGGCTGGACACGCTCGGCCTCGGGCTGGGCCTGACCTTCGCGGCCGTGCTGGTGGGCCTCGCCGGGTACCGGGCCTCGCGGTTCGCGCTGGACCGGCGTCGCACCCATGATCTCGAGGTGGAGTGGCAGCGCTTCAACGAGAGCCGCTCGCAGGGATACCTCAACTAGCGCGGGTCAGGGCCGCCGCGGTCAGCCGGGTCGCCTCGTCGAGGCGGCGCAGGGTGAGCGTGACGGCCCGGCCGGTCTGCCGCTCGGCGTAGGCCTGGAGCATCTCCCGGTTGCCGGCCAGCGCCCGGCGGCGGTCGGCCTCACTGTGCACGGCCAGCCCGGCGTAGAGCTCCGAGACGTCGGACAGGCGGCGCAGAATGGCCCGCAGGTTGCGCCGTTGCGGAGTGCCGACCAGCATCTGCCGTAGGGCGCGGTCGGTCTGCACCCACTCGCGATTGGGCAGGTCGGGCGTCAGCCGGGCCAGCACGGCACGGGCCTCGTCGATCTCGGCGTCGGTGACGAGGGCGATACGTTCCCGCACGGCCAGGGGCAGGAGCAGGCGCCGGAGCTCGTGGATCTCCTCGAGTTCGTCGAGGCTGATGCCGTGCACGGTCGCCCCGCGGAACGGGTCGGAGTCGATCAGGCCCTGGCTCTCCAGCTCACGCAGAGCCTCCCGCACCGGGGTGACGCTGACGTCGAGGCCTGCCGCCAGTTCGCTCTGCACCAGATGTGTACCGGTCTGCAGGCTTCCGGTGACGATCGCCTCCCGCAGTCGCTCGGTGACGTCACGATGTGCCGTGCGACCAGAACCTCCGCCCGCCGTCATCCGCTCATCCTAACTTTCGTTACGGCACTAGCGGAGACGTCGCGTCGTGACGGGCCGCCGCGACCTCACGGAGTTTCTGCAGAACGATGGACGTGGTGGCGTCGGCGGGGCGGCCGGCCCGGGTGATCGCGTACACCAGCCGGGCGGGGGGCGGCCCGGCCACCGGGATCGTGCGCACGTTGCCGAACCGCAGCGGCTGGGCCAGCCGGGGCAGCAGCCCGACCCCGGCCCCGGCGGAGACCAGGGCGGCGAGCGCGTCGTACTCAACTGTCCAGTGCCGCACATCGGGAATGAAGCCAGCTGCCGCACAGGCATTGTCGGCAATCGCGGCGCAGGCGTCGTGGGGATTGCCGGAGATCCACTCCTCACCGGCCAGACGGCTCAGGTCGACCGTCCGGCTCCCGGACAGGGGGTGGTCCTCGTGCAGCACCACGTCGAGGATGTCGGTGATCAGGTCGATCCGGGCGTACCTCGGGTCGTCGCGCCGGGGGCCGCCGGGATGGTCGACGGTAATGGCGACATCGACCTCCCCGGCGTCCAGGGCCCGGATGGCCCCGACCGGATCGGCGTCGCGGGCGCGCACCCGCAGTGCCGGTCGTTCCGTGCGCAGCTGGGCCATGGCCGGCCCGAGCACGGCCGCCACCGCGGTCGGCAGGGTGGCGACGCGCACCTCGCCGACCAGGCCGTCGTCGAACGCCGCCAGATCGGCCCGGGCGCGCTCCAGCTGGGCCTCGATCGCGTGGGCGTGCCCGAGCAGGACCCGCGCGTGCCCGGTCAGCCGCACGCCGCGACCTTGCTTCTCCAGCAGGGGGACGTCCAGCTCACGGGCCAGCCCGGCCAGCTGCTGGCTGACGGCCGAGGGGGTGAGGTGCAGGGCCGAGGCCGCCGCCGCGACGGTGCCCCGCTGCTCGACCTCCCGCAGCAGCCGCAGCTTACGCAGATCGATTGTGAAGTCTGGACTGTCGATTGACATGAAGAAAATCTAGATGGACTTAACGATTAAGTCGAGAGCATCCTGGGGGCATGAGCCGCCGAGCTGTGATCCTCTTCCTCTCCCTGGGCCTGGCCTGGGGTATCCCGTACATGTTCATCAAGGTGGCGGGCGAGGAGCTCTCGCCGTCGGTGCTCGTGCTGGCCCGCACCGCGCTGGCCGCCCTCCTGCTCGTACCGATCACCCTGCTCAGCCGGCGCCACCGCGCCGCCGTGCCCCGCGTCCTTCAGCACTGGAAGGCCGTGGCCGCCTACACCGTCGTGGAGGTGGCGCTGCCCTGGGTGGCCCTGAACCACGCCGAGCAGCGGCTGTCCAGCTCCACGGCCGCGATCCTGATCTCCGCCGTGCCCGTGGTCGGCGTGGTGATCGCCCTGATCACCCGCCGGGCCGAGAAGCTCGGTCGGCGGGGCGGTTTCGGCCTGCTGCTCGGCACCGCCGGGGTGGCCGCGCTGGTCGGGCTCGACGTGAACGTCTCCGACCTCTCGGCTGTGGCCGAGATGGGCGTGGTGGTGCTGGGTTACGCCATCGGCCCGGTCATCCTGTCGCGGTACCTGGGCGATCTGCCCGGTCTGCCGGTGGTGACCGTCAGTATCGTTCTGGCGGCCCTGATCTATCTGCCCGTGGTGCTGCTCGGGCCCGGCCTGCCCTCGCAGATGCCCTCGGCGAAGGTGCTCGTGGCGGTTGGCGTCCTGGCCGTGGTCTGCACCGCCGTCGCCTTCCTGCTGCTGTTCGCCCTGATCGGGGAGCTCGGCCCGGTGCGCGCCACCACCATCGTCTACGTGAACCCGGTGGTCGCCGTGATCGGTGGTGCCCTGTTCCTCGGCGAGAAGGTCACCCTCTGGACCGTGCTCGGGTTCGGCCTCGTGCTGACCGGGTCGTACCTGGTCAACGGCACCCGGCGCCCGGCCGGCCCGGCCGCCCCGGCCGTGCCGGACCCCGGGCGGGAACTGCAGACCGCCTGATCACCCGCGCTATCGTGGACGGATGCCCCTGACCGCCACCTCCGAGGCCGCGTTCGCCGCCGACGTGCTGGCCAGTCCCCGGCCGGTGCTGGTCGACTTCTCGGCCGGCTGGTGCCCGCCCTGCCAGATGATCGAGCCGGTGCTCGAGCAGATCGCCACCGACGAGGCCGCCCGGCTGCGCGTGCTCACCGTCGACGTGGACGAGAACCCGGTGGTGGCCGACCTCTACGCCGTCACCTCGATGCCCACCCTCGTCCTGTTCCGGGGTGGGCAGGAGGTCGCCCGGGTGCAGGGCGTCAAGCCGCGTGAGCTGATCCTCGCGGAATTGCGCCCGTGGCTGTCCGCGTAGGGCTGCTCGGCCCGCTCGAACTGCACGTCGACGACCGGCCGGTGCCGGTGAAGGGCCGGCGCCGCCGGGCGGTGCTGGCCCTGCTGGCGGCCGCCGGCGGGCGCACCGTCACCACCGGGACCCTGCTCGAGGAAGCCTTCTTCGACGTCGAGAACCCCGCCCCGAACACGCTGCACGTGCACGTCTCCCAGCTGCGCTCGCTGCTCGCGCCGTACGGCGCGGCGCTGGAACGTCAGGGCACCGGTTACCGTCTCGACGCGTCCGTGGTGTCGAGCGACGCGGCCGAGCTGGACCGGGTGCTTGCGGCCGTGCGCACCGCCCCCGCCCGCATCGGTGAACTGCGCACGATGCTGGACGCGTGGCGCGGCGGCTTCTGCGAGGACGTCGCCGTCCCCGCCCTGGAGGGCCGCCGGGCCTTCTACACCGACCTGCGGATCAGTGCCTGGGAGGCGGTTTTCGACGCCGAACTGCAGACCGGGGGCGCCGCCGACCTGCCCGAGCGCATCGAGCACCTGCTCACCGAAGCTCCTCTGCGTGAGCGGCTCTGGGGGCAGTTGATGCTCGCGCTGAACGTGGCGGGGCGGCAGGGCGAGGCCCTGGCCGCGTACCGGCGCGCCCGCACGGTGCTCGCCGACGAGACCGGGCTCGATCCCGGGCCGGCGCTGCGTGAGCTGGAGACGATGATCCTGCGGCAGGCCGACTCGGTGGACACGATGGGTGCCTCGGCCCCGGTGCTGCCCGTCAGCACCGCGCCCACCCTGGTCTGGCTCGACGCCTCCGGCGCCCTCAAGGCCCGGCCGATGCTCGACCGCGCCCCGCTGGTCATCGGCCGCTCCGCCGACTGCGACGTCCGCATCGACTGGGACCCGCTGGTCTCCCGGCGCCACGCCACGATCGCCCGCACGGCCGGGGGTTTCGAGGTCCGCGACCTGGGCTCGACCAACGGGGTGCTGGTCGACGGCGAGCGGGTGGACCAGGTCGCCGCCATCGGGTTGCGGGGTACCGTGCAGGTGGGTGACGTGGCCTTGTTCCTGCGCGGGCCGTCGGAGCGGGTCGGCTCGCGCCAGCCCACGGTGAAGTCGAGAAAGCCTGAAATCTAGCCGTTCTCCAGGAAGTGTAAAGACTTCTCCACCCGGTCCAGGCGTCCCGAGAGTTTCTCGTAGTCCTGGTCACGGCTGAACAGCACGATCTGGTCGGTGTCGCGCCCGGAGGCCGACATCACCATCAGGTAGCGGATGGTCAGCCGCAGGTCCGGGTTCTTGCTGGCGATCAGGGTGCCCTCGACCTTCCAGGCCGAACGGTCGTCCACGGTGGTGCGCACCGGGGTGCCCAGGCTCTTCTTGTTCTCGGCCAGGAACGTCTCCAGATGCTGGCTCACCGCTGTCGCGTCCTCGAGGTCCAGCCGCCCGCTCTGTTTCGCGTAGAGCCCCTCCACGCTGGTGCCGCCCGCGATCGCCGCGATCACGTTCGTCCAGTCGCCGGTCTCCAGTACCCCGCCGTACTGGTTGGTGCAGAAACAGGTCTTGCTCAGGTTCGAGTGCGGCGCCCATTCCGCCGGCCGGTCGAACGCCAGCCACGAGGTGGCCGCGTCGGTGCCCTCGTAGCTCACGTAGTCCGGGCCCAGCCAGCGCGGAAGCACGACGAAAGCGGTTGCCAGCAGAGCTGTCACGGCCAGGGTGGCGACGATCCAGGGGGTCCGGCGGGGCTTGCGGGCGGGATCGTCGGTGGTGGCGACCAGGGGTGCGCCGGGCGACGGGGGTGCGGCGACCGGCTCGTTCAGGCTGGGTTGGTCGTCCATGGAGTCGGTGGGTGGGTGCCTCGGGCCGGGCAGCGGTTCGTGGCCGAGCGCCTGGCGAAGCTGCGCGATCACGTCGCGGCACGAGCGGGTCCGTTCGGCCGGGTCTTTCGCCATCGCCCGGCCGATCACGGCGTCCACGGCCGGGGGAAGGCCCGGGACCAGAACGGACAGCGGCTCCGGATCGGACTGCATGTGGGCCCAGAGCATCGCCGCGTCGTCGTCCCGCTGGAACGGAGGAACTCCGGAGAGCGCCTCGTAGAGAACGCATCCCATTGCGTACACGTCTACTGCGGAGGAAACTTCCTGCCCGGAGATCTGTTCCGGCGCGACGTAGGCGATGGTGCCGATGAAGTGCCCCGCGGTGGTGAACCCGGACAGGCTGCTCGAGCGTTTCGTCAGGCCGAAATCGGTCAGGTAGACGTGGGTCCCGGTCGTGGACCGGGACAGCAGGATGTTGCCCGGCTTCACGTCGCGGTGCACCAGGCCGTGCTCGTGGGCGGTGTCCAGGGCCGCCGCGACCTGGGTGAACAGCGTCAGCACGAGATCGGGTCCGAGCCGTCCCGACTCCGCGATCAGCCGGCCCAGGTCCTGTCCGTCGACGTAGCGCATCGCGATGTAGAGGAGGCCCCCGCTCTCCCCTTCAGCCTCACCCGCGGCGTAGATGGGCAGCACGTTCGGATGATCGATGCTCGCCGCCAGCTCCGACTCCCGGATGAAGCGCTGTCGGAACTTGTCGTTGCCCGCCAGTTCCGGGGCGATCAGCTTCAGCGCCACCCGCCGTCCCAGGAGGCGGTCGCGGGCCCGGTACACCACCGCCATCCCGCCCCGGGCGATGAAACCCTCGATCTCGTAGCCGGCGATCACGTCGCCGGGGGCGTGCATCATCGGTCCGGGCGGGGCTGGACGGGACGTTCCAGGGTTGGTTCCTCGCCGGTGATCACCTTCGGGTCGGTGGTGCCCGTGGCGAAGACGGTGGTGCTGCGGTCGGGGTGCGGGTCGTTGGTGGTGGACGGTGTGGAGCTTCGGTCCTGCGGTTCATCGGCGGGGGACCCGGCCTCCGGGGCCGGCCACCGGCGGCGCCGGGCCACGGCCACCGCGATCATCGCCCCGGCCAGCACGAGGATCACCAGCGCCGCGAAGACCCCGATGGCGAGAGGGCTCCAGCCGCCGGTGCGGCCGTCGGGAACGGTCAGGGCACCCGCCTCGTCGGAGAGGTCCTGCGCCGTACCGGACTTCTCGGTGGACTGCGCCAGGAGATCCACCGCCACCCGCTGGCCGCCGGTGGCCTCGGCCGCGGCCTTCAGCTTGGGCACCGCCGCGGCGAACTGGTCCGCCTCGAAAAGCTCCAGACCGTCTTGGAACTGGGCGTCGACCGGACTGGAGTCGCGGGTCAGGCCGAACGTGCGCAGGTCGTTGGAGATGTGCGACGACGACACCGCGGCGAGCTCGTCACCGCCCTCCGGGGTTCCGAGGAAGGCCACCAGGTCACCCCGGGCCGACACCACCGGCGCCCCCTCGGCCAGCGCCCCGAACTCCTTCGCCCACTTCTTCAGGTCCTGCGCCGGGACCGGCGAGGTCTCGGAGTCGGTCAGCGTGCCGGTGCCGACCAGCGGTTCCTCATTGACACCGCGGGAGCTCACCACCCAGTACTTCGCGCCCGGCTGCGGATTGGCCAGTTGCAGGGTGAGCGGGGTGACGCCGCGGGGCTGGGTGGAGAGCACCGCCACCCGGGCGTCGGACTGGGGCAGACCCTCCAGCGCCGCGTCGTCGCCCTGGCTCACGCTCGGCATGACCCGGCGGTGCATGACCACGAAGACCGCGCAGTGGTGCGAGCTCTCCCAGTCGTAGCAGCTCTGGAGCCGGTCGTTGATCTCCGGGTCGGTGGGTGGGCTGTCGGCGAGGCTGCCCTTGTTCTTCGCCGTGATCGTCGTGCGGGAGAACGGGTCGTCGGGCAGTTCCTTCAGGAACTTCGCGTCCTTGAACGCCTGGTTCACACCCCAGGTGCCGAACCGCTGCTCCTGCTCCTGCTCGTCGTACAGCCCGCCCTTGCTGGTGATCACCAGGCCCCGGGAGTTCACGAACGTGCCCGAGGCCACCGCCTGGGGGTCACTGACCTCGTCGTAGCGGTACTTCTCCACGTGGTAGTGGTGCAGTGCCACGTACACGGTGGCCACCGTCTCCACCCGCACCAGAGCGCCCTGGGCCACCAGGTCGGGGGTGGTCCATTCCTCCCCGCCCTGCGGTAGGTCGACATGGCTGTCGGCGTCGTGCTCGCTGTGCGCGGTGGCACCCGGTGACGGCGTGCTGGTCGCAGTGGTCGTGCCACCGTGGTGCTGCCCGTTGGTCAGCTGCGGTGCGGGGGTGTCACCGGCCTGCGCGATCACCGACTGTGCGGGGATCGTGACCAGCGCGAACCCCAGAGCAAGTCCGGCGACACGTGCCTTTCGTCCTTGGAGCCCCCCGGCCCTGTGCTGGGTCATCCCCGGCCTCCTCGTCTTCTTTCCGGACAGTATCGGCCGTCCGGGCATCGCTGACATACCCCCCTCACTCGCCGGCACTGTGATACGCGTCGAACGTGAGCGTCCGGCGCCCGATCCGGACGACCGTGCCGCTGGTCAGTTCGACCGGTTCCTCGCCCCGCACCGTTCGCCCGGCGCCGTGGGCGGGCCCCAGGTAGGTGCCGTTGGCCGAGTCCTCGTCGGTGAGGCACACCGACCAGTCGACCAGCGTGATCCGGGCGTGTACCCGGGACACCCCGTCAACGTCGTCGTTGAGGAACAGGGGCCTGGCGTGACCGGCCGTCACCGCCGGATGGGACGCCGGGTCGCGGCCGATGATCAGGTCGCCGTCGATCGTGACCGAGGTTCCGTCGTCGAGCACCAGCACCCCCAGGGGCGGCCGGGGCCGGCGGGTGATCTGGCGCGACACCTGCTGCATCGAGATCCCGCAGATGGCGCAGTAGGTCGCCTGCGGGTCGGTGAAATGCCCGCGGGCGCAGAGTACGCCCTCGATCGGGGGCACGAACGGCCGGGGGATCGCGACCCCGCCACCGGGAGTGCGCTGTGGTTGCGGGGGAACCGGCTGGTCGTTCATCGGTTGTCCCCGGTGCGGGGTGGGTGGCAGAGCCGATCCGTAGCTGCGGTCGGGCCGGATCGTCGGCGCTCCCGGGACCGGGCGCTCGGCGGTGATCGAGGTGCCGGCCGGGTCGGGATCGTCGCTCTCGGGCGCCCCGATCAGCAGCCCGGCGCCGTGGAGGGTACCCCGGGACAGGTCGAGGGCGATCCCCTCCTCCGCCGCATCAGGTCCTGTCCCGGGGTGGACGGTGGAGGCGCTCCTCGTCCACAGACGCAGACCCAGCACCGTGCCCTCGAAGCACCGCTCCACCCAGGCGAGTGAATCGGTGCCGCGCAGCATCACGGAACCCTCGACCACGGTGCGGATCTCGGCCTCCACCGCGTCGTGCAGCAGCACGACCAGGCCGCGATCGGTGTCCAGGCCGAGCCCGAAGGCCGGCAGCCGGTGCCGGCTGATCATCGTGGCGACGGCAAGAACCGTCGCCCGGCCGGTGGGGTCGCCCGCCGTGGAGGAGCAGGCCAGCAGGAGTTCGGCGGTGCGGGGATGGGGGGCGGCGTCGATGACGAGGGCCAGACCCGGCCCGCGGTGCACGATCCCGTCACCGGGGAGGACGGTCGTGGTGCTGTGGTCGATGGACATCTCAGATCAGCCTTCCGCCGCGAAAGCGCCAGTGGACGAGGGGGACCCGCATCGGCCCGTTGTTCCAGAGCCAGGTGGACAGCCAGACGGCGGCGAAGAGGATCGAGAACGGGGCGGCGGTGACCCCGGTGGTGTTCGGGATCAGGCCGGCGTCGATCAGGAACCACAGCAGCACGCCCTCGTTGATGCCGTTGAGCAGGGCGAACAGGGTGGGCCAGTCCTTCTCCCAGCGAAACTGCTGCAGGAGGTGGTAGACGAGCTCCCAGCCCAGGCCGATGACGATCACGGCGGCGAGGATGCAGTAGGCGGCGGTGTAGGAAGCGGTGACGAGTGGGGTGACGGCGAGGGTGACCAGGCCGCCGATCACGGCGAGCACCGCGATGCGGGTCTGGAGTCGCCCGGAGAGCGTGAGTAGCACGGTATTTCTCCTTGTCGGGAAGGGGGTTTCAGGGACGGCGGGCGGTCATCCAGCGCCACCACTGCCGGATCGAGCGCACCGGGCCCAGGCGCTTGCAGAAGCCCTGCCGGGCCAGGTCGTCGGCGATCTCCTGGGCGGCGATCTGCAGGCCGAGGAAGGTGTCGACCCCGGGGAAGTAGCCACCCAGGGTGGCGGCGCCGCTGGCGTAGAGGCGGCCGCCTCCCGCAGTACCGCCATCAGTACCGCTCCGGGTACCGCGGACCTCGAAGGTGCGCTCCACGTCGAGACGGTTGACCGGGTTACGCCCGGCCCCGCTGTACCGCATCAGGTCGCCGATCACCCGGTGCTCGGCGATGTCGGCCTCCAGACCGGTGCAGTCGATGACGAAGTCACAGCTGATCTCCACCGCGGCGCGCCCGACCGTGAAACCTTCGGCCGGAAGCGGCTTCAGCAGCATGGACAGGCAGGTCCCCCGGGCCCGCACCAGCTCGGCCTCACCGCTGATCGCCTGGTACCAGCCCTCTTTGCGGCCCCGTCGCAGCTGTTCCATCCAGGAGCGGCGCACCGGGGTCTGGGTGCCGCCGATCTGCTGGTACAGGTCGGCCCGGCGCTCACCTTCCAGCCGGCGCATGCGGGCCTTGAGTTGCCCGCCCCAGGCCGACTTCGGGTAGTTGAAGCCCTGGTGCGCCCAGCCGTGACCACCCCGCCGGCGCATGAACACGCTGCGCCCGTGCGACCCGGCCACGTAGGTGCGGAACAGGTGCACGATGCGCACGTTCGTACCGAGGGCGTCGCGGTCGTCGATCAGCCGTTGCAGTACCCGGGAGGCCACGATGCCGCTGCCGCGGATCACCACCGTGCAGGGCCGGGCCGCGACCTCGCGGTAGACGTGCTCGTGGCCCTCGTAGGCATTGACCACCCGGTGGTGGTCGCCCGTGTCGGCACGGTAGCGCTGCAGGTCGGGCAGGAACTTCAGGCCCGCGTAACCGACCGCCAGGTGCACGAACCGGCTGCGGTAGGCCACCCGCTTCGTGGCCGTGGTGCCCGCCGGAGGGGTCACGATCGTGAAATAGCCCCCGCCGTGACGCCGCCGCGTCATCCGCACCGTGCCCTTGACCAGCATGTCGGCGTACCCGATGCGGTCGTGCTCACGCTGCAGGCCGCGGAACACCTGACTCACCCGCGGTGTGTAGTAGTTCGACAGCACCGGCTCACAGAGCACGTTCCAGACCGGCTTCAGCGAGCGCTCCGCCACCGCCTCACGCATCGCGTAACTGGGGAACCCCCAGAGGTTGTCGGGCATCGAGGCGGAGTCCGAGCGGATCCGCTCGGGGCCGGGGATCTGTGACACCCGGGTCAGGTGCTCGTAGGTCTGCCAGGGCACGTCGAGGTTGGACAGCACCCGGATCGCGTCCGCCGGCACCCCCATCACCCGCAGGTAGTCGACGAGCACGAACGAGCCGATGCCGCCGCCGACGGTCACGAACGGCACGTCGACGACCGGGATCCCGGCCCGGGCCACCAGGTCGTCCGACCAGGTGCCGGTCTCGACCATCTGCGGGGTGAGGTCACCGTGGCCGGTGACACTGCGCCGTTGTCCGGGAGCCGGAGCCTGGAGGTGGGGGAGTCTGCTGGTCACCTGCACGATGAACCTCCTTCTGCGGGCCACGGGAAGTGGCTGATGAGAAGGAGGGTGCGCGACGGCGATGAAGCTTCGCTGAAGGCCCTACCGGCGGGTGAAGCGTTCCACGAACTCGGCGAAGTCCGGGCGGCCGACCGTGGCGGCCTGGGCCCACGACTCGAACTCCAGCACCTCGGGCAGCTCGGAGGTCTCGGACATCTGCACGGCCCGCTTGGCGTCGCGGATCAGGCCGGGGTCACGCCGGGCCGCCTGGTGGGCGAGGTCCGTGGCGACCCGGGCCGGGTCGTCCACCACCTGGGTCACCAGGCCGCTGCGCAGAGCTGTCTCGGCGTTGATGGTCTCGGCCGCGATGATCGCTGCCAGGGCTCGGTCGGCGCCCATCCGCCGGGTCAGGAACCAGCTGGCGCCCCCACCCGGGTGCAGGCCGATGTCCGCGAACGTGACGGCGAACTGGGCACCCGGCCCGGCGATCACGATGTCACAGGCCAGAGCCAGGTTGATGCCCGCGCCGACGGCTACGCCCTGCACCGCGGCGATGGTCGGGATCGGCAGGTCGGCCACTCCCAGAAAGCTGGCGTAGATGCGCTTGAGGTCGTCGCGGATCTGCGCGGTGGGCCGGTTCAGGTCGCCGAACAGGCCGGGGACCTCGGCCCCGGCACAGAACGCCTTACCCTCGGCCCGCACCACCAGGGCCCGGGCCCCGTCGTCGGTCGCCACCCGGGCCACGGCCTCGGCCAGCTCGTCGAGCATCACGGCGGACAGCGCGTTCCGCCGTTTGGCCGCGGCCAGCACGATGTGACGCACCGGGCCGTCCTTCTCCATCCGGACCGACTTCATCGTCCTGCTCCCTCACCGACCTGACGAGACCGACCTGACAAAGACGTCCAAAAGCCATCGTGATCAGGTGAGCCCTCCGGGGAGGGTTCACCTGATCACGAGGAGAGGATCAGGCGAGCTGCGGGGCCACCTCGGCAGCGATCAGTTCCACCTGGTCGAGGTCGGCCAGGTCGAGCACCTGCAGGAACAGGCGCTCAGCCCCCTGCTCGGCGTACTTGCCGATGGCCTCGACGGCCTCGTTCACGGTGCCGACGATGCCGCCGTTCTCGCGCATCTCCTCGACGTCCCGGCCGATCGCGGCGGCCCGGCGCTTCAGCTCGGCGTCGTCGCGGCCCACACAGACCACGGCGGCGGACGAGAACACCGGCAGGTTCGTGCGGCCGGCCTCGGCACAGGCCCGGCGCACCCGCTCGAACAGCGGCCCGACCTCGTCCTGCTTCACGAACGGCGTGTTGAACTCCGCCGCGAACCGGGCGGCCAGGGCCGGGGTGCGCCTGGCTCCCTTGCCACCGACGATGAACGGCAGCTTCTCCTGCTGCGGCTTGGGCAGCGCGGGGGAGTCGGTGAGCTGGTAGTGCTGACCGTCGAAGCTGTAGGTCTGGCCGACGGGCGTGGTGAACAGGCCCTCGATGATCTCGAGCTGCTCGGCCAGACGGTCGAAGCGCTCACCGACCGGCGGGAACGGGATGCCGTAGCCCGAGTGCTCGGCGTCGAACCAGCCCGCGCCCAGGCCGAGTTCGACCCGGCCGCCGCTCATCTGGTCGACCTGGGCCACGCTGACCGCGAGCGGGCCGGGGTAGCGGAAGGTGCCCGAGGTCACCAGCGTGCCCAGGCGAATGGTGGACGTCTGCACCGCCAGACCGGCCAGGGTCACCCAGGCGTCGGTCGGGCCGGGGAGGCCGTCGCCACCCATCGTGAGGTAGTGGTCGGAGCGGAAGAAGCCGTCGTAACCGGCGCTTTCCGCGCACTGCGCAACCTTGAGAAGATCATGATAGGTCGCCCCTTGCTGGGGCTCGGTGAAGATGACCAGACGCATGGTCCTAGCCTTTCAGATGCGCGAGCGGGGCGCCCACGCACCCGGCGATGTTTGTCTATCGGCCCTGGTGGGAACCTCGAAACGGTCTGAAATTAGTTAGATCTCACTATTGACAGATTCCTTGTGAACGGACTGTTAATGGTCGACCATGACGGCATGGTGCCTTCCTGGGAGCGCAAACTGCTGTCCGAGGGGGAGGCTCCGGACCCGCGGTTCACCCTGGCCAACGAGCGCACGTTCCTGGCCTGGATCCGCACGTCGCTCGGCCTGATCGCCGGCGGCATCGGTGCGGACGCCTTCCTGACCGACGTCCCCGATCTCCAACGTGAGCTGCTCAGTTCCCTGCTGCTGCTGATGGGTGGCGCGCTCGCCGTCGCGGCCTACCGCCGGTGGTGGGCGAGTGAGCGGGCCATGCGCTCGAACCAGCCCCTGCCCCTGCTCGGCGCGGTGGGACTGATCGGTTACGGCGTGGGCCTGGCCGCGCTGGTGCTGGTGGCCGTCGTGCTGCTGGCCGGCTGATGGCCCGTACCGGCGACCCGGGCCTGCAGGTGGAGCGCACCACCCTGGCCTGGATGCGCACCTCGATGTCCTTCGCCGTGGTGTCGTTGCTGATGATCCGCACCAGCCGGCCCGAGACCGTGGTCGTGGCCGTGATTCTCGCCCTGGCCGGGCTGGTCGCCAGTGCCGGGCTGGGCCTGGTGCAGCGTTCCCGGCACCGCGACCGGGTGACCGACTTCAACGAGGCCGTCCCGGTGCACGGTTTCCGGGCCGTCGCGGCGGGCACGGTGCTGACCCTGCTCCTGGCCGGGGCCGCGCTCTGGTGCGTCTGGTCGTGAAACCCTAGCTGCGGCGCACGATCAGCAGGGTGGTGTCGTCGGTGCGGGCCGCCGGGACCGAGTCGATGAGCAGGTCGGCCACCGCGTTCAGCGGCAGCGCCCCGGCCACCCCGGCTGCTGCGACCGCGTCGGCGATGCGCTGGATGCCCTCGTCCGGGCTCAGCGACCGGTGCTCGCTCAGCCCGTCGGAGTACAGCACCAGGGAATCGCCCGGGGCCAGGGTGCCCGACCACGACCCGGGCGCCACCTCCACCCCGAGACCGATCGGGGGCCGGGCCGTGACCAGGAGAGGCCCGGCGCCGTCGGCCCGCGCGAGCACCGGGTGCGGGTGCCCGGCCCGGGCCACCTCGAGCTCCCCGGTGGTGGAGTCGTAGAGGGCCAGCACCACCGTGGCCAGGGTGGGGCGGAAGACCAGGTGGGCCAGGGAGTCCAGCCGCGCCAGGGTCTCGGCCGGGGGAGCGCCTTCCAGCAGGTACGCACGCAGGGCCGTGCGCAGCTGGGTCATCGTCGCGGTGACCGAGCTGCCGTGCCCGGTGACGTCACCGACCACCAGGGCCAGCCGGCCGTCGGGCAGCTCGAAGCAGTCCCACCAGTCGCCCGCGAACCGGCCCTCCGGGGCGGGCAGGTAGCGCACCTCCAGCTCGGCGCCCGGTACCGAGGGCAGCCCGGCCGGGCGCAGCGCGTCGTGCAGGTCCTCGACGATGCTGACGGCGTCGCGCTCGTAGCGGCGCATCTGGGCGGTGGCGGCGGTGCCCAGCGCCGTCACGGCCTGCACCTGCCACAGGTTCCAGGGGGTGCTGCGGCCGCGCAGCTTCTCCTCGGCGACCTCGAACGACCGGCGCGGGCCGATCCGGGCGCTACCGTCGGCGCGCACCGTGACGGTCTTGTCGTTCGGGTCACCGGCCCAGCGCACCGTGCGTTCCACGGCCCGCTTCACCCAGAGGATCCAGGAGCCGGGGGACAGCGGCAGCACCAGGGCCCCGGCCACCTCATCGCTGCCCAGACCGGGCCGCAGCGCCTCGAGATGGTCGGTGAAGACCGGGATCCCCTCGGTGCGGGCCAGGGCCGTCGCGATCCGGTCGGCCAGCGCGGCGCCGGGCACCTCGCCCCAGCTCGCCCGGACGGCGCCGTGGCGCAGCATCACCCCGTCGGCGTCGGCCAGCCCGGCGACCAGGGCCAGGTCGGCGGTGGCCAGGGCCTCGACCGGGGACAGCTGCGGCTGGTCCAGCACCGGCAGCAGCCGGTCGACCTGACGCTGACCGGCCGCCAGCCGGGTGGCGTCGTCGGTGGTCTCGCGGGTGGTCACGATCTCCATCGCGGCCTGCACCAGGAAGTCGGCCGCGGCCCGCTCGTCGTGCGAGGGCTGCAGCGGCCCGTCGTAGTGGTGGCAGGCGATCAGGCCCCAGAGGATCCCGCCCCGCACCATCGAGACCGACATCGAAGCCCGCACACCCATGCCCCGCAGGTATTCCAGGTGCACGGGTGACACGCTGCGCAGCGGCGCGTACGACAGGTCGAGCTCACCCCCGTCGTCGTCGGGGGCCCGGGGCACGAGCCGGGCCGCACCGGCGTGCGAGTCGACGATGAAGCGCAGCCGGTTGAGCACGTAGAGCCGGCGGGCCTGGGCCGGGATGTCGGCCGCGGGGTACTGCTGACCCAGGAAGGGCTCCAGGTCGGGGCGGCGCCGCTCGGCGATCACCTCGCCGTTCCACTCCCGGTCGAAGCGGTAGACCATGACCCGGTCGAAACCGGTGACCCGCTGCACCGCGGCGACCAGCCGGTCGAACACGGCGTCGTTGTCGGGGGCCATCCGCAACCGGGCGATCTGCGTGTTCGTCGCCGACAGCGACACCGACCGGCCCAGCGACACGTCGGTCACGGCCTCCAGCTCCACGACCAGTCGGCCCGGACCGGCGTGGTGCACCAGCACGTCGACCGCGCGCCCGGCCCACGGGCCGCCTGCCGGGCCGATCCAGCGGACCGGTTCCAGCAGGTCGTCGTCCGCGACGCGCTGCGCCACCTCCGACCACAGCTGTTCGCCGAGCACCGCACCGGCCGGGGTGCCCGGGGCCGAGGGCGCGCCCGGCACGAACACGGTGAGGTTCTCCGAGGCCGTCAGGAGCGTGTGCCGCTCGGGGTGCACCACGATCATCACGCCGTGCGGCTGCACCGAACCGGGGTACTGGATCGGCTCGCGGGCGCACTCGTCGAGATCGGGTTCGGGAAGAGTCACTGCTGAGAGGTCCTGCCGTCGGAGGTCGGGGTGAGCAGCCAGGCCTCGAAGACCGCGAACAGCTCGGACGCCGCGAGCACGGCCTCGGCCAGCTCGGCGGGGGTCAGGTCGTCGAGGAGGGCCTTGGTCTCGCGCCAGCTCGCGATCCGGCCGGGGTCGTGGGCCAGGCTGGTGCAGGCGTCGTGGGGAACGCCGTTGGCGACGGCGTGCCGGGCGATGACCGAGCCACCCAGGGCGGAACCGTCGAGCACGTAGAGCCGGCCCAGGGCCTGCCCCCGCGTCGTCGGGGCGGGGGGCAGCGGACTGCGGGGCAGGTTGCGCACCTCCTCGTCGGTCAGGCCGAGCGAGCGCAGGTCGGACGCGATGGCCCCGGCCCGGCGGCGGGAGGGCACGTCGGGCGCGTCCTCACCGGAGGCGGCGTGCCCGTCGTACCAGGACCCGAGATCGCGCTCGAGAGGTTCGTGCAGGCCCAGCATGCGCTGCAGCCACCACCGGTGCGTGGCCTGGTCCCAGGCGCGCAGGTCGACGAGGGCGTCCAGCCGCTCGTGGGTCGCGCGGGTGGCCGTGCGCAGGGCCTCGATCCCGTGGCCGCCGGGGGTGTTGGTCACCTACTGCTCCGTCCGTGGTTGCGGAACGCCACGACATCGCCGGTCATGTCGTTCACGTCGAGCGGGAAAACCCTGGTGAGTTAGCATAACGATGCAAGCTGCCCGGGCCCGTGCCATGGAGAAGACCGTGGTCAACGGCCCGGGGCGGAACAGGAGACGGTTGTCCGGCCACGACGCCGCGGGGAGAACAGGAGGCGAAGGTGTCCCGGAACCATCAGGACCACCAGGCCTCGGGGCAGCAGGAGAACGCCCCTGGTGACGTAGTCGTGTTCTCGCAGGGCGATCAGACGCTGGTCATCCTCTACGGGGATGTCGACGTGCGCGTCAGTGAAGACCTGGAGTACGCGGGGCGGTTCTCCATCGACGCCGGCCGGCGCACGGTGATGGATGTGCGACAGGTCACAATGATGGATTCTGTCGGCGTCTCGTTCGTGGTGAGGCTGGCCGCGGGTCTGCGCGCCGCCGGCACGGAGCTCCTGCTGCAGGGGCCCTCGCGTCGGGTGTCCGAGCTGATCAGCCTGGTCGGGGCCAATGACCTCACCCGGTGGCTACCGGAGGAGACGCAGGCCGCCGCCCGGGTGGTGGAGCAGTCATGAGCGCCGCGGTGCTCACGCAGGCCAGGCCCCCGGCCGGGTTCTGGGCCCAGCGGCTCGACTGGGAGATCGACTCGTTCGACGGCTCGGTCGAGGCCCGCACCCAGGCCCGTGACGCAGTGGCTGCCGCCGGCGGGTCGGGTCACGCTTCCCACCCCTCCGGGCACGTCTTCTCGGCGGCCAGCGAGCGGGTGGCCATGACCATGGGCGAGCTCACGGTCAACGGCCTGCGCCACGGTGGCCCGCCGGTCACGGCATCGCTGTCCCGGGGCCCTCAGGGCTGGCTGCTCGTGGTCGCCGACAAGGCCGCCGATCGCGTGCCGGTGCCGCCCGGCGCCGACCTGACCGCCGTGGGGGGGCTCGGGCTGCGCCTGGTGATCTCCATGTCCGTCGAGGTCGGCTGGTGTGTCGAGAAAGACCGCAAACTGGTCTGGGCGCTGGTGGGCGACATGCCCTCACCGAGCCTCATGCACCGGCTCGACCAGGCCACCTCTTAGTACTGCAACAGTTCCCGGGCGGCGGTCGCGCATACCGCGGCGGTCACCCGGTCGAGCACCGCAGACTGCAGTTTCCAGCGCTGCCAGTGCAGTTCGACGCTCGCAGGGCGTTCCGGCGCGAGTGCCACGAGCCGGCCGGCCGCCAGATCCTCCAGACACTGCTGCTCGGGCAGCATCCCCCAGCCGAAACCGGTTCTCACCGCCCGGGCGAAATCTTCCGAGGTGGGCACGTAGTGCCGCGGTGATCGGGGGTCGTGCCCCACGGCGGTGCGCAGGAACGCTTGTTGCAGGCTGTCCTGACGGTCGAAGTCCACCAGGGGGACGCCGTCCAGGCCGGCGGTTCCCGCCTCACCTTTCAGATGCCGGCTGACGAAGTCCGGTGAGGCCACCGCGTGGTATCGCATCGTGCCCAGTCGCACCGATGAACAACCTTGTACCGGAGCCGATTCCGCCGTGACGGCCGCCATCACGGTACCTGAGCGGAGCAGGTCGGAGGTGCGGTCCTGGTCTTCGCGGTGCAGGTCGAAGACCACCGCCGTGTCGTCCAGCACGCCGGCCAGCGCCCCCAGGAACCAGGTGGCCAGCGAGTCGGCGTTGACCGCGAGGGGGATCGAGGGCACGCCGGTGTGGCCGGTGCCGGCCAGGGCCCGCGCGGTCTCCTCCTCCAGCAGAGCAGCCTGCCGGGCGTGCCGCACCACCACCTCGCCGTCGGCGGTGGGCCGGATCGGGGTGGTGCGCCGCAGCAGGATGCGCCCCGCCGCCTGCTCCATCGCCTTGACCCGCTGCGACACGGCACTCGCGGTGATGTTCAGGCGGGCCGCGGCCGCGTCGAACGTTCCCTCGTCCACCGCCGCGAGCAGGGTCTCCAGGTGGTCCCGCTGAAAGCGCATAAGCTCAGCTTAAGCACCTTCAGGAAGATGAGCTGTACTACAGAAGAGGGTGCTCGTAGCGTCATCGGCATGCACCTGATGCCCGCCGTATTCGGCCTGATGACCGGACTGAGCCTGATCGTCGCGATCGGCTCCCAGAACGCCTACCTGCTGCGTCTGGGGATCGCCGGGTCGACGCGGGTCGTGCTGCCGGCCGTGGTGGTCTGCGCGGTCTCCGACGCGGTGCTGATCCTGGCCGGGGTACTGGGGGTGGGCGCCCTGGTGCAGAGCACGCCGCAGGCCCTGACGGTGATCCGGGTGGTGGGCGCCGCCTTCCTGATCACCTACGCCCTGATGGCGGCCCGGCGGGTGATCCGGCCGGACGGTGGGGCCCTGGAGGCGGGGGACGTGCGGGAGGCGGCCCCGGGTGCGGGGGCCCGCCGGGCGGTGCTGACGATGCTGGCCCTGACCTGGCTCAACCCGCACGTCTACCTGGACACCGTGGTCATGCTCGGGTCGATCGCCAACGGCCAGCCGCAGGGGCGCTGGTGGTGGGTGGCCGGGGCCGTTGCCGCCAGCGTGATCTGGTTCACCGCGCTGGGTTTCGGGGCCCGCCTGCTACGGCCGGTGTTCTCCCGGCCGGTCGCCTGGCGGGTGCTGGACGCCTTCGTCGCCATCGTGATGCTGACCCTGGGCCTCCGGATCGCCCTCGGCGTCTAGCACCTGCTGGGCGATGCGGAACGCCGTGTTCGCGTCGGGAACGCCGCAATAGATGGCGTTCTGGAGGATGACCTCCTTGATCTCGTCCACCGTGAGGCCGATGCGCCGCGCGGCCCGCACATGCATCGCCAGTTCCTCATGATGGCCGCGGGCGATCAGCGCGGTGAGGGTGATCATCGAACGGCTGCGCCGGTCCAGGCCGGGCCGGGTCCAGATGCCGCCCCACGCGTAATCGGTGATGAAATCCTGGAACTCGGTTGTCAGAGCGGTGGCCGCCGCGGTCGCGCGGTCGACGTGCGCATCGCCCAGTACCTCGCGCCGCACGGCGGTGCCGGCGTCGATGCGCTGGCCCACGCTCCGGTCACGATCCACGGTTTCCTCCGGAGGTCAGGGTCGATCCAGCCGTTGCAGCCGATGGCAGGGTCGATGCAGCCGATGTCAGGGCCCGCTGGAGGACGTCGTCCACCAGCAGTCCGGTCAGGCCCAGGTAGTCGCGGGGATCGCTGCCGGGGGTGCTCCCGGACAGCTCGCGCATGCTGGCCTGCTCGGCCAGGATCGCCGGGCCCGCGGCCTCGAGGTTCACCAGCATCCGGTGCGGGTCCACCCGCAGGCCGGTCAGTAGTTCGCTGGCCTGCCCGGCGGCGGACACGGTGGCCCGGGACAGGGAGCGCAGGGCGGGCCATTCGGTGTGCCAGGAACCGTCGGGCCGCTCGTCGACGGCCTCGGCCGCGGCCAGGTGCAGCGTGGCTCCCCACTGCGGGGCGCTCAGCGCGGTGCGGCGGATCAGCACCGACAGCACCGGGTTCTGCTTCTGCGCCATCGTCGAGGAGCCCCCGCGCCCGGCCACACTCGGCTCGGCCAGCTCGCCGATCTCCGGGCGCCCCAGCACGATCACGTCGCGGGCGATCCGGCCCCAGGCGTCGCACGCGCCGACCAGCACGTCGCCGGCGGCCGTGACCGGGCCCCGCGCGGTGTGCCACGGCGGTGCCCAGGCCAGGCCGAGCCCGTCGGCCGTGCCCTCGAGCAGCCCGCGCACCGTGCGTCCGGGATCGGCCGAGCCGCTGCCCCGCGCCAGCTCGAGGACAGCACTGAGCGTGCCCGCGGCCCCGCCGAGCTGGACCTTCAGGGCCGGCAGGCGGTCGAGGGCGTCGCGCGCGTCGAGCAGCGCGGTGAGCCACTGAGCGACCTTCAGCCCGAACGAGGTCGGCACGGCGTGCTGGGTCAGGGTGCGCCCGGCCATCGCGGTGTTGCGGTGCTCGCCGGCCAGGGCCGCCAGCGCGAGGATCTGGGTGTCCAGTTCCTCGCGCACCCGCTCCAGCACGTCGCGCAGGCACAGGGCCAGGGCCGTGTCCATGACGTCCTGGCTGGTCAGGCCGCGGTGCACCCACAGGGCCGCGTCACCCTCCAGCATCGAGCGCAGCCACCGCGTCAGCGGGATGACCGGATTGCCCCCGGCCTCGGTGCCCGCCGCGACCGCGGAGGCGAGCCCGTCCGCGTCCGCCATGCCGATCGTCAGGCGACCCGCCGCCCGGGCCGGCGCGATCCCCGCGGTGACCAGCCCGTCCAGCCAGACCTGTTCGACCCGGATCATGGCGGTGAGCAGTGCGGCAGGGGACATCAGCGCGCCCGCGCGCTCGTCGCCGGGCCAGAAGATCGTCACGGGGTCAGTCTGCCCGATGCCCCGGGAATCGCAGGAACACGGTCTCATCCTCGCCCTGGAGTCGGATGTCGAAGCGGTAGCCGGTGGATTCCTCACTCGCGCGCAGGGTGTCGCGGCGGTCCGCGGGAAAGTCGCCGAGGTCGGCGCCGGGCAGGTAGGCGCGGGTGAAGAGGCGGTCGAGCAACCCGCGGGCGAACACGGTGATGGCGAAGAACGGGACCTCGCCGCCGGGTCGCAGCGTGCTGAAGGAGTAGTGACCGGTGGTGTCGGTGCCGGCGCGGCCCCAGCCGGTGAAGGTGAAGCCGTCGCGGCGCAGCGACCCGCCGGAGTGTTCCACCGCACCCGAGGGGCCGGGCTGCCAGATCTCGATCAGCGCGTCCGGCACCGGATTCCCCGCACCGTCCCGCACCGTGCCGTGCAGGCGGACCGCCCCGGGGGTGCCCGGCGGTACCAGGTGCCGGTCGCCGGGGTAGGGGAGCGCGTAACCGAAGAAGGGGCCGACGGTCTGGCCCGGTGTGGCGCGGCGGGTCATGCCTCTCATTCCTCTCCTGCCTCGGTTTCCTCGGGTTCCTCGAACCGGGTGTGGTGGGCGCCGGTGAGCACGATGTCCCAGCGGTAGCCGGTGCTCCACTCCGGGGTGGTCACGTCGTGGTCGTAGCGGGCGACCAGCAGTTCCCGGTCGGCCGGGTCGGTGATCGACTGGTAGATCGGGTCGTAGGCGAACAGCGGATCACCCGGGAAGTACATTTGGGTGATCCGGCGCTGGGTGAAATCCGTTCCGAACAGCGAGAAGTGAATGTGAGCCGGACGCCAGGCATTGCGGTGGTTGCGCCACGGGTAGGGGCCGGGCCGGATCGTGGTGAACCGGTAGGTGCCGTCGGCGCCGGTCAGGCAGCGGCCCACCCCGGTGAAGTTCGGGTCGATCGGCGCCGGGTGCTGGTCACGCTGGTGGATGTACCGGCCCGCGGCATTGGCCTGCCAGATCTCGACGAGCTGGTGGGCGACCGGGTGCCCGTCTCCGTCGCTGATCCGGCCGGTCACCACGATCCGCTCGCCGATCGGCTCGCCGGAGTGCTGGATCGTCAGGTCCGCCTCCAGCGGGTCCACGTCCTGATGACCGAAACACGGGGCCCACCGCTCCACGCCCTCCGGATCGGCGTGGTGCAGGTCTTTGGTCGGGTGACGCAGAAGGCTGCTGCGGTAAGGGGGATAGTCCAGGGCGGGCTGCGCGAGATTGCTTCCCCGCCGGTGGTTCCCGATGGCGGCGATCTCTTCGCTGATCTGGCGCTGCGTGGTGGTCGCGGCATCCGATGACGGCGTCGGCATGCTGGTGACGGTAGGTGTTTACATCCGGTGCGGAACAGGTGAGACTTCCGTCCAGCGGAATAGCAGGGGAGAGGTGCCGATGGCCGGATCGCGGGGTGCGACGGCGGGGGAGAGCGTCACCGCCCGGGCGCTGGCCCTGCTCGGTGCCTTCGACGACCGGCACCGGCGGCTCACCCTGACCGAGATGGCCCACCGGGCCGGGCTGCCCGTGCCGACCGCCCACCGGCTGGTCGCCGAGCTGGTGCAGTGGGGCGCGCTGGACCGTCTGCCGGACTCCGCCCGCTATGTGGTCGGCCGCCGGGTCTGGGACCTCGGCCTGCTGGCTCCCGTGCAGACCGGGCTGCGGCAGGTGGCCTCGCCCTTCCTGCACGACATCTACGCCGCCACCCTGGCCACCGTGCACCTGGCCGTGCGCGACGGGATCGAGGTGCTCTACGTCGACCGGCTCGCCGGCCACCAGTCGGTGCCGGTGGTGAGCGAGGTGGGTTCCCGGCTGCCTCTGCACTCGACCGGGGTCGGCAAGGCGTTGCTGGCGCACGCGCCGCCGCCGGTGCGCCGGGGCGCTCTGGAACGGCTGACCCGGATCACGCCCTACACGATCACCCAGCCCGGGCGGCTCACGGCGCAGCTGGAACGGGTCCGGCGGGAGGGGTACGCGCAGACGGTGGAGGAGATGAGCCTCGGCGGCTGCTCGGTCGCGGTACCGGTGCGGGGGGCCCGGGACGAGGTGGTCGCGGCGCTCGGCATCGTGGTGCCCTCGCTGAAACGGGACCGGCCCCGGCTGGTGGCCGCGCTGCGGGTGGCGGCGGAGGGGATCAGCCGCTCGCTGCGCTGAGGCCCGTGGTGGCGCCGACCTGGATGTCCCGGGCCGGTTTCGGCCGCCCCAGGTAGTAGCCCTGGGCCAGCTCGCAGCCGATGCCGGCGAGCCGGTCGAGCTGCTCCTGGGTCTCCACACCCTCGGCCACGACGTCGAGGTGGAAGGCGTGGGCGGCGGTGACCATGAGCTGCACCAGGGCCTGGGCGCCCGGATCGTCCGGGCGCAGGAAGCTCCGGTCGATCTTGAGAATGTCGACCTGGAGCTTCTGCAACTGGCCGATACTCGTGTAGCCGGTGCCGAAGTCGTCCAGACCGACGGCCACCCCCAGCGCCCGCAGGTCCCGCAGGTGGGCGTCGGCGGTGGGCTCGTCGAGCAGCACGGTCTCGGTGATCTCGACCACCAGCCGCCGGGCCTGCAGGCCGCTCTCCTGCAGGGCGTGGCGCACCTCGCCGGCCAGGGTGGGGGAGGCCAGGTGCCGGGCCGAGATGTTGACGGCCATGGTGATGTCGCCGTGGCCGACCGGGTCCTGCCGGCTCCAGGCCGCCAGCTGCTGCGTGGCGTGATGCAGCACCCAGCGGCCGATCTCGCAGATCAGCAGGCTCTGCTCGGCGACCGGGATGAACTCGTCGGGCGGCACCAGACCCCGCTCGGGGTGCCGCCAGCGGATCAGGGCCTCGTAGGAATGCAGAGCTCCCGTGGCCACGCTCATCACCGGCTGGTAATGCAGTTCGAACTCGCCCGTGGCCAGGCCGCTGCGGATGCCGGCCTCCAGCCGGGCCCGGGCCTCCAGCTCCTCGCGCAGGGTGGTGTCGAACATCTCCACCCGGCCCCGGCCCTTGCCCTTGGCCCCGTAGACGGCCAGATCGGCGTCCTGCAGCAGCTTCTCGGCATCCGTCTGGCCGTCGCGGGCCAGCGCGATGCCGACGCTGGCTCCCACCGAGGCCCGCCCGGCCCGGGTCATGATCGGTGCGCTGACGGCGGCCACCAGACGCTCGGCGATGGCCACCAGTTCGGCCGGGGACGGTACCGGGTCGATCAGCACGACGAACTCGTCGCCGCCCTGCCGGCCGAGCAGGTCGCCCTTGCGCAGCAGGCCCGTCATCCGCTCGGACACCGTGCGCAGGACCTCGTCACCGGCGGGCTGGCCGAGCTGCTCGTTGACCTTCTTGAAGAAATCCAGGTCGATCATGAGCACCGCGACCTCGTCACCGGCGCGCGCGGCCCGGTGCATGAGTGAGGTCAGCAGTTCCCGGATGTAGGCGCGGTTGGGCAGATCGGTCAGCGGGTCGTGGGCCGCCTGGTGCTCCAGGTCGTCGCGGTAGGCGTCGCGTTGCCGGGTGGACGCGCGCAGCTGGCGCATCGACAGCCAGAGCCGGGCGGGCACCAGCACGGAGAGCAGGGTCGAGACGACGGCGATCGGCAGGTGATTGAGGTTCAGCCGGTTGAGGTAGTCGACCATCAGCACACCCGGCACGACCAGCAGGGCCGCGTACATCGCGACCAGGCGGACCGGGGACACCTCCCAGGTGGGGGAAGCACCGGCCCGGGCCGGCACGGTGGCCGAGCGCAGGGCCCCGTAACCCCAGCCGATGTACATCAGCAGGTAGCAGGTCTCGAACCAGCGGTCCTGCGGGTTCAGGGTGCCCTGGCTCACCCCGTAGATCACGTTCCCCAGCAGGCCGGAGAGCACCCCCGAGGTCAGGGCGGCAGTGGCCCAGCCCTCCACCGGTGCGGGCACGCTGGTCACGAGCCAGACCGCGGCGGCCAGCATGCCGATCGTGGTGGCCGGGTAGAGCAGGCCGACGATCTCGGCGAGGTCCAGGTCGCCGGCCAGCGGCTGGTAGAGAGCCACCCACAGCACCAGCCCGCCCGCGCCGGTGACCACGGCCGTGTCCAGGAGCCCGGTCGCCTCCACCCGGCGCCCGCGCTGCAGCAGCAGAAGGCCGAGCGCGGCGGCGACGTTGCCGGTCAGCCAGCCGGCGTCGGCCCAGCTGGGGTAGGGCAGCTGCACACCGGCCGCGATGTTCCCGGCGACGTATCCGTCGGAGACGGCGCTCAGGCCGGAGCCGAAGGAGAACGCCAGCCAGGCCAGCCGCCGGGGCCGGTCCAGCCGGGCGGCGACCAGCACGGCCACGGCGCTGCTCAGGCTCACGGCGACCTGGGCCACGCTCCGGGCCGAGCCCGCGGGCATCAGCCAGTAGGAGGTGAGCAGGAGAGCTGCGACGACGAGGTACCGCCGGCCGGCGTCGAGGCGCATGGGCCAGCGATCGACCCGGCCGGATGTCGGGTGTAGAGGGCGGCCCGCGCGTCATACCTCCGGCCCCCGGCCGTGACGGTCCGTCACCCTTGCCGATCAGCACGGGTTCAGCCGGGTCAGAGCTCGATCGGCATCCCGGCGTAGTTCTCCGCCAGGCCCCGGGCCCCGGCCTCGCTGCCGGCCACCCACCGCAGCTGCGACAGCTGCAACTGGGCGTCGAACGGGTCGTCCGCGGTGTGCAGCATGGTCGTCATCCACCAGGAGAAGTGCGTGCAGCGCCACACCCGGCGCAGGGCCGTGTCTGAGTAGGCGTCCGCAGCCCGCCGGTCGCGACGCACAAGCAAGTCGGCCAGGGCGGGCGCGAGCAGGGCCACGTCGGCCACCGCGAGGTTGAGTCCCTTCGCACCCGTGGGCGGCACGATGTGGGCGGCGTCACCGGCCAGGAAGAGCCGGCCGTGGCGCATCGGCTGCTGCACGAAGCTGCGCATGGGCAGGACCGATTTCTCGGTGATCGCGCCGGTGGCCAGTTCCCAGCCGTCCAGGTTCAGGCGGGCGGACAGCGCCTCCCAGATCCGGTCGTCCGGCCAGGCGGCGATGTCGGTGCCGGCCGGCACCTGCAGGTAGAAGCGGCTGACCTCGGCCGAGCGCATCGAGTGCAGGGCGAAACCGTCCGGGTGCCGGGCGTAGATCAGCTCGTCGGTGGAGGGTGCCACGGCCGCCAGCACACCCAGCCACGCGTAGGGATAGACGCGTTCCCAGGTCTGGCGCACGGCCGGCGGCACCGCGCCCCGGCTGGGCCCGAACGAGCCGTCACACCCGACCACGACGTCGGCGTCGAGCCGCCGGGACCGCCCGTCGGCGTCCGTGAAGGTCAGGTACGGACGATCGGACTCCACCTCGTGGACGCCGGTGTCGCCGATCCCGTAGAGGATCGTCTGCCCGGCGGCCTCCCGGGCCCGGCCGAGGTCTTTCTGCACCTCGGTCTGCCCGTACACGGTGACCGTGCGCCCGATCAGGTCGACGAAGTCGAGGTGGTGCCGTTCCTGCGGCCACTGCAGGTGGATGCCCCGGTGCGGGTCGCCCTCGGCGAGCAGCCGGTCGCCCAGACCGTGCTGCACCAGCAGGTCGACCGTGGACTGCTCGAGGATGCCGGCCCGGATGCGGGCTTCGACGTACGCGCGGGTGCGGGTCTCCAGCACCACCGACTCCACCCCCTCGGCCTCGAGGAGATGGGACAGGAGCAGTCCGGCCGGGCCGGCGCCGACGATGGCGACCTGAGTGCGCATGGCCATCAGTGCACCTCAGATCTGCGGGGTGGACGCGTCGGGCGTTTCACTGGGTGAAAGGGCGGCCGGCTGCAGCTTCTCCAGCCGGGAGCGCAGCAGGGGACGCCGGTCGGCGTTGCCGGGCAGGGCCGCGTACTTCTCCCCGAACGCCGCGAGCAGCGCGTCGTCGAGCCGGCGCACGGCGCCCGGCGGGTACTTGTAGGCCATCCGGGTGTTCAGGTCGAGCTCGTTGACCGGCCGCAGTACCTCGGTGAGTTCCGGTAGCGAGGTGATCGCCAGCTCGGACAGCAGGCCGGTGATCCAGGTGTAGTGCTCGGTGCGGGACCAGCCGGCCTCCGGGTACTGCCCGGCCAGGAAGGCCGCCAGCTCACGGGCGCCGACCCGGGAGTCGTCGTCGGCGATGTCGCGGCCGGTGGTCTCGTCGTCACCGCCCGGCTCGCCGCCGGGCAGGGGCTGGCTCTCGGCGATCCGGTCGCGGATGTTGGAGAACTCCTGGTCGGCCAGCTCCAGCAGGCCGGCGGCCAGTGTGAAGCGGCGGTCCAGCTCCGGGGCCTGCTCGGCGGGAACCGATCCCTTGTAACGGATGTCGTGCTCGAACTCGGCCCAGGCGTGCTGCAGCACGGTGCGCACCTGGAGCGAGGCGGCCCGCCCGCGCAACGCCTCGTAGTCGGAGTGCCCCTCCCGGGCGGCGTCCAGGGCGATCAGCATGTGCCGGCTGCGGTAGCCGAAACGGCCCTGCCGGGCGGTCTCCTCGCCCATGTCCCGGTCGCGTTGGACCAGCAGCTGGTCGTGGATCACGTCGGCGACGGTGGCGACGTCGTGCTGCACGTAGGTGATCACCCGGACGCCGATCTGGTCGTTGATCTCCCGCAGCGGGTCGGTGTAGACCAGCTCGCCGTCCTCGGTGCGTCGCCCGGCCTTCCCGGCGAACGAGGCCACCGCCTTGGCCCGGCCGTTGACGCTCAGATAGTTGATGCCGGCCTCGTCGAGGATCGAGGTGACGAGGGCGACGAAGGTGTCGGCGGCCTCGGCCAGGGCGGGCTGTCGCAGGGCGTACTCGCGCACGGCCAGCGACACCGGGTCTTCCTGGGCGGGGTCGTCGGGCGAGCTCGGCTCCAGCCCTTCGGGCAGCGCGGGGGTGACGATGTAACCGTTCTCGGCGTCGCCGTAGGTGGTCATCATCTGCGGGTGACGGGTCGCCAGAAGCGCCACGTAGGCGCAGATCACGGCGTCGACCTGGTCCTCGACGACCCGCAGCTCGCTCTTCTTCCCGGCGCTGCCGGCCGCCTCGATCAGCTCCGGCCAGCGCGACCCGGGCCGGTCCAGGTGCAGAGCCGGCTCGGCCCCGGCCAGACCGCCGACCAGGCCCATGAGCCGGAGCAGCTCGGTCTGCAGAAGGTCGCGGGTGCGGCCCGGTTTGGCCTTGTACTTCAGTGTCCGGCCGAGCCGGAAGAGTGAGACGGTGGCGGCGTGCGGGTAGACCTCGAGCGCCCGCCGGCCCCGGCCTGAGCGTGGGTTCATGTCCAGCTTCAGCGCCGAGGCGATGCGGGCGCCGCGCGGCACCCCGGAGAACTCGGGCTTGGTGGTGTTCACCGGGTGGGCGCCGGCGTGGAACCGGGCGAAGTCCTTGTTGAGGGCCGCCTCGGCCGGCCGGTTGCCGGTCTCGTTCCGCACGATCAGCGGGGCGTCGATCGCGACGACGCAGTCACCGGCCGTGTAGGGCGCCAGCGCCGCGAGGATGTCCTCGTCGCTCTGGGCCGCGCTGACGTGCAGCAGCGCGCCCTCCTCGTCGAGCACGGCGAGTCCGGTGGGCTTGCGTTCGCCCCAGGCAAGATCCAGTCCGACGAAGTACACGGGAGAAAGCCTGCCGTATGCGGGAGCACGGGGCGCAACGGGCTCACCGAGCGGTCATCGTGAACTGACCCTCACACGGCCCTTGCCACCCCGTTTCGCGCGGTACATCGCCTCGTCCGCAGCGTGCAGGAGGGCCGGTCCGGTGTCGTCCGTGGTCGACAGCGCCACTCCGACACTCGCCCCGATCCGCACCCGGGCCAGGGTCAGGTCGAACTCCTCACCGATCGAGGCCACGATGCGCCGGGCGACCTCGAGGGCGATGTCCGCGTCGGCGATTCCCGGGCAGAGAACGGCGAACTCGTCGCCGCCCAGCCGGGCCACGACGTCGTCGGCCCGCACGCAGGCGGCGATCCGGTCGGCGGCCTGCTTGAGCAGTGCGTCACCGGCCGCGTGCCCGGCCGTGTCGTTGACCGCCTTGAACCCGTCCAGGTCGATGTACAGCACGGCCACCGGGCGGACCTGCTGGCGCAGCGTCCGGTCCAGCTCCCGGTGCAGGTGCGAACGGTTCGGCAGCCCGGTCAGGGCGTCGTGCGTGGCCTCGTGGTGCAGTCGTTCCGTCAGTTCCCGCCGCGCGGTGATGTCCTCGATCATCACGATCAGGTACGCCGCGGTGTCGCCGGAGGGCCGCACGGCCGAGGCCGCCATCCGGCCCCACTTCTCCCCGTCACCGCACTCCAGCAGCTGGATGTCGTCCCGCGCCTCGTGGATCTCCCCGTCCGCCATCCGGACCAGGAGCTCGGTGATCCGGGTGGCGGACGGTTCCGCCGTCAGATCGGCGATCCGGCGGCCCAGCAGAGCGGTTGCCGGCCGGCCGACGAATTCGCTGAGGGCCTGGTTGACCCGGTTGATCACGCCGGGGTCGATCGGGTCCAGACCCACGATCGCCATGGCCAGAGGAGCTCCCTCGAAGGCCCGCCGGAAGCGGTCCTGGCTCTCGCCCAGTTCGGCCTGGGCCCGCATGACCTCGGTCAGGTCGGTGATCACGCCGATGAACTCGCGCGAGCCGTCGGGCGCGACGTGGGTGGTGATGGTGAGCTGGGCGGGGAACCGGGTGCCGTCCTTGCGGACGCAGATGGTCTGCTCGGTGACCGATTTCCCCGGCCGGCGCGACATGGCCTCGAACGCGAGGGCCTGATCGTCGGTGCCGAGCCTGTTCGCGATCGCCCGACGGGTCTCGGGGGTCAGGAACGTCGAGGGCCGGGCCGATCCGATGGCCTCGCCCGCCTCCCAGCCGAGCAGTCGCTCGGCGCCCCGGTTGAACCGCGTGACGATTCCGGTGACGGCCGAGGTGGTGAGGACGGCGGTCTCGGTCAGGGCCTCCAGGACCGCAGCGAGTTCACTGTCCGACCGGGCCCGGGCGGCCTGCGTCTCCCGCAGGGCGGTGATGTCGTGCACGGTGGAGTGGAGCCGGACGACCCGGCCGGAATCGTCCGTCTCGGGTTCGGTGCGGCCGACCACCAGGCGTTGCGACCCGTCCGGGTGCATCAGCCGGTACTCGTGCCCGATCCGGGTCTCGCCGGTGGCCATCATCTCCCGCACCGTGTTCATGACGCGTTCCCGGTCGTCCGGGTGGATCGCGGCGAAGTAGTGCTGCGGGTCCGGTGCCACCGTCGCCGGGTCGAGTCCGAGATGCCGGTACACACCCGGCGTCCAGGTCACCTGCCCGGTCTTCAGGTCGAGCATCCCCGACCCGGTGCCGGTCAGTTCCTCGGCCTTGGTCAGCGCGGCGGCCCGGTCCTCGCTGAGTCTCAGGGCCTCGTTCTTCGCCCGGGCCGCCAGCACGCTGAAGAGCAGCAGCAGGGTGAGGGAGGCGAGAGCCATCTGCGTCGTGGGGGTGCGGGCCCAGCCGGTGTCGGCGAACGGCCCACCTCCGTGCAGGGTTCCGACGGTCGCGACGACGGCCAGCAGTTGCAGTGACACCATCGACCGCAGCGCGCCCAGACGCAGGCCACCCCAGAGCAGGGGCAGGGAACAGACTACCGAGGGGACGAGCTGCTGCCTCGTCGCGAACATCACGGCTCCGAGGGCGCCGACCACGACGAACTGGGCCAGCCATTCCAGATTGGCCCGGCGCTCGCGCAGTTCGTCCCGGGCCTCGTCGTACGTGGCGACCAGGAACACCGGTGAGACCAGCAGCATGCCCAGGGCGTGGGCGCTGAAACAGCCCGCCCAGAGGGCGAGGAGATCACCATTGCCCCAGAGCGTCTGGGGCACGGCGTAGACCGTCGAGCCCAGTACGACGCCCGCGACCACACAACCGGTGAAGCCGGCGGCGTGACGAGGCGTGTCCAGGCGCGCCCCGCCGGGGAACACCCGGCCCAGCAGGGTGGCGATGGCGATCAGTTCGCCGGCGGTGGCGAGGGCGATAGCGGCCGAACTGGTCAGGCCGTAGCCGTGCCCCAGGGCGGAGAGGAACTGCCCGGAGTCGATGCCGGCGATCACCGGCAGCCAGTAACCGCGGGGGAGGCGGACCATCAAGGCCAGTCCGGCGCCGGCCAGCGGCCACCACACCGAGGTGTGCAGCGCCTGGTCCTGCAGAAGGCGCAGACCGAGTTCGCTCGTGACGACGGCCAGGGCGAAACAGGCGACCAGGCACGTCGACCAGGACCGGTGGGTCGGCCGGGTCATCGGGCGCTCACCTCGACCCGGCCCCGGCCGCTGCGCTTGGCCTCGTACATCGCCTCGTCGGCGGCGTTCAGCAGCTGCGGCACCGAGTCCCCGGCCCGCTGGGTGTCTTCCGGCGTGGACAGGGCGATGCCGATGCTGGCGCCGATCCGGCAGGCGGAGCCCTCGACCGTGAACGGCGCGGCCAGGGCCCGCACGATGCGCTCGCCGATCGTGCGGGCCGTGTCCAGATGGCCGACCCGGGGCAGGAGCACGGCGAACTCGTCACCACCGAGCCGGGCCACCACGTCGGTGCTGCGCACACAGCCGGCGATCCGGTCGGCCACCTGCACCAGCAGGCCGTCACCCGTCCCGTGGCCGAGGGTGTCGTTCACGGCCTTGAACCCGTCGAGGTCGACGTACAGCACCGCGACCGGACCGTCCACGGGAGCCTCGCCCAGCGCGTCCTCCAGTCGCCGGCGCAGCACCTGCCGGTTCGGCAGGCCGGTGAGCGGATCGTGCGATGCCTCGTGCCGCAGCCGCTCGGTGAGCTGCATCCGGGCGGTGATGTCCTCGATCATCGTGATCAGGTACGGCGGGCCGTCGGCGGGGCGCACCACCGAGGTGGACAGCAGACCCCACGCCTCGCTGCCGTCCGCGCGGTGGAAGGCCCGCTCGGCCGTGGCGCTGTCGCCTCCTTCCAGCAGCAGACCCTGCAGGTCGGTGGTGGCCAGTGCGGCGTGGGCCGGCGTCATCAGGTCGGCCAGGTGGCGCCCCACCAGTTCCGCTCCGGAGAGGGCGGTGAACCGGCACAGGGCCGGGTTGGCCCGCTCGATCCGGCCGGGAACCGGCGGGTCGCCCTCCTCCAGCATCACCACGGCCATCGCCATCGGTGCGAAGTCGAAGGCCAGGCGGAACCGGTCCTCGCTCTCCTGCAGATCGGCCTGGGCCCGCAGCACCTGGGTCAGGTCGACGATGACGGCGATGAAGCTCTCGGCCTGCCCGTCCGGCCCGAGAACCCGGGTCAGACTGCCCTGGGCCGGGAACCGCGAGCCGTCCCGGCGCACGCAGGTCCAGCGGGTGCTGGAGTGACCGGTCCTGATCACCTGCTCACCCAGCCCCAGCAGCTGTTCGTCCTCGGTGGCCCCGGCCCGTTCCAGCTCTGCGGGATCGTGGTAGATCGAAGGCCGGTGGATGCCGACCACCTCGTCCGCCCGCCACCCCAGCATCTGCTCCGCGCCCCGGCTGAAGAACGTGATCAGCAGACTGGACGCGTGGCACCCGACGATCGCTACGTCCTCCACCGCGTCCAGAACCCCGGCCAGCCGGGTGTGCGCCTGCTGGAGATCCAGCTCGGCCTGCCGCATCTCGGTCACGTCGAGCACGGTCGAGCGCACCCGGGCGGGCCGGCCGTCGGGGTGCCGGTCGAGCCGGTTGCGGGCCATCAGCGTGCGCTCGGTGCCGTCCGGGCGCAGCAGCCGGAACTGCATGTCGGGGATCCCGATCCCCTCCTGCGCCCGGGACAGCGCGGCGATCACCACCCCTCGGTCGTCCGGGTGGATCAGCTCCAGGTACGCCTGCGCGGCCGGGGCCACGCTCCCCGGCTCCCGGCCGATCTGAGCGAACATTCCCGCGCTCCAGCGAGTCTCGTTCGAGTCAAGGTCCCAGGTGGACGAGCCCAGACCGGCGATCTGCTCGGCCGCCACGAGATCGGCGCCGTCGGCCCGGGTCCTCTCCAGCAACCGGGACCGGGCCTGCGCGGCGAGCACCACGAACAGCGTGCACAGCGTGGCCGAGACCAGCACGGCCTGGATCGCGAACGTCTGGGCGGCCGGCGGTTCCTGCACCACCGGACCGACCCCGCGCAACGCGCCGACGGTCGTGATCACCGCCATCAGCAACAGCGAGCCCATCGCCCGGGCCGGGCCCAGGCGCAGACCGCCCCAGATCAGCGGGACAGCACAGACGAAGTCGGGCACGACCCGCTGATCGGTCAGGAAGACGCCCGCGGTCGTCAGGCCGAGCACCACGGCCTGGGCGGCCCACTCCAGGTTCAGCCGGTGCCGCCGGACCTCCCGGAGCAGGCTGCCGGCGTCCGCGGAGACCAGGAACAAGGGCGACACCATGAGCAGGCCCAGGCAGTGGCTGCGCAGGTACCCGTTCCACAGCCCGGGAACGGATTCCCCGCCCGGAAGATCCTGGGTCAGGGCGAACACCGTGGCGCCGCACATCACCCCGCCCACCGCGCAGCCCGCGAACCGCACGGCCGCGAGGGGAGAGTCCAGCAGCACCCCGCCGGGAAAAGCCCGGCGCAGCAGGAGACTGATGACGAGGGTCTCGCCGAGGCCGGCGCCGAGCACCAGCAGGGCGCTCTCCAGGGACGCGTAGTACGTGCTGAGACGGGTGACGAGCTGCCCGGTGGCCAGCGCGACCAGGGTGATCGGCCAGGACCGGGGACGCAGCCGGGCCAGCAGTGCCACCCCGAGACCGGAGAGCGGCCACCAGACGGACACCGGCAGGGCCGGGTCGCGCAGCAGGCGGATCCCGAACTCGGACACCCCGAGCCCGAGCAACAGGCAGCCGACGAGGAGCCCACCGTCCCGTGTCAACCGCCCCTGGGCAGTCACGTCGTGCCTCCCGTAGGGTCGGCGGACCGCAGCGATCGGCACTGCTGGCACCCCTGTTCGCGCGTCTTCGTCACGCTCCGGGCAGCAGGATCGACGAGCCGTTCACCGGACTTGACCCCGGACTCCCGGGACCACTCCCGTGCCACTCCCGTGGCGTTCTCGTGCCGTTGCGTGAACCGGGACGCAAAGGGTCAGTTCACGCGTCCTCCATCAGAGATCGTGCCCGTTCGTGTGTACGGTGGCCGGACCAGACGACTTGCGGAGGTCCACGTCATGAGAAGGCCATCGGCACCCGTGCCCGCCGGAGCCGACCCGGCACTCGCCGGGGAGTACCCATCGGCCGGCGACGAGGTGGTGTCGATCTGCCGTGACCTGCTGCGGATGGACACGAGCAACTACGGCGACAACAGCGGCCCGGGCGAGCGCCAGGCCGCCGAGTACGTGGCCGCGCTGCTGTCCGAGGTGCAGATCGAGCCGCAGGTGTTCGAGAGCGAGCCCGGTCGCACCAGCGTGGTTGCGCGGTTCCCGGGCACCGACGCCGGCCGCCCGGCGCTGCTCGTGCACGGTCACCTCGACGTGGTGCCCGCGCAGAAGGAGGACTGGCGGATCGACCCGTTCTCCGGCGAGATCGCGGACGACTGCCTGTGGGGCCGCGGCGCCGTGGACATGAAGGACATGGACGCGATCATCCTGGCCACGATCCGGCAGATGCGCAGGGAAGGCCGCAAGCCCCCGCGCGACATCGTGCTCGCCTTCATGGCCGACGAGGAGGCCGGCGGGGTCAAGGGCTCGAGCTGGCTGGTGGACAACCACCCGGATCTCTTCGAGGGGGTGGACGAGGCGGTCAGCGAGGTCGGTGGTTTCTCGGTCGAGCTCCAGGGCCGGCGCACCTACCTGCTACAGAGCGCCGAGAAGGGCATCGCCTGGGTGCGCCTGACCGCGCGCGGACGGGCCGGTCACGGCTCGCAGGTGAACGGCGACAACGCGGTGACGCACCTGGCCGAGGCCGTGGCCCGGATCGGCGCGTACCGCTGGCCGACCGTGATCCCGGCGACCGTGCGGGCCTTCTTCGAGGGGGTGCGCGAGCAGACCGGCGTGTCGCTGCTGGCGGGGGAGGAGGTGGACGTCGAGAAGCTGCGCGAGATGTTCGGCACCACCGCGCGCTGGCTCGAGGCCACCGTGCAGAACACCGCCAACCCGACCGTGCTGGACGCCGGGTACAAGCACAACGTCATCCCCGGCCAGGCCCGCGCCCTGGTCGACTGCCGCTACCTGCCGGGCCAGCGGGACGAGCTGATGCGCACCCTGACCGAGCTGGCGGGCGATCGCGTCACGGTCGAGGTCCTGCACGGTGATGTGGCCCTGGAGGCGGGGTTCGAGGGCGGCCTGGTCGACGCGATGCGTCAGTCGCTGCTGGAGCTGGACCCGGGGGCCGCGGTGCTGCCGTACTGCCTGTCCGGGGGCACGGACAACAAGGCGTTCAGCCGGCTGGGCATCCGGGGCTACGGTTTCGCGCCGCTCAAGCTGCCCGCCGACCTGGACTTCGCCGGCATGTTCCACAGCATCGACGAGAGGGTCCCGCTGGAGTCGCTGCGCTTCGGCGTGCGCACGTTCGACCGCTTCCTGCAGCTGGCCTGAACGCCGGTCCGACCACTGGCGCTGTGACGCTCGTCGCGGCGGGGCCCGGCCCGGGCCCCGCCGCTGTCACGTCTAGATCGTGCGCTCGACGCGCATGATGCGCCGGCGGAGCCAGACCCGCCGGCCGCCGCCGAACGACAACTGCACGCGGGCCAGCTCCCAACGGCCGTACTCGGCCTGTTCGGTGAGCTGTTGCCGCGCTTGTGACCTGCTGATTCCGCGGGGCAGATTGATGATGCGGTACTCGTAGTCGGCTGAGAACGGGGTCGCTTCTGCGCTGGTGGGGCGCACCCTGGGGGCGAGATCACGCACGTTGTCGCTCAAGGCAGCTCTCTTCGTCGATATTCCCATCGGTCGGAGTCCGATCCTTCGGACGCAGGCCCGCACGAGTCGGGTCTGCCCATGTCATCACGAACCGATACGGTCATGCCATGACGACGGAGCCCCGAGCTGCGCTTGACCGCCTGATTGCTGCTCTTGAGGCGCACCTGGACGCCGCCAGCAAGCGGACGGGGGAGGCCGACCCCGCAGTGGTGGCGGCCTACCAGACCTTGGCCGACGCCTTCGAGACCTACGACGAGTCGCTCTACGACGCCTTCGACGAGGTGACGCCCTTCGTTCTCTACGACGACGCCGAAGACGCGCTCACCGGCGAGGACGACGACGAGGACGACGATGACGACCTCGAGGACTACGAGGACGAGGACGACGAGGACGACGATGAGGAGGAGGACGAGAAGGACGACACGCCCGCCCCGGCGCGGCCCTGACCTTCTTTTCCTTCGTTCTTCTTCATGGCCCGCCCGACCATATTCATAGCCCCGCCCGACCATGGGTGCCGGCCGGCTGAGCCGGGCCGGCACTTCGTGCTGTCCGGGCACAGATGAAACACCATTCAATTACTATTCGGTAGTTCGCTGTGGCCACAGTTCAACGTGTGAATACACCACGTCGTTCCCGTTCTCGCGGCATCCGGGGGAATCCCGGGCCCGCGCATCGCCTTCTGCAAATCTTTTGATTAATCTGTAAGGCGTTTCCCGGCAGCGTCTTTGGTGATCTTCACGGCTGATTGCGCCGGTGCCTGAGTGAATTCTCGGGCATCTCGGATTGACCTCAGGGTCTGATGGCCCGCAATCTGTTCACTGTAAGTCTCCAGTCGGACTCATATGGTCACGCTCGGTTTCGACCACGTTGTCTTCCGAGGGCCTTCGGCTGGAGTTCCGGGCATGGACGCCCGACCCACATGTCCCATGCACCTCCCCGACGCCGCCGAACGACGCCAGGAGAGATCCATGAGCAAGGAGTCCACGTCCACCGTGACACCGCCCACCGGTGTGCCGGAGAACCGTGTTGAAGTAACCAAAACAACCACACCGCAGTCTCATTGGCGGGCCGACACGGAAGCGTCGCTGGTCGTCTTCCTGGTCGCGCTGCCCTTGTCACTCGGCATCGCCGTCGCCTCGGGTGCGCCCGTGGTGGCCGGCATCATCGCCGCCGTCATCGGCGGCATCGTCTGCGGGCTGATCGGTGGCGCGCCGCTACAGGTCACCGGCCCGGCCGCGGGTCTCACCGCGGTCGTGGCCGGACTCGTCGCCGAGCACGGCTGGCGGGTCACCTGTCTGATCACCGTGATGGCGGGCCTGGTCCAGATCGGATTCGGCCTGACCAAGGTGGCCCGGGCCGCCCTGGCCATCTCGCCGGCCGTGGTGCACGGCATGCTCGCCGGCATCGGCCTGACCATCGTGGTCGGCCAGCTGCACGTGCTGCTCGGGGCGAAATCGCCCAGCTCCGCCCTGCAGAGCATGACCCAGCTGCCGGGGGAGGTCATCGGCCTGCACACGGCGTCCGCACTGCTCGGGCTCGGGACGATCGCCCTCACCCTGCTCTGGCCTCACATGGTGGCCTACCTGGGCCCGCTGCGCACGGTGCCGGCCCCGCTGGCGTCCGTCACCCTGATGACGCTCGCCTCGCTGCCGTTCACCGTCGAGCGCGTCGATCTGCCCGGCAACCTGCTGTCCGCCGTGCAGCTCCCGGAACTGCCCGACACGGCCTGGGTCTCGGTCGGGATCGGGGTGCTCACCGTGGCCCTGGTGGCCAGCGTGGAGACACTGCTGTCGGCCGTCGCGGTGGACAAGATGCACGAGGGCCGGCGGGCCGATCTCGACCGGGAGCTGATCGGTCAGGGCTCGGCGAACATCCTCTCCGGTCTGGCCGGCGGCCTGCCGGTGACGGGGGTGATCGTGCGCAGCGCCACCAACGTCCGGGCGGGGGCCAGGACGAAGTGGTCGGCCGTGTTGCACTCGGTCTGGGTGGCCCTGTTCTCCGTGGTCCTGGTCTCGGTGGTGATGCGGATCCCGCTGTCGGTACTGGCCGGTCTGCTCGTCGTGATCGGGCTCGGGCTGGTCAATCTCGGTCATCTGCGCAGTGCCCACCGGCACGGTGAGGCGGCGGTCTGGGTGGCCACGCTGGCCGGGGTGCTGCTGCTCAATCTGCTCGAGGGCGTTGTCGTGGGTCTGGTGGTGGCGCTCGGCTTCGCGGCCCGGCGCTCGATCCTGGCCAAGGTCGAGGTGGTGTCCCCGGCCGACGAGCCGGACGGCACCTGGCGGGTCGTGCTCGCGGGCACCGTGACGTTCGTGTCGCTGCCCTCCCTGGCCCGCCGTCTGTCGGCCGTCCCGGCCGGGGCGCCGGTCAAGGTCGAGCTGGAGGTCGACTACCTCGACCAGGCCGCGAGCGAGCACCTGCTGGACTGGGTGGAGGAGCACCGCCGGGGCGGCGGCTCCGTCAGCGTGTGGGAACAGGGCGCACCCGTGCTGAGCGAACTGATCAGCGGCGGGAAGGCCCGCAAGGCAAGGAATCTCGATGACGGCAGCTCCGGGTCGGCCGCACCCTGGGACCATGGCCTGGTCGAGATCTCCTCGAACGTCCCGGCCGACCCGGGCGAGACGCTCGACCGGGTCCGGGTCCTCGACGGCGTGGGCAGTTTCCACGACCGGCTGGGGCCCCGGATGCGGGGGGTGCTGCACGACCTGCGGGAGGGGCAGTCACCGTGCACGCTGTTCATCACCTGCGCCGACTCCCGGGTGGTGCCGAACCTGATCACCCACTCCGGCCCGGGAGACCTGTTCACCGTGCGCAATGTCGGGAACCTGGTGCCGGTGCGGCCTTCCGACCCGGGAGACTCCACCGTGGCCGCGGTCGAGTATGCGGTCGGGGTGCTCGGCGTGAAGACCATCGCGGTCTGCGGGCACTCCGGGTGCGGTGCGATGCGGGCCCTGCTGGAACCGGACGGGGACCTCGGCGGTGCCCTGCCCGGCTGGTTGGTCCACGCACAGGACTCGCTGCACCGCTTCCGTGACCAGGGCGGCACCGACGACACCGACCGGCTGGCCCAGCTGAACGTGATCGCCCAGCTGGGGCACCTGATGGAGCACCCGCTGGTGCGCAGCCGGGTGGAGGCGGGCTCGCTGGAACTGGTCGGGATGTTCTTCGACATCGGCGAGGCGGAGGTGCGGGTGCTGGAACCGGTGACGGGCGAGTTCGACCTGCCCGCAGGGGTTTAGGGCCTGGTCGTGATCATGCAGAACCTCCCCGGAGGTTCTGCATGATCACGACCGGCTCAGGAACATGACCTGCGGGAGCTGTTACGGGGCTGATGTTTCTCACCGGGCCGGGGTTTCTCACAGGGCCGAGGCCGACACTTCGTCGAGCACGCCGAGGATCTCGGCGGGCAGCTCGACGTCTTCACTGCCCAGGGCCTGCCGCAGCTGACCGGCGGTCCGGGCCCCGAGCAGTACCGAGCTGATGCCGGGCCGGTCACGCACCCAGGCCAGGGAGATCTCCAGAGGGCTGAATCCGAGGCCGTCCGCCGCGGCGATCACGGCGTCGGTGATGCGCCGCGACGGGCGGTCGAGGTACGGCTCCACGAACCGGGCGAGATGAACCGAGGCCGCGCGGGAGTCGGGCGGGGTGCCGTGCCGGTACTTGCCGGTGAGTACCCCGCGGCCCAGGGGCGACCAGCCGATCACGCCCAGTCCCAGATGCTCGGCCGCTGGAATCAGCTCGTTCTCCGGATGCCGCTGCACGAGCGAGTACTCGCTGTGCACGACGGCGGGCGGGTTGCCGCCCGAACACGCCAGGGCGGCCTGCCAGGCCGCGACGTTGGCGATGCCCACGTAGCGGGCCCGCCCGGAGCGCACCGCCGTCTCCAGCGCGGAGAGCGTCTCCTCCAGCGGTACGGCCTCGCTCCAGCCCGGGGCCGTCCACAGGTCCACGTGGTCGGTGCCCAGGCGGGCCAGGGTGGCGTCCAGCGCGGTGAGCAGCGAGCGGCGGGACAGGTCGGGGCCCGGCCGGTACAGGGGCACGACAGCCTTGGCCGAGATCACGAGATGATCACGTACGCCCAGGGTCTCGAGCAGCTTGCCGAGTGTCTCCTCACATGCCCCGGCGCCGTAACGGGTACCGGCGTCGACCAGCGATCCGCCTGCGTCGAGAAAGGCTTTCAGCTGGTTGGCAGCCTCGTCCGGGTCGGTCTCCCGGCCCCAGGTCATCGTGCCCAGGCCCAGCCGGGAGACACGTAAGCCGGTGCGGCCCACGTATCGCTGCTCCATGACGTGTCAACCTAGCGCGCGCGGGCTGACAAAGTGGCCCACATGAGTTCCGTCGGATATCTCGATGCCATCGTCCTGGGTGTGGTCGAAGGCCTCACCGAGTTCCTGCCCGTGTCCAGCACCGGCCACCTCACCGTGGCCGAGGGGCTGCTCGGCCTGAAGATCGACGACCCGGCGGTGACGTCCTTCACCGCGATCATCCAGTTCGGTGCGATCGTCGCGACCTTCCTGTACTTCCGGGCCGACTTCGTCCGGCTCGCCCTGGCCTGGCTGCGCGGCCTCGGCCCGGCCCGCGGCCGGCACCACGCGCCCGACCCCGACTACCGCTTCGCCTGGCTCGTCATCCTGGGCTCCAGCCCGATCGTCGTGGTCGCCCTGGTCGGGAAAGACCTCATCGACGGCCCGCTGCGCAACCTCTGGGTGGTCGCGGGCTCCCTGATCGCCTGGAGCGCGGTGATCTGGTGGGCCGAGCGCAACCCGCGGCAGGAGTACGAGGAGACCGAGCTGGGCGTGCGGGAGGTCCTGATCATCGGGCTGATGCAGTGTGTCGCCCTGGTGCCCGGCGTGTCCCGCTCCGGTGCCACGATCTCGGCCGGGCTGATGGTCGGCGCCACCCGGGTCGCGGCCACCCGCCTGTCGTTCTTCCTGGCCGTCCCCGCCCTCACCGGCGCCGGGGTCTACTCGCTGAAAGACGTGAACACCGAGGTCGTGGGCTGGGGCCCGATGGCGGTGGGCACCTTCGTCTCGTTCCTGGTCGCCTACGCCGCCATCGCCTGGCTGCTGAAGCTGGTCGCCGGGCACTCGATCGCCGTGTTCAACCCGTACCGGATCGTGGCCGGGCTCGTGGTGATGGGACTCCTGGCGACCAATGTCCTGTCCGCCACCTGACCCGGCCGGCCGGACACCCCGTAGGCTCATCGACCGTGCCCACCGTTCTGCTCGTCCGTCACGGCCGTACCGCCGCCAATGCGAGCGGGATCCTGGCCGGCTGGACGCCGGGAGTGGCGCTGGACGAGACCGGGCAGGCCCAGGCGAAGACCCTGGCCTCCCGGCTGGAGAACATCCCGCTCCGGCTCGCCGTCTCCAGCCCCCTCCAGCGCTGCCAGGAAACCGCGTCCACCCTCCTGGGGACCCCGGGGAAACCCGAGCTCCTCACCGACGACCGGCTGGGGGAGTGCCGTTACGGCGACTGGACCGGCCGTCCGCTGAAGGAACTGGTCAAGGAGAAGCTCTGGCCGGTCGTGCAGGCCCACCCGTCGGCGGTGACCTTCCCCGGCCCCGAGGGTGAGTCGATGCCGGCCATGCAGCACCGGGCCGTCTCCGCGATCCGCGAGTACGACGCCCGGGTCGCGGCCGAGTTCGGCGACCACGCCGTCTGGATGGCGGTCTCGCACGGTGACGTGATCAAGGCGATCCTCGCCGATGCCCTCGGCATGCACCTCGACCAGTTCCAGCGACTCGTCGTCGACCCCTGCTCGGTCTCCGTGATCCGTTTCACACCGCTGCGCCCGTTCGCCGTGCGCATCAACGACTCCGGCACCGACCTGGCGTCCCTGGTGCCGGTTCCGCCCGCCGAGCCGGCCCCGGGCGACGATGCACTGTCCTCGTCGGACGCGGTCGTCGGTGGTGGTGCGGCACCGTCGTCCGGAACGTCGTAGGGTCCCGGGTATGCCGCGCCAGGTATATGAGTACGAGTCACCGGACCGGTTCGTCGCGGGTACGACGGGCCAGCCCGGTTCCCGCACCTTCTTCCTCCAGGTCCGCACCGGTCACCGCCTGACCACCGTCCAGCTCGAGAAGCAACAGGTCTCGGTGCTCGCCGAGCGGGTCGACGAGCTCCTCGACGAGGTGCTGCGCCGCACCCAGGGCAGCGCCACCGTGCCCGCGCTCGCGCCCACCCGCACCGAGGACACCGCCCCGCTGGATACTCCGATCGAGGAGGAGTTCCGCGTCGGCACGATGAGCCTCGCCTGGGACGGCGAACTCGAGCGCGTCGTGATCGAGTGCTTCGAGGCCGGCGAGAACCTCAACGAGGACGAGGACGAGCTGCCCGACACCGACGAGGAGGCCGAGGGCGCCGTGCTGCGGGTGTCGCTCGCCGGTGCCGCCGCCCGGGCCTTCGCCAAGCGGGCGCTCGCCGTGGTCGGGGCCGGTCGCCCGCCCTGCCCGTTCTGCACGTTCCCGCTCGATCCGGAAGGGCACATCTGCCCGCGGGCGAACGGGTACCGGCGCTGACGGGGACCGGGCCCGGGATGCTCGAGGAGCCGGAACTGCTCCAGCTCCTCGCCGAGGGCGAGATCGACGTCCAGGGCCGGATCACCGGGGCGAGCAACGCCACGCTCTACGTCTCCGTCACCCTCGACGGCGTCAGCACCGGCGCCGTGTACAAGCCGATCTCCGGCGAGAAGCCGCTCTGGGACTTCCCGTCCGGCACCCTCGGCCTGCGCGAGACCGCCAGCTACGCGCTGTCGGCCTACAGCGGGCTCGACGTGGTCCCGCCGACGGCGCTGCGCGACGGCCCGTTCGGTCCCGGCAGCGTGCAGCTGTGGGTCAACGCGTCGGCACAGGACGAGGCGGTCACCGGCGACGGCTCCACCGGTCTGGGCGGCCTGCCGCTGGCGGTCGAGCCGGTGATGGGCGAGCCGGGGGCGGGCGTTGTCGACGTGCTGCCGCCCACGGCCGTACCCGGCGACTGGAAACAGGTCCTGGTGGCCGAGGACGCCGTCGGCGACCCGATCGTCCTCGCGCACGCCGACGACCCGGGCCTGCGCCGCCTGGCCCTCTTCGACGCGGTGGCCAACAACACCGACCGCAAGGGTGGGCACATCCTGCGCGGCGCCCACGGCCGGCTCTTCGGCGTCGACCACGGGCTCACCTTCAACCTGGACGACAAGCTGCGCACGGTGCTCTGGGGCTGGGCGGGTGAACCTCTCGACAACGAGCTGGCCGACCTGCTCGAGCGACTGGTCACCGACCTGTCGGGCGACAGCGAACTACACACGGCGCTGTCGGGTCTGCTCGAGGCCGACGAGGTGCACCGCACCGCCCGCCGGGCCGCCCAGCTGCTGCGGCGCCGGCGCTTCCCGAAGCCCCCGGGCGACTGGCACGCGATCCCCTGGCCGCCCTTCTGAAACGCTGGGATTTATTCCCGGAATTACCGTGGAACTAGGGCCGGACCAGCACGGACATCGCTCGGAGTCGTCAGTTAGGCTCCGTTCGTGATCCCCTGGCCTTCTCCCGCTGTCCCCCGTCTGCCCGGCTCTGGTGCGCCGGTCCGCGTCTTCGACTCCTCGGAGCGCACCCTGGTGACCACGCGGCCGGAGGGTGAGGCCCGCATGTACGTCTGCGGGATCACCCCGTACGACGCCACCCACATCGGGCACGCCTCCACCTACGTCGCTTTCGACCTGCTGCACCGCGCCTGGCTCGACGCCGGGCACGAGGTCTTCTACGTGCAGAACGTCACCGACGTCGACGACCCGCTGCTCGAGCGCGCGAACGCCACCGGTGACGACTGGCGCGCCCTCGCCGACCGCGAGACCGACCGCTTCAAGGACGACATGGTCGCGCTCGGCGTGATCGCCCCACGCGTGTTCATGACCGCCGTGGAGTCCGTGCCGCTGGTCGTCGAGGCCGTGCAGAACCTGCTCAAAGACGGTAAGGCCTATCTGGTCCCCACCCCGGACGCGCTGAACCCCGGCGCCCAGGACGTGTACTTCGACGTCACCGCCGACCCGGACTTCGGCCGGGTGGCCAAGCTGTCTCCCGACGAGGCACGCACCACCTTCGCCGAGCGCGGCGGCGACCCGGACCGGGCCGGTAAGCGCAACGAGCTCGACCCGCTGCTGTGGCGCGTTGCCCGCGAGGGTGAGCCCTCCTGGGAGGGCGAGACTCTCGGCGCCGGCCGGCCGGGCTGGCACATCGAATGCGCCTCGATCGCCCTGCGTCACCTCGGCATGGGCTTCGACGTGCAGGCCGGCGGCGACGACCTGCTGTTCCCGCACCACGAGATGAGCGCCTCGCACGGCCAGGTCATCACCGGCGAAGAGCCCTTCGCCCGGCACTACGCCCACGCCGGCATGGTGCGCCTGGACGGCGAGAAGATGAGCAAGTCCCGCGGCAACCTGGTCTTCGTCTCCCGGCTGCGTGCGGCCGGGGTCGACCCGCAGACCATCCGCCTGGCCATCCTGGCGCACCACTACCGCACCAGCTGGGACTGGACCGACGAGGGCCTGGCGGCCGCCCAGGTGCGTCTGGACCGCTGGAAGGACGCGCTGTCCCGGCAGGAGGGCCCCGACCCGGAGCCCGTGCTCGCGGCCGTCCGCGAGGCGGTCGGCACCGACCTGGACGCCCCGAAGGCGCTCGCCGCGGTGGACGCGTGGGTGGACGAGATGCTCACCACCGGCGGTTCGGTCGAGGGGGCGCCGGGTCTGGTGGCCCGCACGATCGACGCGCTGCTGGGCGTGCGTTTCTGAGTACCTGAAAAATGGGGGACGCCCCACGACGAACGCCCCATGCTCACCGAGCGTGGGGCGTCCGTTTTTTCTGGGGTCTACAGCATTCCCGGCTTGCCGCCGTCCTCGTCCGGCCGGCGTCGCCGCAGGTAGCGCTCGAACTCCTTGGCGATCGCCTCGCCGCTGGCCTCGGGCAGGTCCGCGGTGTCCTTGGCCTGCTCCAGCTGGCGCACGTACTCGCCGATCTCGGTGTCCTCCTCCGCCAGTTCGTCCACGCCGCGCTCCCAGGCCCGGGCGTCCTCCGGCAGGTCACCCAGCGGCACCGTGACGTCGAGTACGTCCTCGATGCGGCGCAGCAGCGCCAGGGTGGCCTTGGGGGAGGGCGACTGGCCCACGTAGTGCGGTACGGCGGCCCACAGCGACAGGCTCGGCAGTCCGGCCTTCGTGGCCGCGTCCTGGAGCACCCCGACGATGCCGGTCGGTCCCTCGTAGCGGGACGGTTCCACGGCGAGCTTGTCCAGCAGCCGTTCGTCGTCACTCGTCGTGGTGACCGGGATCGGGCGGGTGTGCGGCACGTCGGCCAGGAGTGCACCCAGCGTGATCATCGTGCCGACCTTGAGGTCGTCCGCGTACTGCAGGAGCTCGCCGATGAACTTGCGCCATCGCATCGAGGGTTCGATGCCGCGGACGATCACGATGTCGCGGCTGGCCCCCGGAGGTCGCGCCCAGTAGACGCGGGTCGTGGGCCAGGTGATGGTACGACTGCCGTCCTCGTCCGTGCCCACACTCGGCCGGTTCACCTGGAAGTCGTGGTATTCCTCCGGATCGAGCTCTCCGACGCTGGTCGCGCCCCAGACCCGTTCCAGGTGTGCCACGGCTCCGCTGGCGGCCTCACCTGCGTCGTTCCAGCCCTCGAAGGCAGCCACCATCACGGGGTCCCGCAGTGGCGGCACTCCCGACAGATCTGTCACGCCTTCTCCTCGCTCACACTCGTCATCGCGGTGAGGTCACCGCCCTCGCCGCCCAGCCTACGGGCGGTGCGGGTCCGGCCGCCGCAGACGGGCTGGACGCGGACTCTAGACTCGGTAAGAGAGCCTGCGCCTGAGTCATTCCGGAGTCCCTCCGATGACGACGGTGAGTAAGCGCTCCGGGCCACTGCGTGCGGCGACGAGGTCACGCGCGGTACCCCTGTCCGCATCCGGCGTCAGAGGCGAGTACCCCACCACCGTGACAGAGATCAGTGAGTCGACAGAGATCAGTGCGTTGACGGAGATCAGTGCGTCCCGGACCAGCCCGGCCACAACGGCCCTGCGGGCGGCCGGCCTTCCCGCCGCGGTGCTGTGGGACATGGACGGCACTCTCGTCGACACCGAGCCGTACTGGATGGCCGAGGAGCACCTCCTGGTTGCCGAGTTCGGCGGCGAGTGGAGCGACGAGCACGCTCACGCTCTCATCGGCAACGCGCTGATCGACTCGGCCCGCTACATCCAGCAGCACGGCGGCGTCACCCTGCCCGCCGACGAGATCATCGCCCGCCTCACCACCGGCGTCGTAGGTCGCATCGCGGTCGAGGTGCCCTGGCGGCCCGGCGCCCGTGAGCTGTTGTTCGAACTGCACGAGCTGGGCGTGCCCTGCGCCCTCGTCACCATGTCCTACCGCGAGATGGCCGAGGCGATCGTCGCCACCCTGCCCCGCGAGCAGGGCGACTTCTTCCGCTTCCTGGTCACCGGTGACGAGGTCACCCACGGCAAGCCGCACGCCGAGCCCTACCTGCGCGGGGCCCAGCTGCTCGGTGTCGAGCCGGGGGAGTGCGTGGCCATCGAGGACAGCCTGACCGGTGTCGCCTCCGCTGAGGCCGCCGGTGTGCCTCTCCTGGCGGTGGAGCACCTGGTCCCCGTCCCCGAGCGAGAAGGCCGCACGGTCACCCGGAGCCTGGCCGGCTGGACGGCGAAAGACCTGGGCAAGCTCATCAAGAGCTAAGACCCGAGGGCAGGCCCTCCTCACCCCCGAAAAAACCTTCCGTGATCATGCAAAATCTCCCCAGAGTTCTAGAACTGTGGCCAGGAGTTTTCTGCATCCTGAGGTGGGCTCCCGCATCTCCGTCGTGATCAGGCAAGGGTTCCCCGATGATCTTGATGCCCGCTCCGGCCCGGATCCCCGGGTTTCTGGGTCTTTGGTCCCAGTGCGCAGATTTGACCTCCTCCCAACATGTACCCCCGCACCGGTCGGCCGCCGGCTGTCACCGGGCCGGGTACCGAGCGGAGGTGGGCCGGTTCGCAGCGTCACTGTGGAACGCCGACCCTCTCCCCGGTTCCTCAAGCTGGTCATCGGCCTCGGCGTCGCCGCAGCACTGGTCAGTGCCACTGCCCGAGCCGATGCTGCCCACCTGCCACATCTTCCCAGCCTCGGCCGGCCCGGCGGCAGCAGCTGTCATGCTCTGGCGCCCGTCTCGCCGGCCCACCCGGAGTACCGATCTGACCTCGGCGCTCCGATCTGACCCCCGTACTCCGATCTGACCCCTCGTACTCCGCCGACGGGGAACATCCGTGCGTCCTGCCCGCACGGATGTTCCCCCGGAGTGCTCGAAAGGGATCGCCGAACGCTTGCCCGGCCACACCTTTCAGTCGGCCGTGATCGCCTTCAGTACATCGAGGCGCACCGCACGCCAGGCCGGCATGATCGCGGCAACCATCCCGGCGACCGCCGAGAACACCAGCACGATCGCCAGGGTGAGCCACGGGATCGACAGGGCCTCCAGGCCCTGCGACACCAGGGCCCGCTGCAGTACCAGGCCGAGCACGAGGCCCAGGGCCATCCCCAGCACCGCGCCGAACACCGCTGTGCTGACCGACTCCGCGCTGATCATGCGCCGCAGCTGACGCCGGCTCATGCCGACCGCCCGCAGCAGCCCGATCTCCCGGGTGCGCTCGAACACCGACAGAGCCAGCGTGTTGATGATGCCCAGCACCGCGATCAGCACGCTCAGGGCCAGCAGCGCGTAGATCAGGTAGAGCAGCGAATTGATCTGCGCCGCCTGGGCGTCCGCGAACTCGTCACCGTCCTGCACGGAGACCACGAGGAACGGTTTGACCACGTCTTCCAGCTGCGACCGCAGTGCTGCCGTGTTCGTGCCGTCCGACTTCACGTAGAGCAGGAAGTCGCCCTGCTGGGCAGCCGGCACCGTGCCGGCGTACAGGTCGAGCGGGACAATCATGTTCGGGTTGTTCAGCGCCTGGGAATCATCGATGATGCCGCCGACGGTGAGGCTCTGGTTCTTCTGGGTGCCGACCTCGGCCGTGAGGGTGTCGCCGACCTTCCAGCCGCGGTCGTCGGCCGCGGTCTGGCTGACCACCACGTCGCCCGCGTCGATCGAGTCCAGCGAACCGGCCACGACGTTGAGCTTCACGTTCTCGGTCATGGCCCGGGGGTCGGCGGCGATCGCGAACACCGAGCCGTCGGCCAGCTGTACCGGTGCCGAGCGGATCGTCGCCACCGAGGTGACGCCGGGCATCTTGGTCACCTCGTCGGCCACCGTGGTCGGAATCATGGTGAAACCGCCACTGCTCAGCACGTAGTCGGCCGTGAGCTCGCTGTCCACGATGTCGGAGACACTGGCGTTCGCCGAGGAGGCGAACACGCCCACGCTCGACATCAGGGCCAGACCGATCATCAGGGCACTCGCCGTGGTCGCCGTGCGGCGGGGGTTGCGCAGCGCGTTCTCCCGGGCCAGCCGACCGACGGTGCCGTAGAGAGCCGTGTACGGGACGCCGATGAGGCGCACCACCGGTCGGGTGAGCCAGGGCGCGGCCACCAGCAGACCGATGAGCAGCAGCGCGGCCCCGACGCCGACCAGGGCCCACTGCGGTTTGTCGCCCAGCGACCCGGGCAGGATGGTGGCGAAACCGGCCAGCACCAGCACCAGGCCGATGATGCCGCGGCGCAGCACACCACCGGGCGGGGTCTGCGCGTCGTCGCGCAGCGCCGCGATCGGGGCGACCCGGGAGGCCCGCAGAGCCGGGAAGATCGCCGACAGCATGGTCACCACCAGGCCGATCAGCAGACTGACGACCACCGTGGTCACGGTGACCGGCAGGCCCCCGGTGATCTCCAGCCCGGACTGCTTCACCACGGCCTGCAACCCGGCCGCGAGCAGGATGCCCAGGCCCAGACCCACCACCGAGCCGGTCAGGCCGAGGATGGCCGCCTCGCCGAGCACCACCCGCAGTACCTGACCGCGGGAGGCACCGACCGCCCGCAGCAGGGCCAGCTCACGGGTGCGCTGGGCGACCAGCATGGAGAAGGTGTTGGCGATGATGAAGGCCCCGACGAACACCGCGATCAGGGCGAACACCAGCAGGAACGTCGTGATGAACCCGATCGCCGTGCCGAAGGAGTCTTTCTGCTCCTGATAGACGACGTCGCCGGTGACGACCTCGGTACCGGCCGGGACGACCTGGGCGATCCGGTCGCGCAGCGTCTCCTGGCTCACCCCGTCGTCGGCGCCGATGGTGAACGACGGCACCTCGCCGTCCGGGGCCCAGGTGGCCTCGGCGGTCTGCTCGTCGAGCAGCACCAGGGTGGCGCCCGCCAGGCTGCTGCCGAAGGTGAAGACCCCGGTGATCGTGACGTTCTGCGGGTCGTTCTGGATCAGGGCCTTCGTGGTGTCGCCCAGTGCGAGCCCGGCCAGCTCCAGGGTGGACTCGTCGACGAGAACCTCACCCTTCTTCTCCGGGGCCCGGCCGGAGGTGATCTCGATGGTCGGGTCGTCCGGGTCGTAGCCGAAGCCGAGGTTGGGCGCGCCGCCGTTACGGGTGGCGGTGCCTTCCCGGTTGACCAGGATCGCCGTGCCGGCCATGTCGGGCGCGACGCGGGCCACACCGTCGACGGCCTCGATCGTCTTCTCCAGCGAGAGCGGGAGCGGCTCGCGCTGTTTCGAGCCGTCGACCGCGGTGGTCTCCAGCTGGGACCCGCGCACCTGCACATCGGTGCCGGCTGAGGTCTGTTCGACGATCGCGTCGAACGTGCGGGTGATGCTGCCGCTGAGCACCAGTGTGCCCGCCACCAGCGTGACGCCGAGGCAGACCGCGAGTGCCGTCAGGGCGAAACGGAGCCGATGGGTGAAGATTCCCTTGACGGTGATCTTGAACATGTCAGCTTCGCCGTCCGGTGGCGTCGAAACCGCGCATCCGCTCGAGCACCTTGTCGGCGGTGGGGTCGACCATCTCGTCGACGATCTCGCCGTCGGCCAGGAACAGCACGCGGTCGGCGTACCCGGCCGCCACCGGGTCGTGGGTGACGATGACGATGGACTGCCCGAACTCCTTCACCGAGTTCTGCAGGAACGACAGGATCTCGGCGCTGGCCCGGGAGTCGAGGTTGCCGGTCGGTTCATCGGCGAACACGATTGCCGGCCGGCTGACCAGGGCGCGGGCGCACGCCACCCGCTGCTGCTGGCCGCCGGACAGCTCGGTGGGCCGGTGGCTGAGCCGGTCGCGCAGCCCTACCGTGTCGACGACCCGGTCGAACCACTCCTGGTCGACCTTGCGCCCGGCAATGTCGACGGGGAGTGTGATGTTCTCCCGGGCCGTCAGGGTCGGCACCAGGTTGAACGACTGGAAGATGAAGCCCAGGCGGTCGCGCCGCAGCTGGGTGAGTGCCTTGTCCTTGAGTCCGCGCACCTGCACGCCGTCGATCTCCACGTCGCCCCCGGTGGGCCGGTCCAGCGCCGCCATGCAGTGCATGAGCGTGGACTTGCCCGACCCGGAAGGCCCCATGATGGCGGTCATCTCGCCCCGGCCGAAGTCGACGCTGACGCCGCGCAGGGCCTTGACCTGCGCCTCGCCCTGCCCGTAGACCTTTTCCAGATCAATCGCTCTCGCGATTGCTTCCGTTCCCACCCTGTACTCCCCATGGTTTCGTCTTCGGACTGGCACAGAACAGTGGGGACTGGTGCATCCCCCGGATCCCTCTCCTACCGTTCCCGAGATGCGTACCCCCACGCCTCGGGTGCCTCCCTGATCCGACCCCGATCTTGCTCCGGCCGGGGTCAGGGATCGTGCACCGGCCGGTGACCAGTTTGTCACCCGGGCCGCGGACGGCGCCGGGACAGGCCGCAGGAGTGCGGCAAATTGACACACCGGTAACGAGCCGCCGCCGTGGTCTCCAGATACGCCGGGGCCGTGACCGCGGTGGTCGCACCGTCGTGCGCAGGCCCTGCCGTCGAGCCGGCGTCATCCGGGGTCCGCCATGACCAGGGCCTCGTCGGACCGGTCCGGGTTGAGGAACCGGGTCACCGCGTCAGCCGGGACCGGTGGTGGCGTGCCACCTTTGGCCGGGCAGCGGGCGTGGTGGTCGCACCACGAGCACAGGCGGCTGGGGGAAGGCCGCCAGTCGCCCGTGCGGGCGGCCTCGGTGATCGCCTCCCACAACGCCTTCACCTTGCGTTCCACGGCCAGCAGGTCGGCCTCGTCCGGCTCGTACCGCAGGATCTCGCCGTCGCCCAGGTACACGAGCTGGAGCACCGTGGGCAGGATGCCCCGGGTGCGCCACAGCACCAGCGCGTAGAACTTCATCTGGAACAGGGCCTTCGCCTCGAACGCCTCCGACGGGGCCCGGCCGGTCTTGTAGTCGACCACCCGCAACCGGCCGTCGGCGGCCACGTCGAGCCGGTCGACGTAACCGCGCAGCATCAGCCCGTCGTCCAGCACGGTCTCGACGTAGAGCTCGCGGTCGGCCGGTTCCAGCCGGGTCGGGTCCTCCAGCGCGAACCAGCGGCCGACCAGCCGGGACGCCGAGGCCAGCCAGCCCTCCAGCTCTTCCTGCGGCTCGTCCCCGTAGAACAACGCCGAGACCTCGGGCCGCTCCTTCTGCACGTGGGCCCAGGCCGCCGGGAGCAGCTCCTGCGCCGCCTCGACCGTGCGCCGGTCGGCGGGCAGGTCGAACAGCCGTTCCAGCACCTCGTGAACCAGTGTGCCGCGCACCGCGGCGGAGCTCGGGGCCTCGGGCAGCCGGTCGATGACACGGAAGCGGTACAGCAGCGGGCACTGCATGAAGTCGGAGGCCCGGGACGGGCTGAGTGCTGCTGCCATGCCGGAAACCCTAGACGTGGGGTCCGACAGTTCTGATGACGACCGGAATGTCCCCCCGGGCGAGCGCCGCGACCTGCTTTAACATCCTGCAGGTGACCAACCCCGGGCCCGGCGGACAGATGTCCCGCGCGACATCCGGCCCCGGCCGATGAGTGCCGCCGAGAAGACCCCCGCCGCGGAGTCCGGGATCCGCCTGGGCCGGGTCGGGCGGGTGCCGGTCTACCTGCGCCCGTCCTGGTTCCTCGTCGCCGCCGCGATGACCCTGCTGTTCGCACCCACCGTGCGCGCCTGGGTGGACCTGACCGGCCCGGGCGTCTACCTGATCAGCTTCGTCTTCGCCCTGATCCTGCTGCTGTCGGTGTTCGTCCACGAGGCCGCGCACGCGCTCGCCGCCGCCGCTACCGGCACCCCGGCCACGGCGATCGTGCTCGACCTGTGGGGCGGTCACACCGCCTTCGACACCCCCTCCGCCGGCCCGTGGCGAGCCGTTGCCGTCGCCGTGGTCGGCCCGCTGTCGAACGTCGTCATCGCCCTGGCCGCCGAGCAGGCCGTGCACGGCGCCGAGCCGGGCAGCGTGCTGCGGCTCCTGCTCGTCGCGACCGCCACCTCCAACCTGGTGGTCGCCGGCTTCAACGCCCTGCCCGGACTGCCGCTGGACGGTGGCCGGGTGCTGGAGGGCTTGATCTGGCGGTTGAGCGGCGACCGGCTCCTGGCCGCCGTGGTGGCCGGCCACGCCGGCCGGGTCATCGCGGTCGGCACCCTGGTCTACGCCGGTTTCTCCGTCCTGACCGGTGAGCGCGGGCCCGCCAGTGCCTTCTGGCTGGTTCTCGTCGGCATCCTGCTGTGGCGGGCGGCCGGGCAGGCGGTCGAGGTGGCGCGCTGGAACATCCGGGCCGAGGCGGTGCTCGTGGACGATCTGCTGCAGCCCGCGGTGGCGGTGTCCTCCGGAGCCACCGTCGCCGGGGCCCTGATGTCGGCCGCCGGGGCCGGGGCGACCGCCGTGGTCGTGCTCGACGTGTACGGCCGGCCCTCCGCCATCGTCGACGAACGCGCCGCCGCCGGCGTGCCCGCGGCCCGGGCCGAAGAGGTCCGGGCGGGTGCCGTGGCCGAGGCCCTGCCCGCCGGTGCGGTCCTGGCCACCGGCCTGGCCGGTCAGGAGTTGATCCAGGCCCTGCAGGACGCTCCGTCCGCCCGGTACGCGGTCCTCGGCCCCGGTGACGTCGTGGTCGGCGTGCTGGACTGGGAGGACGTCGCCCGGTTCGTCGCCCCCTGACCGGTGACCTGACCGGTGACTGACCGATGACCCCGGGCCGGTGCGCACCCGCGTCCTGGATCACCGAACGATCACTGAACGATCACCGAAGGATCGCCGCCCCGGCGCGATCCACCCCCGCCGCGCCCATAGACTCGCTCCTCATGACCGAAGCACCCCCCGCCCCCACCGGCGCCGATCGCCGCCGGGGCCCGTTCCGGGCCGGTGACCGGGTGCAGCTCACCGACCCCAAGGGCCGGCTGCACACGATCGCCCTCGACCCCGCCAAGGAGTTCCACACCCACCGTGGGTACTTCCGCCACGAGGAGCTGATCGGGCAGCCCGACGGCTCGGTGATCCGCAACACCGCCGGGGTCGAGTACCTGGCGCTGCGGCCGCTGCTGGCCGACTACGTTCTGTCGATGCCGCGCGGTGCCGCCGTGGTGTACCCGAAAGATTCCGGGCAGATCGTGCAGATGGCCGACATCTTCCCCGGGGCCCGCGTCGTCGAGGCCGGGGTAGGGTCCGGCGCTCTGACGATGTCCCTGCTCAGGGCGGTGGGCGACACCGGGCTCGTGCATTCCTACGAACGCCGCGAAGACTTCGCCGCCATCGCCAAGGCGAACATCGAGACGTTCTTCGGCTCCGAGCACCCGTCCTGGCAGATCACTGTGGGTGACGTCGCCACCGACGTGGTGGAGACCGACGCCGACCGGTTCGTGCTCGACCTGCTGGCCCCCTGGGACTGCCTGGAGGCCGTGGCGAAGGCGCTCGTGCCCGGCGGTGTGCTGATCTGTTATGTGGCGACCGCCACCCAGCTGTCCCGCACGGCGGAGGCCCTGCGCGCGGACGGCCGTTTCACCGAGCCGCAGGCCTGGGAGTCGATGGTCCGCGGCTGGCACCTGGAAGGGCTGGCGGTACGCCCGCAGCACCGCATGGTCGGCCACACCGGCTTCCTGCTCACCTCCCGGCGCATGGCCGACGGCCTGACCGCACCGCTGCGGCGCCGGCGCCCGGCCAAGGCCGCCGCCGACGGTGAGCAGGGCGTGGCCGAGGCGTGGGGCGAGTGGACCGCTGTCGACCTGGGGGAGCGCCCGGTGTCCGACAAGAAGGTCCGCAAGGTGCGTCGCGACGTCACCGGCGCTTCGGCGCAGGCCCTTGCGCTCGCCGAGGATCTGGACACCGATCCGGCCGACGAGCAGGACGGCGAACCCCGCCCAGGTTTCGATCCCGCTAATTGATGCCCGTGCGGGGTGGCTTTTTCGGCGTTCCCGGGTGATGGTTCTGAGCCAAAGGGCGCCAGTCATCCGGGAACGGTGGAGAGATCTCGGTCACCTTGCTTGTCCGGTTACGGACGGTCAAGTGACCATTGAGACACCCATTGTCACTCCGCACGTGCCAGGATGGCTCCTTTCCGGTCTGCGACGGTGCCGACCGGCACGAGATTTCATCTCGTGGATGGATTTACGCCGGATCGCCGTTAGGGCGTGAAAGCGGGCTAGGGTCGAAGCATCGACCTTGCGCCGGACGGGAGGGTTACCGCCATGACCGACCACAGCAGCGGGTACGGCCTTGACGAGGCCGCGCTACGGCGCGAGATCGTTCGCCTCCAGCAGGAGGTCGAGCGACTCTCGGCTGCACGGACTCCAGGGGCGGCAGGAGACGAGATAGAGCGTCTCCGCGCCCAGGTCAACCAACTCGGATCCCAGAACGAGCGTCTGGCGGGCACCCTGCGCGACGCTCGCGAGCAGATCGTCCAGCTCAAGGCCGAGGTGGACCGGCTCGCCCAGCCCCCCAACACCTTCGGCGTGTTCGTCGGCCAGGCCGAGGACGGCACGGTCGAGATCATCAGCTCCGGGCGCAAGATGCGGGTCGCGGTGAGCCCGTCGATCGAGGTCGACGAGCTGCGACCGGGCCAGGAGCTGATGCTCAACGAGGCCTTCAACGTGGTGGCGGCGCGGCAGTTCGAGAAGACCGGCGAGATCGTCATCCTCAAGGAGATCCTCGACGAGGGCGAGCGCGCGCTGGTCATGGCGCACGCCGACGAGGAGCGCGTCGTGCACCTGGCCGGGGCCCTGCGTGATCCGGAGGTCAAGCTCAAGGTCGGCGACGCCCTGACCATGGACCCGAGGTCCGGGTTCGCCTTCGAGAAGGTTCCCCGCGCCGAGGTCGAGGAGCTCGTCCTCGAAGAGGTGCCCGACATCGACTACTCCGACATCGGTGGCCTGGGGCCGCAGATCGCCAACATCCGCGACGCGGTCGAGCTGCCGTTCCTGCACCCCGAGCTGTACCGCGAGCACGGGCTCAAGCCGCCGAAGGGCGTTCTGCTGTACGGCCCTCCCGGCTGCGGGAAGACGCTGATCGCCAAGGCCGTCGCGCGGTCGCTGGCGAAGAAGGCCGCCGAGGCCAGGGGAGAGAAGGACTCCAAGTCCTACTTCCTCAACGTCAAGGGCCCCGAGCTCCTGAACAAGTACGTCGGTGAGACCGAGCGGCACATCCGGCTGATCTTCAGCCGGGCCCGCGAGAAGGCCAGCGAGGGCACCCCGGTGGTGGTGTTCTTCGACGAGATGGAGTCCCTGTTCCGCACCCGTGGCTCGGGTGTGTCCAGCGACGTCGAGACCACGATCGTGCCGCAGCTGCTGTCGGAGATCGACGGTGTGGAGCGGCTCGAGAACGTCATCGTGATCGGTGCCTCCAACCGGGAGGACATGATCGACCCGGCCATCCTGCGTCCCGGCCGGCTCGACGTGAAGATCAAGGTGCAGCGGCCCGACGCCGAGGGTGCCAAAGACATCTTCACGAAGTACCTGACCGAGGACCTCCCACTGCACCCGGACGATCTGGACGCCAACGGTGGCTCCCGCAGCGCCACCGTCGACGCGATGATCCAGCGCACCGTCGAGCGGATGTACGCGGAGTCCGAGGAGAACCAGTTCCTCGAGGTCACCTACGCCAACGGTGACAAGGAGATCCTCTACTTCAAGGACTTCAACTCCGGTGCGGTGATCCAGAACATCGTCGACCGGGCGAAGAAGGGCGCGATCAAGAACTTCCTCGACTTCGGGCAGCGGGGCATCCGGCTGCAGCACCTCCTGGACGCCTGCGTCGACGAGTTCAAGGAGTCCGAAGATCTGCCGAACACCACCAACCCCGACGACTGGGCGCGGATCTCCGGCAAGAAGGGTGAGCGGATCGTCTACATCCGCACGATCATCCAGGGCAAGCAGGGCACCGAGCCCGGCCGCTCGATCGACACCGTGGCAAACACCGGCCAGTACCTGTAAGTCCTAGCTACGCAGCCGTTCCGGTCGGCTCGCCGCGTGCGGGTCGGCCGGGTCGGTGGGTTTGCTCGAGGACGTCGTCGAGCCTGCGCGGGTCTGCTGCGGGAGGGTTCGGGGCCGGCTGGGGGAGGTCGTGCGTAGCTGGCGCCGGACGGCGAACCGGGCCGTGGTGCGCCATCCGGCCAAGGTCAGGGCGAGGAACACCGTGGCGACCATGACGAACGAGAACGGTGTGCCGTCGTGCTGGACGACGTTACGCAGGATCATGCCGATGACCAGCGTCTTGATCAGCACCATCGCGGCACCCGGAAGGCTTGCCGGGGCCAGGCGGAACGCCACCACTCCGACGTAGCCGCCGGCCACGCCGAGCCAGAACGGCCAGCCGGTGGTGAGCAGCCCGGTGAGGGTGATGCCCTCCTCGTGCGAACTGCGCCCGATCGACACGAACACCAGCACGCAGACCAGGTCGGCCAGCGCGGCGACCGCCAGGGCCCGGCCGGCCGTGCGGGAGGTGGAGGGGATCATGACCTGCGCTCCTAGGGATCGCTCGTCGCGGTGCTACGGGCTCGTCAGCGTAGCCACCGAGCCGGGTTCACCGGAGGGGAACCCGTCACCTCAGCGATGTGGGGGCCCGGTGGCCGGATGCTTGTCGTACCCGGCGCCTAGGCTGAGTTCCATGAGCCGAACCAGGGCGGTGCCCCGATGACCGCGCGCCGGGTGATGGGGATCGAGACCGAGTACGGGGTCTCCGCCCCCGGCGACCCCGCCGCGAACGCGATGCTGATGTCGTCGCAGGTGGTGAACGCCTACGCGGCGCCCTTGGGCAGCCGCGCCGGGCGGGCCCGGTGGGACTACGAGGACGAGGCCCCGCTGCGCGACGCGCGCGGCTGGGAGATCAGCCGCGACAGCGCGCACTCCAGCCAGCTCACCGATGCCCCCGACGACCCGGGGCTGGCCAACGTCATCCTCACCAACGGGGCCCGGCTCTACGTCGACCACGCGCACCCGGAGTACTCCTCGCCCGAGGTGCTGACCCCGCGCGACATCGTGCGGTGGGACAAGGCCGGTGAGCAGGTCATGCTCGAGGCCTGCCGGCGGATCGCCGCGAATCCGGGCCTGGGCGACGTCAACCTGTACAAGAACAACACCGACAACAAGGGTGCCTCCTACGGCACCCATGAGAACTACCTGATGCGCCGGTCCACGCCGTTCGCCGACATCGTCCGGTACCTCACGCCGTTCTTCGTGTCGCGGCAGGTCATCACCGGGGCCGGCCGGGTCGGCCTGGGGCAGGACGGCACCGGCACGGGTTTCCAGATCTCCCAGCGCGCCGACTTCTTCGAGGTCGAGGTCGGGCTGGAGACCACCCTCAAACGACCCATTATCAACACCCGCGACGAGCCCCACGCCAGCGCCGACAAGTTCCGCCGCCTGCACGTCATCATCGGTGACGCGAACCTCTGCGAGGTGGCGACGCTGCTCAAGGTCGGCACCACCAACCTGGTGCTGGCGATGATCGAGGACGCGGCGTTCACCCGCGACCTGTCGCTCGAGCGCCCGGTCGGCACGCTGCACGACGTCTCACACGACCCGACGCTGAAACAGCAGGTGACGCTGCGGGACGGCAACTCGATGACCGCACTGGAACTGCAGTGGCTGTACTTCGAGCAGGCCAGCGCCTATGTGAGCGACCGGTTCGGTGACGACGCCGACGAGGCCACCACCGAGGTGCTCACCCGCTGGGAGAGTGTGCTCAGTCGTCTCGGTGAAGACCCCATGCTCTGCGCCCGGGAGCTGGACTGGGTGGCCAAACTGCGACTGCTCGAGGGTTTCCGCAACCGCGAGAACCTGAACTGGGACGCCGCCCGCCTGCAGCTGATCGACCTGCAGTACGCCGACGTGCGCCCGGAGAAAGGGCTCTACCACCGGCTGGCGTCGCGCGGGCAGGTCGAGCGCCTGGTCACCGACGCGCAGATCACCGAGGCCGTGCACGAGCCCCCGCACGACACCCGGGCCTACTTCCGCGGCCGCTGTCTGGCCCGCTACGGCGAGAACGTGGCCGCGGCGAGCTGGGACTCGGTGATCTTCGACATCCCGGGCCGGGGGGCCCTGCAGCGGGTGCCCACCCTCGACCCGTCCCGCGGCACCAAGGAGCATGTGGAGGCCCTTCTGCAGCGCTGCCGCACGGCGGCCGACCTGGTAGACGCCCTGGCCGCCGAATAGGCGCACAGCGGCCTTCCGGGAGGCCGCTGCCGACCGCTCAGCACGTGATCCGAGCCCGGACCGAGCCCGGACCGAGCCCGGACCGAGCCCGGACCGAGCCCGGACCGAGCCCGGATCAGGCACGGACCCAGCTCGGATCAGGCACAGACCCAGCTCGGATCAGGCACAGACCCAGCCCGGATAGAGCCCGGAACCGGCCCCGGCACGCCCGGTTGCGGACTGTTTCTCGTCCCCTACACGGTGTCCATCAGGTAATTCTTCGCAGAGTGGGCTACGGCACGCGCCTAAATCGCGGGCACATGCTTAGGATCACTGCAAGGAAGCTCGCAATCGCAGAGCGCAGGAGGCAGTCATGGCCGGTCAGGAACAGCAGCGCCCGACCCGACGCGACGACGAGCCCGCCGACGACGCCGCCCCCGCGGCGCCGCCCGCGGGTGGTGCGGCCCAGACCACGGACGCCGACGTGGACGCGATCCTCGACGAGATCGACGACGTCCTGGAGAGCAACGCCGAGGAGTTCGTCAAGGGATTCGTACAGAAGGGCGGCCAGTGACGGCAGCCGTCCGGGGCGGACCGGGCCCCTCGCGGGCCCGGTTCCACCCCCCATGCCGCCCTCATGCCGCCCTGAACATCGCCCCGACGCCGTCGTCCACCGGTTCGCGCTACGCGGAAAACTTCTCGTGCCGAGCCGATGAGCGAACGCCGTCCATCTGGATAGGGTTTCGCCCGTGACTGCCGATCCCTTCCGTGAAGGGCGGTTGCCGGAGGCGTTCTTCGCTCCGGGCAACTCCTCGTTCACGGACTTCCTCGCCGCCCACGCCGAACACCTCCTGCCCGGGCGAAATCTGCCCGCCGGAGCCGTCATGCCGGAACTGCCGCACTCGACCACGATCGTTGCCGCCACGTTCGACGGCGGAGTGGTCATGGGTGGCGACCGGCGCGCCACGATGGGCAATTACATCGCCCACCGCGAGATGGAGAAGGTCTACCCGGCCGACGACTACTCGGCCGTCGGCATCTCCGGAACGGTCGGGCCCGCCATCGAGATGGTGCGCCTGTTCCAGGTCGAACTGGAGCACTACGAGAAGATCGAGGGCACCCTGATGTCCCTCGAGGGCAAGGCCAACCGCCTGGCCACCATGCTGCGGGGCAACCTGCCGCTGGCCATGCAGGGCCTGGCCGTGGTGCCGCTCTACGCCGGCTATGACCTAGACCGCAACGTCGGGCGCATCTTCTCCTACGACGTCAGCGGTGCCCGCTACGAGGAACACGGCTACCACAGCACCGGTTCCGGTTCGCTGTTCGCGAAGGGCTCGCTGAAGAAACGCTGGCGTCCCGGGCTGACCGCCGACGAGACGGTCGGCGTGGTGCTGGAATCGCTGCAGGACGCGGCGGACGACGACTCGGCCACCGGTGGTTCCGACGTCGGCCGGCGCATCTACCCGGTGCTCGTCGTGGTGACGGCCCAGGGTTACCGGCGGCTTTCGCAGGACGAGACCGAGGCCGCGTTCCAGGCCGTCGTCGCGCGTAACGCCGAGGGAGGGAGCGCCCGATGAGCATGCCGTTCTACGTCCCGCCCGAGCAGCAGATGAAAGACCGGGCCGACTACGCCCGGCGCAACATCGCCCGTGGCCGGCCGGTCATCGTCCTCGCCTACGACAACGGCATCGCCTTCGTCGCCGAGAACGCCTCGCGCTCGCTGCACAAGATCAGCGAGATCTACGACCGGATGGCCTTCGGCGCCGCCGGCCGTTACAACGAGTTCGAGAACCTGCGCGTGGCCGGGGTCCGGTACGCCGACCTGCGCGGATACTCCTACGACCGCAGCGATGTCACGGCCCGGGGCCTGGCCAACGCGTACGCCCAGATCCTGGGCAATGTGTTCACCCAGGACTCCAAGCCGATGGAGGTCGAGCTCGCGGTCGCCGAGGTCGGCGCGACCCCCGAGCAGGACCAGATCTACCGGCTCACCTACGACGGATCCGTCGCCGACGAGCAGGGTTTCGTGGTGATGGGCGGTCAGGCCGACACCATCTCCTCGGGCATGCAGGAGCGCTGGCGACCCGGTCTGACGTTGTCGGCGGCGCTGACCCTGGCCGTCGAGATGCTCGGGCGCGACAGCACCAACGGGGCCGACCGGGCCCTCACCCCCGATCGTCTCGAGGTCGCGGTGCTGGACCGGGCCCGGCCCCGGCGGGCCTTCCGCCGGCTCGGCGGGCAGCTGCTCGAGGCGCTGCTCGCCCCCGACGACCCGACCACCGACGTGCCGAGCAGCGACGACTCGCGGCCCGGGGCGCACGACACGCTGACGGGGGAGCAGGCGCCGGCGAGCCCGGTGAACCCCGTACCGCAGGTGGGTGACCCGGTTTCGACCGAGCCCGACCAGGAGCCCGGCCACCCCGGGAACGACGCAGGGGGCGCAGGAGAATGACCGGATCGCTGCCGTTCGGGCCCGAAGGACTTCCCGACGGGCCCGACGGTGGCGAGCCCGGAACGAACTCCACGATCAACCCATTGCCCCACACTGGTGCCAATGGGCGAGAAGGCACCTACAGTAAGGGAATGGACCGCCGAATCTTCGGGCTGGAGACGGAATACGGGGTCACGTGCGCCTTCGAGGGGCAGCGCAAGCTGTCGCCCGACGAGGTGGCGCGGTACCTCTTCCGCAAGGTCGTCTCATGGGGCCGTTCCAGTAACGTCTTTCTCCGCAACGGTGCCCGGCTGTACCTCGATGTCGGTTCGCACCCCGAGTACGCCACCCCCGAGTGCGACGACATCCGCCGGCTGGTCGTTCACGACCGGGCCGGTGAGCGCATCCTCGAAGGTCTGCAGGTCGACGCCGAGCGCAGACTGCACGAGGAGGGAATCCAGGGCGATGTCTTCCTCTTCAAGAACAACACCGACTCGGCCGGGAACTCCTACGGCTGTCACGAGAACTACCTGGTCTCGCGGCACGGCGAGTTCGGCCGGATGTCCGACATCCTGATCCCGTTCCTCGTCACCCGGCAGATCCTGGTCGGGGCCGGCAAAGTGCTGCAGACGCCGCGCGGTGCGGTGTACTGCCTGTCCCAGCGGGCCGACCACATCTGGGAGGGCGTCTCCAGCGCCACCACCCGGTCGCGTCCCATCATCAACACCCGCGACGAACCGCACTCCGACGCCGAGCGGTACCGGCGCCTGCACGTCATCGTCGGTGACTCGAACATGTCCGAGACCACCACGATGCTCAAGGTCGGCGCCACCGACCTGGTGCTGCGGATGATCGAGGCCGGTGTGGTGCTGCGCGACCACACTCTGGAGAACCCGATCCGGGCCATCCGGGAGATCAGTCACGACCTGACCGGTCGGCGCAAGGTCCGCCTCGCCAACGGCCGCGAGGCCACGGCCCTGGAGATCCAGGAGGAGTACCTGGCCCGGGCGAAGGAGTTCGTCGAGAGCCGCGGACTCCAGACCGACAACGTGAAGCGGGTTCTCGACCTCTGGGAGCGTGGTCTGCGGGCCATCGGTACCGGCGACCTGTCCCTGGTGGACCGGGAGCTGGACTGGGTGATCAAGCACCGGCTGATCGAGCGGTACCGGGCGAAGCACAACCTGCCGTTGTCCTCGCCCCGCATCGCCCGGATCGACCTGGCGTACCACGACATCCACCGCGACCGGGGGCTGCACTACCTGCTCATGAAAAAGGGCCTGGTGGAACGGGTCGGGGCCGACATCGAGGTGTTCGAGGCCACGTCCGTGCCGCCGCAGACCACCCGGGCGAAACTGCGCGGCGACTTCGTGCGGCGGGCCCAGGAACGCCGTCGCGACTTCACGGTGGACTGGGTGCACCTGAAGCTCAATGACCAGGCGCAGCGCACAGTTCTGTGCAAAGACCCGTTCCGTTCCGTCGACGAGCGCGTGGAGCGACTGATCCAGAGCATGTGAGCCAACTGTGACCCGGGCCGCTTCCGGGCACCTGGGCGGATGCCGGGCACCCTCAGCTATATGCCCTAGGGTGTTCGGCGTCCCGTTCCCACGACGAAGGTCGAACGTGCTCTCACGCAAAGCCCTGTTGCGCGCCGGCGCGGTTCTCGTAGCCGCCGCGGCCGTGGTCTCCGGCTGCTCCAGCGCTTCCTCCGGGAGTGCGGGGAAAGCCGCGTCCAGTACGACGACTGACATCGAAGCGATCAAGGTCACCGGCAAGGTCGGTGACACCCCCAAGGTCGACGTGCCCACGCCGTTCTCGACCGAGAAGACCACCCGCAAGATCCTCACCGCCGGTGACGGTGCGAAGGTCACGGCGGGCCAGCGTGTCTCCATCGACTACCTGGGCATCAACGGTGCCGACGGCAAGCAGTTCGACAGCAACTACGACGGTGACACCTCGGCGTTCACGCTGGACGCCGGCCAGGTCATCAAGGGCATGGTCACCGGCCTCGTGGGTGCGCCCATCGGCTCCCGCGTCCTGATCACGATCCCTCCGGCTGACGGCTACGGCACCCAGGGTGTCTCCGCTGCGGGCATCGGACCGACGGACACGCTGATCTTCGTGGTCGACATCGAAGACGCCGCCGACGTGCTGAAGCGGGCCACCGGCAAGAAGATCGCGGCCAAGAAGGGCCTGCCCACGGTCAAGCTCGACAAGACCGGCGCCCCGACCATCACCCTGCCCGACGGCAAGGCTTCCGACTCCCTCGTCGTGCAGCCCCTCATCGAGGGCACCGGCGCGAAGGTGGCCAAGGGGCAGACCATCACCGTGCAGTACACCGGCGTGGTCTGGCCCGGCGGCAAGGTCTTCGACTCGTCCTGGGCCAAGGGTTCCCCGGCCAGCTTCGAGATCGGCGCCGGCCGCGTCATCTCCGGCTGGGACAAGGGTCTGGTCGGCAAGAAGGTCGGCAGCCAGGTCCTGCTCGTCATCCCACCCGACGAGGGCTACGGCGCCGAGGGTCAGTCGGACGCCGGCATCAAGGGCACCGACACCCTGGTCTTCGTCGTCGACATCCTCGACACCACCGGCTGAGTCGATTTGAGTGCAGGGCGGCCGTGAAGCAAGCTTGACGGCGCCCTGACACCCGGTCGCCCACCCTGGCTGCCTCGGTGCGGCCGACGACCACGCACGTCACTAAGGAGAAACACCATGAGTGCTGAGCTCAAGCGCCCCGAGATCGAGTTCCCCGAGGGAACCCCGCCCACCACGCTCACGATCACGGACGAGGTCGTCGGTGAGGGTGCGGAGGCCGTGGCCGGCAACACCGTCACCGCGCACTACGTGGGCGTGGCGTTCTCCAGCGGTGAGGAGTTCGACGCCTCCTGGAACCGGGGCGAGGCGCTGAAGTTCCGCCTCGGCGTCGGTCAGGTCATCGCGGGCTGGGACCAGGGCATCGCCGGCATGCGCGTCGGTGGCCGTCGTCGCCTGGTCATCCCGCCGGACCTGGCCTACGGCGCCCGCGGCGCCGGTGGCGCCATCGGCCCGAACGAGACCCTGATCTTCGTCGTGGACCTCGTCGACGCCCGCTGATCTCTGAGCGTCCAGCGCCCCTCCACCGCAGGTGGAGGGGCGCTTCGTCGTTCACGCCAGGTGGAGGAGGGATGGACCATGACGATCCGTGGGTGGGTGCGCCGTTGGAACCAGGACGAGGGCTGGGGCGTGATCGAGTCTCCGGACGTCACGGGTGGTGCCGCGTGGACGCACTGGAGCGTGGTGCAGATGGCGGGATACCGCGAGTTGACGGTGGGGGAGCATGTGCTGTTCGAGTGGGAACCGTTCGATCAGGATGGTTATGGTGCTCGTGCGACCCTCGTCCTGCGGCTCGGGGCGCAGGATGCTCCGGTTGCCGAACCGGAGCGCTCTGGGGCGTTCGCCAGTTCGATGCGGCTCGACATCGACAGCCCGGTCACGGCCGATTCGTCACTGACAGGTCTTCGGCTACCCACCATGACCGTGGCCAACGACGGTTCGCCGCAGATCACGTCGCCGGGCGGTGAACCGCCAGCGGCTCTGATCGTCTGGCCCCTGATCAGGGGAACCGGAGCGCAGATCCGTGCGCAGCAGGTCATCGCCGTGCACTACACCGGCGTGATCTGGCGGGACGGCAAGGTGTTCGACTCCTCGTGGGACGAGCCGGCCCGGGTCGAATTCCAGATCGGTGCCGGTCAGGTGATGCGCGGCTTGGACGAGGGTCTGGTCGGGCAGCAGGTGGGTAGCCGGATTCTGCTGGTGATTCCGCCGGACCTGGCCTCTGGCGCCAGCGGCGTCGGCGACCTCATCGGCCCACACGAGACCCTGATCTACGTCGTCGATCTGCTGGATGCCCGCTGATCTGCGGTGCTGGCCTGCGGCCCGATCAGTGCGCTGGGGCTTGGCGCACCAGGTGTGCGGCGTGACGACCGGCGGCTGCTGCGGCCAGGAAGGCGGCGGGGTCGGCGGCCAGGTTGCGGCCCATCGTCGAAAGTCCCACCGGACTCTCCCCGAGGGCCTCGAGAAGACCATCCACCGGGACCCGGACCTCGCGGTGGCGACCGGTCGGGGCGAAGAGGGGGGCCACCTGGGCCTCGACCAGTGCGGCCAGGTCGGGCAGGGGGATGGGGGCGTTGTCACCCTGGGCTGATGCGGGGTTGCCATCCACCGAGGCGAGCCCAGACACGTCCTCAAGCAAGGAACCGAAGTCGGGGACGACGACATCGGCTGCCGCGAGCGCGACCCGGCCGTAGGCGGTCAGGCTGTGGTGGGAGACGCCGCGGTGACGTTCGCGGGCGTCTGCGCCGGAGATGCGCAGGGTGGCGACGCCGCGCCCATTGAGGACGGCGGCGGCGTTCAGCACCTCGCCGGCCTGGACGCCGGAGAACCCCCAGCGGGTCCCGGTGCCGAGGTTGCCCGGGCCCTGGCTGACAACGGCCACATCGACCTGGGCCACGTGCTTGGCCGCGAGCAGGCCGGAGTGCACACTGACGGCCTCCAGATCGCCACCGAACGCCTGGCCCACGGTGATGCAGGTGTCCAGCCAGTCGGCCTCACGTAGGCCGGCGATCGTGCGGGAGAACCAGGCGGGCAGGGCTCCGCCGTCGGTCATCACGTAGGCGACGCGGGCCTGGGGCGCGGCCTGACGCAGCCCGGCGAGGATCGCGGGCAGTGAACTGTGCAGGTCGGCGACGATCACGGGCAGGCCCAGCAGGTCGTCGGCGTCGGCCAGGACGGAATGGAAGGGGGACTCCTGCTCGTCCACCCCGAGCACCATCGCCTGCAGGGGCGTGTAGCGGGCCTTCACCAGGTGGCCGGGACCGGGCTCCGGATCGGGTGGGAGGGTGTCGAGGAGCGCGGCGACCAGCGCGTAGCCCCCGGTGCCCAGACCGCGCTCCAGTGCGGTCACGTTGAGCAGTACCCGCTGCCCCTCGACCGGCCGCCCGACGAGCGACGGGTAGGCCAGGGCGCGGATCGTGCGCCCCTCCACGACGGCCTCGTACTCGACCGCCCCGTCCCATTCGCGTCGTTCGGACGTGACTCGACCCTCTCGCCACACAATCACGCGCGTGACGATATCTCTCCCTCACCCCGGCTCGGGTAGCTTGGTGCGGTGTCCTCGCGGCGTACCGAGCGGCTGCTCAATCTGGTCATCTGCCTTGCGGCCACCCGGAGGTGGCTGACGAAGGAGCAGATCCGCTCTGCCGTGCCGCAGTACGCCGACGGCGACACCGCCGAGGCCTTCGACCGGATGTTCGAGCGCGACAAGGAAGACCTGCGCGATCTCGGGATTCCGGTGGTCACCGGTACCGATGAGCGCTGGTTCGACGACGAGCCGGGCTACCGCATCGACCGCGACGACTACGCGCTGCCGCCGATCGAGCTGGATGCGCAGGAGCTCGCCGTGGTCGGGCTGGCCAGCCGGGTCTGGCAGCAGGCCGGTCTGGCGGGGCCGGCGGCGCGGGCCCTGACCAAACTGACCGCGCTGGGCGTGGACACCGACGACGCGGGCGCCGGGCTGGAACCGCGCATCCGCACCCCCGAACCGGCCTTCGGCCCGCTCTACGCGGCCACGCGCGACCGGCAGGCGGTGACCTTCTCCTACCGCAAGCCGAACGGCGACCTGGCGGTGCGGGAGGTGGAGCCGTGGGCGGTGGCCAGCCGTAACGGTCGCTGGTACCTGATCGGCAACGATCGCGGCCGGGGCGCGGCCCGGGTGTTCCGGCTCTCGCGCATCGAGAGCGACGTGAAGCGCCGCGGCCGGGCCGGTGCCTATGGGGTCCCGGAGAGTCTCGATGCGCAGTCGATGATCGGCAAGCACGTTCCTCCGGTGGACGACCGGGTCGCCACCGTGCTGTTGCGCACCGGTCGCGGTGCGGGGCTGCGCCGTCAGGTGGTGGCCTGCGCCCCGTCCGCGCAGCGGCCGGGATGGGACGAGCTGCAGATCAGAATTGGGGACGCGGGAATGCTCGCGCAGTCACTGGCCGGCCTCGGGCCGGACGCGATCGCCCTGGAACCGGCCGATCTGCGCGGTGAGGTCGTCCGGCGGCTCAAGGGTGCCCTGGCCACCCAGGCAGAGCTGGTGGCCCCGGACGTGACGATCACTCCGGAAGAGACGATTGACGTGGTGCCCCACCCATGAGCGCTGTCGCAGCGACCGCCCGCCTGTCCCGTCTGCTCACGATGGTGCCCTGGCTGCTCAACCGGCCCGGCGTCGAGCTCGGCGAGGCCGCCCGGAACTTCAAGATCACCGAGCAGCAGCTGGTGAAGGATCTGGAGCTGCTGTTCGTCTGCGGTACGCCCGGGCACATGCCGGACGACCTGATCGCCGCCGAGTGGGACAGCGGCCGGATCTACCTGGCCAACGCTGACGCCATCGCCCGGCCGTTGCGCCTGGACCAGGACGAGGCGATCGCGCTGATCGCTGGTCTGCGCACGCTGTCCGACCTCCAGGAGCCCGGTGAGCGCCGGGCCGTCGACTCCGCGCTGGTGAAGCTGTCGGCCGCCGCGCAGGACGCCGTCCAGGCGGCGAGCCGTCTCGACATCGACCTGACCCCCGGGCAGAGCGGTGTGGAGCAGGCCCTGGGTACGGCCCGCGAGGCTCTGCGGCGCCACCGGCGGCTGCGACTGCAGTACCTGGTGCCCGCGCGCGACGAGATCACCGAGCGGGACGTGGACCCGATGCAGGTCACGAGCATCGACGGGCGCTGGTACCTGGAGGCCTGGTGCCACCGGGCCGAGGGGGTGCGGCTGTTCCGCTTCGACCGGGTGGCCGGGCTGCGCGTGCTCGACGTGGACGGCACCCCGCCCGGCGACGCCGTCTCCCGGGCCGTGGACGAGCAGCTCTTCACCCCGTCCCCGGACGACCTGATGGTGACCCTGGAGGTCGAGCCGCGCGGCCGCTGGGTGGCCGAGTACTACCCGGTCGAGGAGACGCAGGAACTGCCCGGCGGCCGGATGCGCGTGGTCATGCGGGTTGCCTCGCCCGACTGGATCCCGCGTCTGGTGCTGCGCCTGGGAGGTGCCGGGCGGGTGGTCGAGCCTGCCGGTCTGGCCCGGCAGGTCGTCGACACGGCCACGCAGGCCCTGGCCGCCTACGGTGCCCACGGCGCCGCGATGTCACCGGTGCAGCACGAGCCCTCACGCTGAGTCCCGCGGGGTAGTTCGTTCGGGTGGCGTCCCTCTTTCGTGATCCGTAACTCGCTGATGGCGGGGCCGATTCACTCTGTGCCGATTCGCCCGATCGTCCCCGCCCGGCGGCGTTACGCCGTCCGGCTGACGTTGACCCGGGCTGTTGATGTGGCTCGGGCGACACGCCGTGCTCGGCCGATGCACCCCGCGTCACCGGGGCGGCCTAGGTATTACTGTCGGCGGTTAAGGAGTCGCGGGCCGTGGCCGAAGAACTGGTCGACGATGAATGGCGGCTCTGCTGGAGGTGGATCGCAAATGACGACGATCAAGGCGTCGTGCCCGAGCTGCGGTGATGTTGAGCTGACCCCGCACCAGGTGCGTCTCGTCGTCTGCTCCGTGAAGAGCTGGTCCTACTACGCCTTCATCTGCACCACCTGTCACGAGGAGGTGCGTAAGCCGGCCGGTCGAGACGTGGTCGCCCTGCTCATCTCCGGTGGCGTGGTCGCAGAGCCGTGGAACGTGCCGGCCGAGGTGCTCGAGGAGCACGAGGGGCCGACATTGAACTACGACGACGTGCTGGACTTCGCTCTCTGGCTGGAGCAGGCCGACCTACTCGCTGCGGCTGCCGCGGCCCAGGGCCCACGGCCCCGGGCCCAGGCACCCGAGACAGCCGCCTGATGCCGGGCTGAGGGTCGGGGCTCGCGCGAGCCCGAACATCGGAACCGGGGTATCCGCCGACGGGTACCCCGGTTTCGTCATGTACCCCCACGGATGCCCTAGGGTTGCCGGGTGTCCGTGTGGTGGTGGGTCCTGATCTGGGTCGTTCTGGTGCTGGGCGCCCTCGGCGTGCTCGCGATGATCGGATTGTCGCTGTGGCGCAGCGCGAAGGCTCTGCTGCGCGAGCTCGCGACGGCGTCCGGGCGCTTCGCCGAGATCAGCACGAAACTGGAACAGGTCGCCGAACAGGCCCAGTCCCGGGAACCAGCCGTGTTCACCGATCCGTTGGAACTCAGGCAGGAGCGGTATCTCGCGCAGCGTGCGCACGGTGCCCCCCGCGCGGCAAAACCGGTGAGCCGGGCGGGCACAGGGTCTGCCGGGCGACCGGGGCAGCGCGTACGATGACACCGACCGTTGGGCAAACTGTGCGCTACGGGTTCAGTGGAAAGGACATGTCATGGGCTTTCTGAAAGAGCCTTCGCACATCATCATCATCGTCCTCGTGGTGGTGATCCTTTTCGGCAGCCGGCGTCTTCCCGACGCTGCGCGCGGTCTCGGCCGGTCCATGCGCATCTTCAAGTCTGAGATCAAGCAGATGCAGGACGACGACAAGGACACGTCGGCCCGTCGCCGTGAAGACGACCCCCGCACGGCTCCCGTGTACGAAGAGCCGATCGAAGGCCGTGTGATGACGCCGCAGCAGCAGCGTGAGCAGGCCGGCTACCAGAGCCGCAACGACATCTGACGGTCCTTCGGGCCCGTTCGACCCCCATTCGCGAGAGGAACTGACCGTCGGTGGCGGTGCGGAAGCCACAGCGGCGACCCAAGAATCCCGAGGGCAGGATGGCCCTGCGGGAACACCTGGCAGAGCTACGCCGCCGGCTGGTGATCAGCGTCGTCGCGATCATCGTCGGGGCGGGCGTCGGGTGGTGGCTGTACGAGCCGATCATGAACGCGGTGATCATCGACCCGCTGAACGATGCATCGGCACACGGCCAGAAGGTCACGCTGACCTACCGCGCCATCGCCGACGCGTTCAACATCAAGGTCAAGGTCGCGGTCTACACCGGCATCGTGTTCTCCAGCCCGGTGTGGCTGTACGAGGTCTGGGCGTTCATCACCCCCGGCCTGACCAAGAAGGAACGCCGCACCTCGCTGTGGTTCGTCGCGTTCGCCGTGCCGCTGTTCCTCTCCGGCGTCTGGCTGGCGATCCTGGTGCTCCCCAAGGCCGTGGCCTTCGGTGCGGAGTTCGCCCTCGAGGGCTCGCTCAACCAGCCTGACGCCGGCACGGTCATCACCTTTGCCAGCCGTCTCATCATCGCGATGGGCGTGGCCTTCCTCACCCCGCTGTTCCTCGTCGGGCTCAACATGATGGGCCTGGTCAGCGGCCGGAACATGGGCAAGCACTGGCGCCTGGCCGTGTTCGTCGCGTTCTTGTTCGCCGCGATCGTCTCGCCCTCGCCCGACGCCACGCAGATGATCATCATGGCGCTGCCGCTGGTCGGTCTCTACACGATCTCGGTCTTCGTCTCCCTGTTCAACGACCGGCGCCGGGCCCGCAAACGCTCCGACGACCCGATCTTCGGCCTGGGCGACGACGAGTCGAGCCCGCTGGGCGCTGACGACGACCCGATCCGCGACGGCGCCCCGATCAGTGACGACACACCGATCGACAAACCGGAACGGCTCGACCGCACCTGACGACCCGCCTTCATCTGGTCCCGGGCACCACCCCCGTGACCGGCACCGTGATACTCGCCGTCAACCCGGTCGCCGGGGCCGGGAGAGGATTCATCGCGGGCGCCCTGACCGGCGTGCTGCTGCGGCGGGCCGGGCTCACGGTGCATGAAGTGACAGGTCACAGCGCTGACGAGACCCGGAAGGCACTCACCGTCGCCCTCCGGGAAAGACCCGACGCCCTGGTCGTCGTCGGCGGCGACGGCATGGTCAACCTCGGCCTGAACGCGGTGGCCGGCACCGAGGTCCCGCTGGGGGTGGTCGCGGCCGGCACCGGCAACGACATCGCCCGTGAACTCGGCCTCCCGATCCGGGACATCGAGAGCGCCACCGCGGTCGTCGTCCGCCATCTGCACCGCCCCGTGGTCCGCGACGCGGGCCGGGTGACCACCTCGTCCGGTGACACCCACTGGTTCCTCGGCGTGCTCGCCGCCGGTCTCGACGCCCTCGTGAACGAGCGCGCCAACGGCTGGAAACGCGCGCCGGGACGGGCCCGCTACGCCCTGGCGACCCTGCGCGAACTGCCGGGATTCCGCCCGCTGCGCTACCGCCTGCACCTCGACGGGGAACCCGAAGAACGCACATCGATGCTGGTCACGGCCGCGAACTGTGCCTCTTACGGGGGCGGGATGCGGGTCTGCCCGGATGCCCGGCCCGACGACGGGCTGCTCGACGTGCTGACCGTGGAACCGATGCGCGCCGTGCGCCTGCTGACGATCTTCCCCGGCCTCTACCGGGGCACCCACGTCTCCCACCGCAACGTCGAGATCCGCCGGGTGCGGCACCTGCGGATCGAGACCCTGCCCGGCTCGCCGGAACTGGCTGCGTACGCCGACGGCGAGCGCATCGGACCGCTCCCGGTGGAATGTGAGGCAGTACCGGGTGCGATATGGGTTCTCGCTCCGGAGCACTGACGGGTAGCGTAAGCCCGGTGACGTCGCCCGCCGAACGTTTTGCCGCGGCACGAAAGCGCGCTGAGGAGAGCAAAACACCGCTCTCGCGCTTCCGCGGCAAGTACCCCTTCGATCTCGACGGGTTCCAGCTGGACGCCTGTGCGGCGCTCGCCGACGGTCGCGGCGTGCTGGTGGCCGCCCCCACCGGATCGGGCAAGACCGTCGTCGGTGAGTTCGCCGTCTTCCTGGCCATGGACTCGGGCCGCAAGGCGTTCTACACCACGCCGATCAAGGCCCTGAGCAACCAGAAGTACGCCGATCTCGCCCGCATGCACGGGGCCGAGAACGTGGGTCTGCTCACCGGTGACACAGCCATCAACGCCGACGCCCCCGTGGTCGTGATGACCACGGAAGTGCTGCGCAACATGCTCTACGCGGACTCCCCGGCCCTCCAGGGCCTGGCCTACGTGGTCATGGACGAGGTGCACTACCTGGCCGACCGGTTCCGGGGCGCCGTCTGGGAAGAGGTGATCATCCACCTCCCCGACGACGTGCTGCTGGTGAGTCTCTCGGCCACCGTCAGCAACGCCGAGGAGTTCGGCGCCTGGCTGGACACCGTGCGCGGCAACACCGAGGTCGTGGTCTCCGAAGACCGGCCGGTGCCGCTGTGGCAGCACGTGATGGCCAATCGCCAGCTGTACGACCTGTTCGCCGAGAGTTCCTCGACCGACAACCTGAACCCGGAACTGCTGCAGATCACCCGCGACGCGAACCGGCGCGAGCGGCAGTTCCAGGGGGTGGGTGGCCGGCGCGGAGGGACGACGGCGGCCCGCGGGTCGAAGAGCCGGGGCACCTACACCCGGGGCGGCCAGCGTCGGCCCAGTGCGACGCCCAGCCGCGTCGAGGTCATCAACGCGCTCGACAGTGCCGGGCTGCTTCCGGCGATCAGCTTCATCTTCAGCCGGGCCGGTTGCGACGCGGCGGTGCAGCAGTGCCTCTACGCGGGCCTTCGGCTCACCTCGCCGGAGGAACGCACCGAGATCCGGCACGTGGTCGAGTCGCGGACGGCGGACATCCCGGACGAGGACCTCTCGGTGCTCGGCTACTACGAGTGGGCCGAAGCGCTCTCGCGGGGCGTCGCCGCGCACCACGCCGGGCTGCTGCCGGCCTTCAAGGAGGTCGTCGAGGAGCTGTTCACCCGTGGTCTGGTGAAGGCGGTCTTCGCTACCGAGACGCTGGCGCTGGGCATCAACATGCCCGCCCGCAGCGTGGTGCTGGAGAAGCTGGTCAAGTGGAACGGGGAGACCCACGCCGACATCACCCCGGGGGAGTACACCCAGCTGACGGGCCGGGCCGGGCGTCGTGGCATCGATGTCGAGGGCCACGCGGTGGTGCTCTGGCAGCCGGGCCTGGACCCGGAGGTGGTCGGTGGTCTGGCCTCGACCCGGACCTTCCCGCTGCGCTCCAGTTTCCGGCCCACCTACAACATGGCCGTGAACCTGGTCGGTCAGGTCGGGCGGTCCCGGGCCCGGGAGATCCTGGAGACGTCGTTCGCCCAGTTCCAGGCCGACCGTGCGGTGGTGGGCCTGGCCAAGCAGGCGCGTAAGCAGGAGGAGGCGCTCGAGGGGTACGCCGAGGCGATGGACTGTCACCTCGGTGACTTCCGCGAGTACGCGTCGTTGCGCCGCAAAATCGGGGAGCGCGAGACCCACCTGTCCCGCAGTGCTTCCCGCGACCGGCGCTCGGACGTGATCGGCTCGCTGGAGCGTCTGCGCCGCGGCGACGTGATCCGGGTGCCCGGTGGCCGCAAGCCCGGCTGGGCCGTGGTGCTGGACCCGGGCGTCGGCGGTGGCGACAGCCTCGAGGGCCCGCGCCCGTCGATCCTCTCGATCGAGCGCCAGGTGCGCCGGCTCTCGCTGATGGACGTACCCGTCCCGGTCGAGGCGACCACGCGTATCACCGTGCCGAAGAACTTCAACGGCCGGGACGCCACTGCCCGCCGCGACCTGGCGTCGTCGGTGCGCAACGCCCTGGGGGCTCTGCGGCACGACGACGACGTCACGAAACGCCGTCCCAAGGGCAAGAAATCAGCAGCGGACGAGGACGAGGAGCTGAACCGGCTGCGGCGTCAGCTGCGTAGCCACCCCTGTCACGGCTGCGCCGAGCGCGAGGACCACGCCCGCTGGTCGGAGCGGTACTTCCGTCTCCGGCGCGAGACCGATGCGCTGGTGCGCCGGATCGAGGGACGCACCAACACGATCGCGCGGGTCTTCGACCGGGTCTGCGACCTGCTCACCGAGCGCGGGTACCTGGCGGGCGACAAGGTGACGCCCGCGGGGGAGCAGCTGCGCCGGATCTACTCGGAGTCGGACCTCCTGGTCTCCGAGTGCCTGCGCAAGGGCGTCTGGAAAGATCTCGACATGCCCGGTCTGGCGGCCGTGGTCAGTGCCGCCGTCTACCAGTCCCGTCGTGACGAGAAAGGGCTCAGCCCGAGGATTCCCCAGGGCGGGCCGACGCTGGCGCTGGACACCATGACCCGCATCTGGTCGGTGCTCGACGACGAGGAGCGCGCGCACAAGCTCGATGTCACGCCCGAGCCCGACCTGGGGCTGGCGTGGGCCATCCACCGCTGGGCGGGCGGCCAGCCGCTGCAGGCGGTGCTGCGTGACGCCGATCTGGCCGCGGGTGACTTCGTGCGGTGGTGCAAGCAGGTGATCGACCTGCTCGGCCAGATCGCCCAGGCCAGTGACGATCCCGCGCTGGTGCGCACGGCCCGGGCGGCGGTGGAGGCGATCAGCCGGGGCGTCGTGGCTTCCGGTCCGATGCGGGCCTGATGTGATCCTGATACACGCCTGAAAGGGCTAACTGCGGACTTATCGGCCGGGCGGGTCAAGTGCACCGCCCGGCCGGTCCGGCCCGGGCACGATGGTGATCATGTCCGGGGGTTGCGCCGGATCTGGCCGGGGGGAAGCGGTACATCATGGAGTCGGACAGTTCTGGTGCGGGAGCGGTCGGCGGGATTCTCCTGCTGCTCTTCTTCGGGGTGGGCTTCGTGCTCTACTTCGTTCCGCTCATCGTCGCGGTCCTGCGCAAACACCCGCAGATCATGGCCATCGGCGTTCTGAACTTCCTGCTCGGCTGGACCATGATCGGCTGGGTGGGCGCGCTGGTGTGGGCCTTCGTTCAGCCCCAGCCGGCGATCAACCAGCAGTTCCAGCAGTTTCCGCCGCCGTACCCGCAGCATCCCCAGAACCCGCAGCATCCCCAGAACCCGCAGGGCCAGCCGTACCCGCCTCAGCAGCACCAGCAGTATCCGATCCAGGCGTCGTACCAGCCGCCGCCCCCCTCGTTCGGCCCGTCCGGAAACCCGGGGCAGCCGCCCTCACAGCCGCCCCGCGAACAGTGAGCGCACCCCCGGCGATCCGCGAAACTCCGTGAGTGCCAGCTCGGCGTGCCCGGCCGAGTAGCCGTTCCCGACGAGCATCGTGATGTCGGCGGCCAGCGCCTCGGCCCCGAGCGCCGCCGCGCTGAACGAGGTGGCCATCGAGAAGAAGATGATCGTGCCCCGCTCGGCCGTGGCCAGCACCGCGCCGTGCTCGCAGCCCGGAACATCGACGCAGACCACCGTGACATCGGCCGGACCGCCTGCGGCGCGAACCTTCTCGGCCACCTGAACCGGATTGCGGGCGTCGGCCACCACCACCGCGGTGGCCAGCGGCTGGGCATCGAGACGGTTTGCGGCGAGCAGGGTTTCGCGTTCCTCGACCGACCGCACCACGCCGATCCGGTGAGTGGCCCCGGCCGACCGGGCCGCGGCCAGGGACAGGCTGCCACTCTTGCCGGCCGCCCCGATCACGCACACCACGCTCGTTTTCGGGAGGGCACGGGAGCCGCCGCTCTCCCGTGACGGGTACCCGATCGTCATCCCCGGCCCGGCCGTTGAAGCCACCACCCGGGCCGTCAGCGACGGTGCCCCGCACACGTCGAAGACCGCCAGGGCCTGCGCGGCGGGCAGGTCATCGGGCAGCACCGCGGCGATCGAGCGGCCGAACAGGATCGCCCGGCCCGAGCACGGCACCTGCTCCGAGAGTCCGTCCCAGGCATCCAGATCGTCCAGCACCAGCGGTGTGCAGGTCAGCGACACCAGCGTCGCGACCTTCTGACCCACGACGAGACCCAGGGGCGAGTCCGGGCCCACCTGTGCCACCGTCCCGATCAGCATGCCGCCCGAGCCGGTGACCGGATTGTGCATCTTCCCGCGCTCGCCGACGATCGAGCGCACGGCCTCACGCACCGCGGCGCCGTCGCCGTGCTCCTCCAGGAGCTGCCGGAAGCTGGCCGCGTCGAGATTCAGCCGCTCGACGTCGATGTGGACCTCGTCCGGGGCGAGTGGCCCGGAGGGGTCGAGTCGCCATGCGGCCTGTGGCAGAACTCCCTCCGGGGTGAGCACGCGGTGCAGTCCCAGTGGCGAGTGCGGCCCTGCTGCGAACATCGGCATGCTGAAAATCCTCCCGTAGAACTCTCCTCAGAGAGGAAATTCTTGCTTATTCTCAAGGCGTGGCGGAACTCATGGCGTCAAAATCTTCGGCCGGCCGAACGGTGCAGCCTTACGAGTACCGGCGCCGTGAACTGGTCGAGCCCGACTGGACGCGGTTTCCGGGGTGGCGCACGGTGTCGGCGCAGGAGTTCTCGAGCGCCCAGTGGCAACGTTCGCACTGCGTGAAGTCGGTCAAGCAGCTGCACGAGGTGCTGGGTGATCTGGTGCCGGAGGAGTTCTACGCCGACCTGGCCCAGGATCAGCAGGACCACGCCACGATGTCGATGCTGCTCCCGCCCCAGATGCTGAACACCATGCTGACCGACGTGACCACGTCGTCCTCCATGTTCACCGACCCGGTGCGCCGCTACATGCTCCCGGTGGCCAGTGACCGCCTGGCCCACTGGCCGAGCCACCCCCGGGCGAGCCGGGATTCGCTGCACGAGCACGACATGTGGGTGGCTGAGGGGCTCACCCACCGTTACCCGACGAAGGTGCTGGCCGAGCTCGTCCCCACCTGCCCGCAGTACTGCGGGCACTGCACCCGGATGGACCTCGTCGGCACGTCCACCCCGTCCGTGACGAAGCTGAAGCTGGCCGGCAAGCCGGTCGACCGGTACGCGGCCATGATCGACTACCTGCGGGGGCACCCACAGATCAGGGACGTCGTGGTCTCCGGGGGAGACGTCGCGAACGTTCCGTGGCGGCAATTGGAGTCGTTCCTGGACCAGCTGCTCCAGATCGAGTCGATCCGCGACATCCGGCTGGCCACCAAGGCACTGATGGGACTGCCCCAGCACTGGCTGCAGCCCGACGTGCTGGAGGGGATGCATCGGGTGGCGGTCCGGGCCCGGCGGCAGGGGGTGAGCCTGGCGGTCCACACGCACGTGAACACGGTGAACTCGCTGACCCCGGCGGTCGCTGCGGCGGCGAAGGCCCTGCTGGAGGCCGGCGTGCGGGACGTCCGCAATCAGGGGGTCCTGCTGCGCGGGGTGAACGACGCACCCGGGCAGTTGCTCGACCTCAGCTTCGCCCTGCTCGACGAGGCCATGATCACGCCGTACTACTTCTACATGTGCGACATGATCCCGGCCTCGGAACACTGGCGGCTGCCACTGTCCCGGGCCCAGGAACTCCAGCACGCGATCATGGGCTATCTACCCGGTTTCGCCACGCCCCGCATCGTCTGTGACGTTCCGTTCGTCGGTAAGCGCTGGGTGCACCAGGCCGAGAGCTACGACCCGGTGCGCGGTATCAGCACCTGGACGAAGAACTACCGCACGTCCATCGAGACCTGCGACGACCCGGGCACCGGCGACTACGTCTACTACGACCCGATCGACACCCTGCCCACCGCCGGCCAGAGGTGGTGGGGCGATCAGATGGAGAGGGGCCGCGCCTCGTAGGGGGTGGACAGCACGATCGTCGTCCGGGTGCGCACAGCGGCCACCGCGCGGATCCGGGCGAGCAGGCCCTCCAGGGCGGCCGGCGTGGCCACCCGCACCTTGAGCAAGTAGTTCTCGTCGCCGGCCACCGAGTAACAGGCCTCGATCTCGCTGATCGGCACGAGCCGCTCGGGAACGTCGTCGGGCGCCGCGTGGTCGAGCGGAGTCACCGAGACGAACGCGGTGAGCGGAAGGTCCACCGATTCGGACTGCACCACCGCCGTATAGCCCCGGATGATGCCACGCTGTTCAAGGCGCCGGACCCGCTGGTGTACCGCAGATGTGGACAAACCCGTCGCGCGGCCCAGATCAGTGAAACTCATCCGGCCGTCCTGGGAAAGCAGCCGTAAAATCTGTCGGTCGATCTCCTCCATCCGGCGAACGTTACAGGCCGGAAGTTACAGGTGGCACAGCGTTTGCTCTGCGATGTCACCACGTCGCAGAGCGTCACTCCGATGTACCAGTTGCGTGCGCGGTTGCCCGGCCGGACCTGCCTGGACCAGCCGGGACCTACCTGGACCTGGCAGGATCGTTCCCGTGCCCGTCACCTTTCCCGACCCCCGCCCCGAGCTGATGCTGCTCGACGCCGCGTCGCTCTACTTCCGGTCGTTCCACGGCGTGCCCGACACGTTCACCGCTCCCGACGGCACGGTCGTGAATGCGGTGCGGGGGTTCCTGGACTCGGTGGCCTACCTGGTCACGATGCGGGGGCCGCGCCGCCTGGTGGCCTGCTGGGACGAGGACTGGCGCCCGGCGTTCCGGGTCGAGGCGATCCCCTCGTACAAGGCGCACCGGGTGGCGAATCCGCGCACCAACGAGGAAGAGGTGCCCGACCTGCTCACGCCCCAGGTGCCGCTGATCATCGAGGCGCTGTCACTGCTCGGCATCTGCCGGGCCGGTGCCGCCGGGTACGAGGCGGACGACGTGATCGGCACCCTCACGGCCCGGCAGGTCGCCGGGGGCCAGGGTCTGGTGGACGTGGTGACCGGCGACCGCGATCTGTTCCAGTTGGCTAACGACGCGGCCCGAGTGCGGGTGCTCTACGTCGGCAGGGGTGTGCGGCGGCTCGAGATCGTCGATCAGGAATGGCTTTCGGGTAAGTACGGGGTCGGTACCGGGCAGATGTACGCCGAGATGGCCACGCTGCGCGGAGACCCGAGCGACGGTCTGCCCGGCGTCGCCGGCATCGGGGAGAAGACCGCCGCGAGCATGCTCAACCGGTTCGGCACCCTGAGCGCGTTGCGTGCGGCCGCGGCCGATCCGGCGTCGGACCTCTCACCCGGCCAGCGCAAGAAGATCGTCGAGGCCTCCGCCTATCTCGACGCCGCCCCGGCCGTGGTCACGGTCGCCCCCGACGCACCGATCCCGGGTCTGGACGACGCCCTGCCCGACACCCCGCCCGACCACGACGCACTCCTGGCGTTCGCGGAGAAATGGGGTGTGTCCAGCAGTGTTTCGCGGGTGGTGCAGGCGATGACGAAGGCTGCCCGGTAGCACTCAGCCCTCGGCGAAGAGCTCGGCCTGCCGGTTGAGCATCCGCAGCACCCCGAGCACGGCCACGGTGAGTTCATCGATGTCGTCGATCTCGCTGAGCGGCTCCCGGCCGAAGGGCTCACCGGCGATCAGCCGGTTCAGCCACCGGGACTCGCGCTGGGGCAGGCGGAATTCCGAGCCGATGTCGTTCAGGGCGGCCCGGACAACCGCCGCCACCATCGGCTCGGAGGCCTCGGACAGCAGGAGCTCGGCCCGCGCGAGCCAGCCCGAATCTCCCTCGGCGGCGAGCTCGACCTCGTCGCTGAACTGCGTCGACACCTCCAGCTCGAGCCACCAGACGGCCGGCCGGATCTTCTCGAACTCGTCGTAGGGCAGGTGCAGTGCCCGTTCCACGAGGGCGCGGGCCCGGACTTCGTCGCCCTCTTGCAGCCGCGCGACGGCCTTGTCCAGCAGATTACCCGCAGCCTCTTGCAGGGCTTCGGACGTCTCTCCCAGCAGCGCGCCCGAGGCCCGCCGGGTGACGTTGAGACTGCGCTCGGCGCGCCCGGTTTCGATCACCAGAAGACTCCGCTCAGATCGGCGAATCCGGATCAGCGCGCCACTGCCCTGATCTCAAGGGTCGGTCGACAACCAGCCTATCCGCGAAAGACCACCCACCGTCGCACCGGAAATTGATCTTCAGTACCCCGCCCGGTCGGGTGATCGCCATGTCAGGACGGTTCGTGGGGGAAACAGTAACGCCGCCACATCTGTCCTTATATGTAAGGAATCGCACGTCTTCGTGGAGTTCCTGGCACGTCCGGCTCCCCGCCGTCGCACTCGCCGTCTGCCTGACCCCTGTCGGTCTGCTGGCGCCTCTGGCACCGACCACCGCTCACGCCGCCGAGATCTCGGCCTTCGACGCGGTGAACCAGTTCATCGGCACCGAGCTGGACACGTCGCAGAACAAGAGCAACGACGCCTACGGCAACATCTACCCGGGCGCGAGCGTGCCGTTCGGCATGGTGCAGCCCAGCCCGACGACCTGGGGGGAGAGCAACCCCAACGTCAGCCAGAAGGGCGGGTACGAGTACACCGCCTCGCTGATCCGGGGTTTCGGTCTCACCCGGTACGAGGGGACGGGGTGCACGGGCCGGTTCGGTGGGTACGAGTTCCCGACGATCCCGTACGCGGGCGAGCTGACCGGGGGCGTGCTACCGAAGAGCCCCGCGAGCAACATCAAGGACTACTACCTGCCGTTCCGCCACGACAACGAGACCTCCCAGCCCGGCTACTACGGCGTGAAGCTCGACAACGGGGTGGAGGCGGAGATGACCTCCTCCACCCGCACCGCCGTGAGTCGCTACGACTTCCCCAAGAGCGGTAGCTCGTCCCTCATTCTCGACGTCTCCGGCCCGAACAACCGCACCTTCGGCAGTGAGGTGACGATCGACCCGGCGACCCGCACGGTCTCGGGCTGGATGTACGGCGTCGACGTCTGCGACAACGGCAACTACTACAAGGCGTACTTCTCCACCACGTACGACCACGACTTCGCCGCGTACGGCACCTGGACCGACGACACGATGACGGCCGGTTCCACGCACGCGGTGAAGAGTAGTGAGGACGTGGGGGTCGACTACCGGCACGACACCGGCGCCTGGCTGACCTTTGCGCAGGGCGCCAAGGTCGTCGCCACGACCGGGTTCAGTTACGTGAGTGTCGAGAACGCGGCTCTCAACAGTGAGACCGAGGTCGGGGACGACGGTTTCAACGACGTGCGGGCAGACGCGAAGAAGGCGTGGAAGGAGGCGCTCGGGACGGTGGACGCCGAGGGCGGCCGGGGCCTACACCCAGACCGGTAACTACCTCTCCAACCAGCCGGCTTTCGGAACACCCTGGGTCTACAACTGGCTGCAGGCACCCTCGAAGACCACGGATGTCCTCTACCGGGCTGTCGAGCAGATGTACGACACCACGCCGAGCGGACTGCCCGGCAATGACGACCAGGGTGCGCTGAGTGCCTGGTACGTCTGGGCGAACATCGGCCTGTACCCGGCCATCTACGGCACCGGTGACCTGGTGGTCAGCGCGCCGATGTTCGACCGGATCGTCATCGACCCGGTCGGTGTCTCCCGGAAGATCAAGATCAACGCCTCCGGCGTGGCCCGGGGGGCCACGTACGTCAACGGCCTGGAGGTCAACGGCAAGGCCCGGTCGAAGTCCTGGCTGGACAGCTCTTTCGCCCAGGCCGGGGGAACCCTCGACTTCACCATGACGGCGACCGCGGGTACCTGGGGCACTGGTGCCTCCGATGTTCCCCCCTCCTACACCGAGGGATCGAACGCCCCCAACAGCGTGGGCACCACCCCGGACGGCCAGGGCAACCTCGGCTCGATCGACCTCAGCGACTGGTCCCTGTCGCGTGACTCGCTGGCCGCGGCGGGTGTCACGCCGGGGTCCGCGGTGGGCGACTTCACCTGGCCCGCCTCGGGACCGGGGGAACCGGACAACTGGATTCCGCACGGCCAGAAGATCGCCGTGACCGGACAGGGCGCGCTGTCGTTCCTCGGCCTGTCCACCAACGGCCCGGCGAAGGGCACGGCCGTGGTGACCTACACGGACGGCACGACCCAGGACGTCCCGTTCTCCCTCAGCGACTGGGCCGCGAGCCCGGCGGCGGGGGAGCGAGCGGCGGTCACCCTGACCGGCCGCAGCAACGTCAACGGCACGGCGGGCACCGGCACGTTCCGCGTCTTCGCCTCCGCGCCGGTCGCTCTCGATCCCGCCCGGACGGTCGCGTCGGTGACGCTGCCGGAGAGCACCGACAAGGGCATCATGCACATCTTCGATGTCGCGGTGAGCTGACCCGGGCCGGGCGGTCATCCTCGTAGGCCGTGAGGGTGACCGCCCGACCGTCGCATACGCCACACTGACCCCGTGAGTTCGACCCTCTACCGACGCGCCCAGTTGCCGGAGCCCCCCGGCCTCCTCGACGAGTTGCCGCGCCGGTGGGAGGTGCTGGTGCGCGACGGTGTCATCGCCCGGATCACGCCCGAGGGCGCGGCGGCGGACGGGGCCGACGGGGCCGACGAGGTGGTCGACCTGAACGGGGCCCTGCTGCTGCCGGGTTTCGTGGACGCGCACGTGCACGTCACCGACACCGGCCTGTTGCTCGCCGGGGTGGACTGCTCGGGTGCCCGCTCGGTCACCGAGATTCTCGACCGGGTGGCCGATCTGGCCCGCCGTCGGCCCGGGCGGCAGGTGCTGGGACACGGCTGGGACGAGCTGAACCTGGCCGAGGGGCGGCCGCCGACGGCGCAGGAGCTCGACAACGCCAGTGGTGGGGCGGTGGTGTACCTGTCCCGGGTGGACGTGCACTCGGCCGTTGTCTCCGGCGCCCTGGCCGACCAGGCCGGACTGCGAGGGCTCGAGGGCTGGCAGGAAGGTGGCCGGATCGAGCGCGACGCCCACCACGCCGCGCGGCACACGACCCGGTTCGCGATCCCCGCCCCCGAGCGGCGGGAGCTGCAGCTGCTCGCCCTGCGGCACGCGGCGGACCGGGGGATCGTCGAGCTGCACGAGATGTCGGCCCCGCACATCGCCCCGGACGAGGACCTTCTGGCCCTGCTGGATCTGGCGGAACCGGGAACGGCGGACATCGTCGCCTACCGCGGTGAACTGGTCGCGACCGAGCAGGAGGCCCGTGAGGTGCTGGCCCGGTTCGGCGGCCGGCTGGCCGGGCTGGCGGGCGACCTGATGATGGATGGCGCGTTCGGGTCCCGCACGGCCGGGCTGCTCGCCGATTACGAGGACGCGCACGATCACCGCGGATATCTCTACGCCACCGCCGACCAGGTCCGCGACCATCTCGTGGCCTGCACCCGAGCCGGTGTGCAGGGCGGCTTCCACGTCATCGGCGACCAGGCGGTCGCCGAGCTGGTGCAGGGGCTGCGGCAGGCGGCGGAGCAGTTGGGGGACGATGCGATCGCCGCGGCGGGGCACCGTCTCGAGCACGTCGAGGGCATCGGCGCGCACGACATCCGGACCCTGGCCGACCTCGAGGTGATCGCCAGCGTGCAGCCGGCCTTCGACGCGTTCTGGGGCGGGTACGGCCAGATGTACGCGAAACGTCTGGGCATCGACCGGGCCCTGGCCCTGAACCCGTTCCTGTCGATGCTGCGGGCCGGTGTCGACCTGGCCTTCGGATCGGACAGCCCGGTGACGCCGTTCGCGCCCTGGGAGGGCGTGCGGGCGGCACTGCGCCACCACAACCGGGCCCAGCGCCTCGACCTGCGCACCGCGATCGAGGCGCACACCCTGGGCGGGCGCCGGGCCGCCCGCCGCCCGGGGCCGGCGACCGTCCGGCTGGGTGAGGGCGACCGGGCCGAGTTCACCGCCTGGACGTCACCGGGCATCCGGGTGGCGAACGCATCGGCCGAACCGGTCACGCTGGCCGTGCTGGCCGAGGAACTCTACGGCGGTGACCCGGTGCCGGAGCTGGTGCTCACCCGCCGATGACGCTGAATGCGTGCGAGGGACCCGAGCCTCATCGGAACGGCTGTAAGTCTTCCTGAAAAGGACCCTCGATGCGATGATTCTTCCGTGGAAACGAGCCAGAGTGCGCTGATTCGCCTGGATCCTGCCCAGGTCCGCCGGGCCCGGACCCTGGCCCGCAGAGCCGGGCGCCCGATCGTGCAGCTCGCCACCACCCACACCACGGTCTCCGTCGAGCGGGCCACGGTGCGCCTGGCCGGCCTGGAGGGCGCCGACAGCGAGCGCGTGCCCTGGGTGAACCGGCTGGTCGACGCGGTCCGCAGCGAGGTCGGGCTGGAACACGGTGTGGCTCTTCCGGTCTGGGACGCGCTCGTGCGCGGGCAGGCGCCCGACCTCCTCACCCTGGCGCAGAAGGCGTCCACCGGTGGGGGCGGGTTCCGGATCCCCGCCGGTCGTGACCTGGTGCGGGCCCGGTCGGCGGCCCGCAAGGCCGTCGGCACCGGGATCAAACGCATCGACGCCAGCCGGAAACAGCGCGAGCGCATGATCCGGCGCCACGGTGACGCGCCCCGCCGACCGTGGATCTACCTGATCGTGGCCACGGGCGACATCTACGAGGACATCCCGCAGGCCTGCGCCGCCGCGCGGGCCGGGGCCGATGTGATCGCGGTGATCCGCTCGACCGGGCAGAGCCTGCTCGACTACGTGCCCGAGGGGGCGACCCGCGAGGGGTACGCCGGAACCTACGCCACCGGCGAGAACTTTCGGCTGATGCGCGCCGCGCTCGACGAGGTGAGCCGTGAGCTGGGCCGGTACGTGCGGCTGACGAACTACGCGTCCGGCCTGTGCATGCCGGAGATCGCGGCGCTCGCGGGCCTGGAGCGGCTCGACATGATGCTCAACGACTCGATGTACGGCATCCTCTTTCGCGACATCAACCCGGTGCGCACGTTCGTCGACCAGCGGTTCAGCCGTCAGATCCACGCCCGGGCGGGCATTGTCATCAACACCGGGGAAGACAACTATCTGACCACGGCCGATGCGGTCGAGGCGGCGCACACCGTGACGGTGTCGCAGCTGCTCAACGAGTTCTTCGCGAAAGAGGCCGGCCTGCCCGACGAGCTGATCGGTCTGGGGCACGCGTTCGAGATCGATCCCGCTGTGCCGCAGTCGTTCCGGCTGGAACTGGCGCATGCCCTGCTGGCCCGCACGTTGTTCCCGGCGGCCCCGCTGAAGTGGATGCCCCCGACCCGGCACATGACCGGCGACGTGTTTCGCGGCTACCTGCTCGACGGTTTCTTCAATCTCGCGGGAGTGCTCACGGGGCAAGGCATTCTGCTGGTCGGGATGATGACCGAGGCGGTGGTGACGCCCTGGCTGAGCGACCGCGACCTGGCGCTCGACAACGTGCGCTACGTGCTCGACGCGTGTTCCGGACTGACTGAGGATTTCCGGCCCCCGCCGGACGGTTTCATCGCGACCCGGGCCCGCGAGGTGCTGGGTGAGGCGGTCGGGCTGCTGGAGTCGATGGTGGACGAGGGGCTGCTCACGGCGATCGGTCACGGCACGTTCGCCGGGATGAAACGGCCGGCCGACGGCGGGCGGGGTCTGGACGGTGTGGTGAAAAGGGCCGAAGGGTATCTCAATCCGGCCATCGAGGCGTTGGAGGCAGATCAGTGAGCGCGGGGGACGAGCGCCTGGTGCGGCCCTACGGCGACACCACCGGTGACGGGATGGTGCAGGTGTCGTTCACCCTGCCGGTGGCCGCCGGGAAGCTGGCCGAGGGGGCCGCGGCCCAGCTGGCGGGCTCGATGGGGATCGAGCCGGCGATGGTGGTGCACTCCAAGGCGCTGGGGCCGGAGCACACCTTCTTCGTGGTCTACGGCCCGGTGCGGCACCTGGTCGATCTCTCCGCGGTCACCGTGACCGAACGCGATTACCCCTTGCTGACACCGAAAGACGTGAACGCGGGCATCCGCCAGGGTCTGCGCCGCAAGCTGGTGGTGCTGGGGGCCTGCGTCGGCACGGACGCCCACACGGTGGGCATCGACGCGATCCTGAACATCAAGGGCTTCGCCGGGGAGAAAGGCCTGGAGTACTACCGCGAGATGCGGGTGGTGAATCTCGGCGCCCAGGTGGCCGTGCCGCAGCTGGTGGAACGGGCCCGGGCCGAGCGGGCCGACGCTGTGCTGATCTCCCAGGTGGTCACGCAGAAGGATGCGCACCTGACCACCACCCGGGAGGTGGCCGCGGCCTTCTCCGAGGCCTACCCGGCCGGGCGCCGGCCGTTGCTGGTGGCCGGTGGGCCGCGTTTCGACGAGGGTGCGGCCACGGCCCTGGGGGTCGACCGGATCTTCGGGCGGGGCACCACCCCGGGCGAGGTGGCGTCGTACCTGGCCCATGCGCTGGTGCCGGCGAGAGGGGCGAAGCATGACCGACAGTGAGCGCATTGAGGACGAGGTGCGCACGCGGGCGGGGAACGCCCGTCTTCGGGGTGGCCCGGTGGGGGACGACCGCGAAGGTGCCGATCCGCGACTGGGTCTGGTGGTCGTCCACCAGCGATACGTCTCGGCGGCCCACGCCCACTACGCCGGTGACCTGGTGGACGGCGCGTTCGGCCTGGCCTGCTTCGGCGATGTGGCCACCGAGATCTGCATCCGCACCGACGGGGACGAGGGCCTGTTCGCCTCGTACGCGGACATCCAGTTCCTCGGGCCGATCCGGGCCGGGGATGTGTTGCAGACCACGGGCACGGTGACCCGGGTCGGCCGGCGCTCCCGGGAGATCGACTTCACCGCCGTCGTCCTGTGCCGCCTTCGTCCCGATCTGGGGATCTCCGCGTCACAGGTGCTGCCGGAACCGATCGTGGCGATCCGGGCCCGGGGGACGGTGGTGGTGCCCTGAGGGCCCGCCGGGCCCGGGCCCGCCTCAGTAGTCGCGGGTACCGATCCGGGCGGCCGCTGCGGTGAGCAGCGCCAGGGTGTAGGCGGTGGCCACCACGAGGCCGCCAGGATCACCGCTGGTCGCGTCGCGGGCGGCCGAGAAGAGCAGGAACCCCGAGAGCGACTCCGCGCCCGGCGAGTACGTGGCCGCCGCCAGGGCGAACAGGGGCTCCACCAGCAGGGAGTCGAGCAGGAGCAGACCGGCGGGGATGGCGGCGGTACTCGTGAGCCAGCCCAGAGCGGCACCCGCCCAGCAGAGCAGGATCAGGGCGAGGAGGTGATGGGTGAGGACGGAGGGGATCAGGCCGACCGGGACGGGACGGCCCAGGGCGAGCGCCGCCCCGAAGGCCAGTGCCGTCTGGGTGAGGCCGACCGCGGTGCTGAGAGCGGCCAGGACGACCAGGCGGGCCAGGGCCAGGCGTCCCCGCCGGGGCTCCACGAGGAGAAGGACCGTGGCCAGGTGGTAGCGGGTTTCCTCGAGAACGGAGACGACCCCGATCAGCATGACCGGTAGGCCGACGAACGGGAGCAGCGACGCGGAGCCGGCTCCGGTGAGGGCCGCCGTCGCGGCCCCGGTCTCCAGATCTCCCGAGGACTCGGTCGCGATGACGAAGAGGGCCGCGACTGTGCCGGCCAGGACGGCGAGGGGAACGAGGATCCGCAGCGGCGGCAGACTGAATATCCGCCGCGCCTCCATCCGTACGGTGTTGCCCACGTTCGCTGCTCGTCCCTCGTCGATCGTTCGTCAGTTATGGAATCTCGGGGTGGGAACGTCCTGCCCCGGCGGTGAAGACGGAGTCGGCCGCGGTGGCCTCGAGGAACGCGTCCTCCAGCGAGGAGGTGTGGGACGAGAGTTCGTGCAGGGTGATGCCGTAGTGAGCTGCGAGTTCGCCGAGTTCTTCCAGGCCGGCTCTCCCGGTGACGACCAGCCCGTCGGGCCCGTGCGGCTCGACCGGGCCGATGTGGTTGGCCCGGAGGCATTCGGCCAGGTGCTGGAGGTGAGGTGAGCGCATCACCACGTAGCGGTGTGTGAACCTCTCGACGAAGTCGCCCAGCCGACCCTGAGTGATGATCTGGCCTCGGCCGAGCACGATGACTTCGTCTGCGGTCTGTGCCATCTCGGCGAGTTGGTGCGACGACAACAGCACCGTTCGGCCCTGCGCCGTGAGCGAGGTGAGGAAGTCGCGCAACCAGCGGATGCCCTGGGGGTCGAGGCCGTTCGCCGGCTCGTCGAGAATGAGGTACTCCGGGTCGCCGACCAGGGCCGCGGCCAGGGCCAGGCGCTGTTGCATGCCCAGGGAGAACTCGCCGCTGCGCTGCCGGGCGACATCGCTGAGCCCCACCAGATCGATCACCTCGTCGACCCGGCGATTGCTCGCACCGGCCGCCGCGGCCAGCATGTGGATGTGGGCCCAGGCGGTGCGGCCGGGATGGTGTGCCGTCGGGTCGAGCATGGCTCCGACCGTGCGGGAGGGATGCCTCAGCTGATGTATCTGGCGACCGCCGAACGTAGTGGACCCACTGCCGCGAACCAGTCGCAGCATGAGGCGCATGGTGGTGGACTTACCGGCCCCGTTGGGGCCGAGGAAGCCGGTGACGACACCGGGGCGTACCTCGAACGACAGGTTGCGCACCGCGTGGACGCCGTTGAACTCCTTGTTCAGCCGGCGGGCACTGATGGTCAGACTGTCGCTCCTTCATCGGATGAAAGTGGCGCCCCAGCGCCCCGATCGGGTTGAAGTGGGGCAAAAGTTACACAGGGTGCCAGCTTTTTCCGGCGCTCGGGCCGACCGGGATGTGGTGATCGCCACGGCCGCCCGAATGCCGCGGGCCCGCGTTGGCCGGACACCCGACGGGGCGGCTCGGGTCGCATCCGGGTTTTCGCGTCGCTTCCTGCACCGGGAACGGTGGTGGTGACCCGGCCCGGACGGACGATGGCGGTGCGCCGATAACGATGTGACGCCGAAAACCCACCCGATTCATTACTCCAGGTCGACACGCCGTCACGCTGAGAAACGGCCTGTTTGGCCGACTACCTCTCTGGCCTCAGATTTAACGCGCTGACCTGCGGATATAGAGAATCGTCGCAGGTCAGCGCGTCGAATTGATGACGGAGCCCTGGTTCACTAGCCTCGACGGCGCGATCGCTACGATCACAGCGATTGCCAGGGACGTCGGCCGAGTCCGGCGCCGCTCAGTAGACAACGGTGTTGTCCGTACATCCAGTGCGGGCAATGGCGGTCCGAAGGGCGGCGCGGACCCGGCCGGGCACCTGCCGGTCAGGCAGCCGCGTCGGTTCCACGTGGTTCGGGACTGCTGGTCCGGGGTTGGCCGTCACGCCAGACGGCCCTGACCCTGGCCAGCGCCCGTTCGATGCTCCGGTGGGCTCCCGTACTCTTGCGGGATGAGCGATTCGGCCGTGGTCGAGCCCGGCGTCGGCAGCAATCTGGGCCGCGAGGCCGGCCAGGCCGATATCGCTCATCCGGTGAAACCCCAGACCAGGTCCCGGCGCGGCCCGCTCACCCGGCTCCGGCAGGCGGGTCCCGCCCTGGTCTCCTCCCTGCGCACCTCGTCCGGCCGTCTGGCCTGGGCCCGCCTCCTGCTCGCGGGTGTCAGCGGCTACGTGCTCCACCTGGCGTTCCCGGGCATCGGCATCTGGCCGCTGGCCCCCGTGGGCGTGGCCGGCCTGGCCCTCGCCACCCGCGGCGTCAGCGGCCGGTTCGGCGCCCTGCTCGGCTTCGTCTTCGGCCTGGTCTTCTTCCTGCGCCTGATCCCGTGGATCGGCATCTACGTCGGCGCCCTGCCGTGGGTCGCCCTCAGCATCACCGAGGCACTGTACGTAGCGGCGATGGGAGCCCTGCTGCCGCGCGCCTGGCGGGCCCGTGGCGGCCTGCCCGTCCTGCTCCTGGCCTCGGGTGGGCTGTGGGTGGCGCAGGAGGCCGTACGGGGCCGCTGGCCGTTCGGTGGCTTTCCCTGGGGGCGCCTGGCGTTCTCCCAGTCGCAGGCGCCGACCGCCCCCCTGGCCTCGATCGGCGGAGCCCCGCTGGTCTCCTTCGCCGTCGCGGTCGCGGGCACCCTGCTGGCCTGGGCGGTGGTGAAGGCCCTCCTGGTGCTGCCCGGGCTGCGCTCGCGCGCCCTGCGGCAGCTGGCCCTGCCCGCCCTGGGCGTGGCGCTGGCTCTGGCCGTGATGGGCTTCGGCACGCTGATCCCCCTGCCCACCGCCGGATCGGGCGACGACAGCACCACCCGTGTGGCCGCCGTGCAGGGCAACGTGCCCCGGGCCGGGCTGGACTTCAACTCCCAGCGCCGGGCCGTGCTCGACAACCACGTCAACGCCACCATGCAGCTGGCCCAGAAGGTCGCCACCGGTGAGGCCGAGCAGCCCGACGTCGTGCTCTGGCCGGAGAACGCCAGCGACATCGACCCGTACATCAACGCCGACGCCGCGGCCGAGATCAGCGCCGCGACCGACGCCATCGGCGTCCCGATCCTGATCGGTGCCGTCGTGCAGGGCCCGGGCGACTACGTGTCCAACACCGGCATCGTCTGGCGGCCCGGCCAGGGCGCGGGCACCGGCGACGACAGCACCTACGTGAAGCGGCACCCGGCGCCGTTCGGCGAGTACATGCCCTACCGCGACTTCTTCCGGCTCTTCAGCAGCAAGGTCGACCTGATCTCGAAAGACTTCGTCTCCGGCGACAAGCTGCGCGACAACCCGGTCGGGGTGATGCGGATGGGCAACGATGATCAGGACGGCCAGGTCCGGGTCGGCGACGTGATCTGCTTCGAGGTCGCCTACGACAGCCTGGTGCGCGACTCGGTCAGGGCGGGCGCCACGATGCTCGCGGTGCAGACCAACAACGCCACGTTCGGCTACACCGACGAGAGCGTGCAGCAGCTGGCGCAGTCGCAGTTGCGGGCCATCGAGTCGGGGCGGACGGTGGTCAACATCAGCACCGTCGGAGTCAGTGGCATCATTCTCCCGGACGGAACGGTGGTGGCCCGTTCCGGGCACTACACCCAGGACGTTCTGGAGGCCACGGTCCCGCTGCGGACCGAGCTGACGATCGCGACCCGGGTGGGGGAGTGGCCGGAGTGGATCCTCACCGCGCTCGCGCTCGGCCTGGTGCTCGGCACCGCGCTGAGCCGTCGTGAAAAGACCAGCTGAGAGAGGCGAACTTCCCCGCATGACTTCGCAGGCCCGGTCCGGCCGGGTGCTGGTGATCATCCCGACCTACAACGAGCTCGAGAACCTGCCTCTGATCCTCCGCCGCCTGCGCGCGGCCGAGCCCGAGGCTCACGTGCTCGTCGCCGACGACAACAGCCCGGACGGCACCGGTGAGCTCGCCGACCAGCTGGCCGCGGCCGACGACCACGTGCACGTGATGCACCGGGCCGGGAAACAGGGGCTGGGCGCGGCGTACATCGCCGGCTTCGAATGGGGCCTCGAGCAGGGCTACGACGTGCTCGTCGAGATGGACGCGGACGGCTCGCACCCTCCGGAGCAGCTGCCCGACCTGCTCGACCGGGTGGAGGCCGGCGCGGACCTCGCGATCGGCTCCCGGTACGTGAACGGCGGCAGCTCGGTGAACTGGCCGCGCCGCCGCCAGCTGCTCAGCAAGGGCGCCAACACCTATGTGGCACTGGCCCTGAATCTGCACGTGAAGGACTCGACCGCCGGGTTCCGCGCGTTCCGCCGCACCACCCTGGAGAAGCTCGACCTGCATGACGTGGACTCGCAGGGGTACTGCTTCCAGGTCGATCTGACCAAGCGGGCAATTCGGCAGGGTCTGCGCGTGGACGAAGTACCGATCACGTTCGTTGAACGAGAGCACGGTACGAGCAAGATGGACCAGGCGATCGTGGTGGAGGCGTTGTGGCAAGTGACACGGTGGGGCGTCCGGTACCGGAGCGCCCAGGTCAGCAGGCTGGCCAACCGGGCGGTGGGTCGTACACCCGGGCTGCCGGGGGAACCGGAGAAGCAGGCGCACGACCCCAGCAACGCCGGCGGCCCGGCGGCCGACTGAGGTGGTTCCTGGCGGCGGCCCTGTTGCTGCCGCTGCTGGAACTGATCATCGCGATCGAGATCGGCACCGTGATCGGTGGCCTGGCCGTGTGGGGGCTGTTCCTACTCGGCTCGGTCGTCGGCGCGACCATCGTGCGGCGTCAGGGCGTCGCGGCCTGGCGCGCGCTGACGTCGTCGATACGCTCGGGCACGCCGCCGAGCCGTGACCTGGCCGACGCGACGATCCTCATCCTCGCGGGCATGCTGTTCACCTTCCCGGGCTTCGCCACCGACGTGGCGGCGCTGTTGCTGGTGCTGCCGTTCACCCGGCCTCTGGCCCGTCGGCCCCTGGAGCGCTACTTCCGCCGGGCTGCGGCCGACCAGGCCAGCATGCGCAGCGCCTACGTCAACCGCGTCCAGTTCGGCCCCGGAGTCCCCGGTTCGGGCGCCGCGGGCGCAGCCGGACCGGCCGGCGCTCCGGGTGCGGGCCGCTTCGGCGCCGGATTCGGCCGCGACGACGTGATCCAGGGCGAGGTCGTGGACGAGGGCAACGAGCGCCCCTGACCCCACCGTGAGCTCGAACACGTTCGCGCCTCGGCTGCGGCCCCTCCTCCCTTCGCGGTCATGCAAAGTGTCCCCCCACAGACCATTCTGTGGGGGACACTTTGCATGACCACGAAGAAGGGTAAGAGGGAAGGACGGCCGGGGCTCAAGGTTCTGTGGGCTCAGGGCTCAGGGCTCAGGGCTCAGGGCTCAGGGCTCAGGGCTCAGGCTGAGGGCTTCAGGGGTGAGGACCGAGGTGCGAGGGGTGGGGGCTGTGCGTCTGGGCTCTGGAGCGGGGTTGCCCGGGCCCGGCCGGCCACCTGTGGGCCGTGACCTTCGAGCGAAGGGCTCGACGTCGTCCTTCATGGGGGACCGGACGCGAGAAAGCCCGGCCTCCCCATCGGGGGAGATGCCGGGCTCTGCTCGTGTAGTGGCGCTTCGCGCGCGTTATGCCGAACGACGTCCGTTGAACCGGCCGGAGCGCAGTAGCGCCAGCCGCTCTTCGAGCAGGGTCTCCAGTTCGGCAGTGGTGCGACGTTCCATCAGCATGTCCCAGTGCGTACGAGCGGGCTTGGTGGCCTTCGGTTCCGGGAGCTCGGCGTCTTCGCGTAGTGCGAACTCGCCACAGCGGCATTCCCAGAGCGGGGGCACATCAGCTTCCATCGCCATCGGAACAACGATGGAGTGCCCGTTCTTGCAGTGGTACTTGATGTCCTGACGGGCGGCCGGCTGAATTCCCGACTCGCTCTCCAGGCTCGAGGCTCCAAGGCGCGTCCCGCGCATGCTCCGCTCACCCATGACGGCTCCCTCCGCGACTGACGGCCAGTCTCACATTCGCACAACGCCGGGGTCCGGCGAGATGTTCCTGTGATGTGTCGTCGTGATCCGCTCATCGGACGACTCATTTCGTCAACCTGAGCGTACAGAGCGTTATTCCATTGAGATAGAGGCTGGGCGAAATATCTCAGCATGTAGTCAATGGTCGATCGCACGCAGTGACAATATTGCCGGGAGTGACGTCAGATGACTGCAGGTACCGGGTTCCCGGCCTGCGTGATGCCCTTCCCGACGTTCACCCGGTTGAGCAGCAGGCCGCCGACCACGAAGAACGCGATGAGCACGATGATGGCGTACCGGTAGGAGTGGGTGAGCTGGAAGGTGAGCCCGAAGGCCAGCGTGCCGAGCCAGCTCGTACCGCGCTCGCAGGCCGCGTAGAGGCTGAAGTACTCCGCCTCCCGACCCCGCGGGATCAGGTGGCTGTACAACGACCGCGACAGCGCCTGGGTGCCGCCCAGGGTGAGGCCGATCAGGGCGGCGAGGAAGGCGAACGGCAGGAACTGACCGTGCGGCAGGAAGTAGCCGATGCCGATGACGCCGCACCACACCACCAGGCTGGCGCGCACCGTCGCGTAGGCACCGGTCCGGGCCGCGATCCGGCCGAACGACAGGGCGCCGATCACGGCCACGAACTGCACGATCAGGATGGCCAGGATGAGCTGGTCGGAGCTCAGGCCGAGCTGCTCCTGGGCGTAGATGCCGGAGGCGTAGATGATGGTCTGGATACCGTCGTTGAACACCAGGTAGGCGATCAGGAAGGCCATCGTCTGCGGGTAGCCGCGCAGGTGCCGCAACGTGTCGCCGAGCTGGCGGAACGCGGCCCGGGCGCCCGAGGCCGCGCCGGCGGAGACCGGGTCGACCGGGTCGACCGGCGGCCGGTCCCGCAGCCGGCGGTAGGGGACGATGGTGAACAGGCCCCACCACAGACCGGCGAGCAGCAGGTTGAGCCGCACCGCGCCCTCGGTGGACAGGCCCACCGCGTCGTGGGCGGTGACCAGGACCAGGTTGACCACCAGCAGCAGGGTGCCGCCGACGTAGCCGATCGCCCAGCCCCGGCTGGAGACCCGGTCGCGCTCGTCCGGGCCGGCCACGTCGATGAGCAGCGAGTCGTAGACCACGATCGAGCAGGCGTACGCCAGCGTGGCGATCAGCTGCAGTGCCACCCCGAGCTGCCAGTTGTCGCCGCTGAGGAAGACCATGGCGGCCCCGGCCGCCGAGCCGGTCCAGGCGAAGTACGCCAGCATCGAGCGCTTGCGCCCCGAGCGGTCGGCCAGCGCGCCCACCAGGGGGAGCAGCAGCGCCGAGAACAGGGTCGCGAAGGTCACGGTGTACAGCGACAGCGAGCCGGGCGAGACCGGAACGCCGAGCACGTGCAGCGAGGTGTCACAGGCCAGGTCGGTGTCCTGCCCGGGGCAGGCGTCCCGCTTGGCCAGCACGGTCAGGTAGGGGCCCAGCAGCACCGTCAGCGTGGTGGTGAGGAACGCCGAATTGGCCCAGTCGTAGACGTACCAGGCCCGCTGCTGTCGGCGGCTCTCGTCGGCGTTGCTGACGCCCGGATCAGTGGTCACCGGCACATCATGGCGGCACCGGTGCCCCGGCCGGGCGAACGATGATCAAACAGCCGCTATCCGCCGAACTCCCAGTGCCACGGCTCCGGCCGGGAGCCGCCCGGCTGCGCCCAGGCCGGGTGGAACCAGCCGAACACCGGGGCGTTGACGAACAGCCACTCGTGCTCCGGCGTGCCGAAGCTCTGGATGCCGCCGCACAGGTCGGTCGCGGTGCCCCAGCCGTGGTTGCTGGTGCCGGGCCGGGCCGCCAGCTGGGGCTTGGTGGCGTAGAGCCGGACCTGGGTCGCGTAGTCGCGGTAGGAGTCGGTGACGCAGATCGGCGTGCCGAACTGCTGGGCATAGGCGTTGCTGAGCTGGTCGAACGTAAAGGCGGCGTCGGCCCGCAGATAGTGCCCGGGGGCGGTGGCCAGGGCGCACAGCGCCGTCAGCGGGATCTCGCCGTTGGGGTAGCCGGCGACCTCGGCCGTGCACGACCCGGTGACGCCGGTGACGATGTTCGCCGACGGGTCCGGTGACCGATCCGCCTGCAGGGCCGCCCGCAACTGCCGTTCCTTCCTTTCCGCCGCGCGCACCCGGCCCCGGCTCGAGCCGAGGGCGGCCTCCGCGTCGTCCAGGATCCGCCGCTGCCGGGCGACGGCGTTGTCGGCGGCTGTGCGCGCCTCGTTGGCCGTCCGGGCCGCCGCGAGGGCCGTCCCGGTGGCGCGCGCCGCGTCGGCGGCCGCCTTCTCGGCCCGGACCCGGGTCCGGCGTCCCGCGGCCAGCTCGGCCGAGCGGCTCTCACCGATGCGCCGCAGGGTGTAAAGGGTGGAGGTGAACCCGTCCGCCTCGGGCCCGCCACCATTGGTGCCGAGCAGCGTGTTCAGGATCGGGCTCGCGTTCAGGCCGCTGCCGCTCTGGTAGGACTGCCGGGCCCAGAACCCGACCCGCTCGCCGGCGGCCCGGGCCTGTGTGGTGGCGACCGCGAGTTCGTCGTCGAGCCGGTCCTCCTGGGCCTGCGCGGTCTCCAGCGCCCGGCGCGCGGTCGTGTAGGCCTCCAGGGCCTGGCTCGCGAGCAGCGCGGCGGCCTGCGCGGCCTGCCGCGCGGACTGCACGCTGCCGGCCCGGGCCCGGGCCTGGTCCCGCAGGGCGGTCACCTTCTGTGCCTGTGCGGCCAGTTCCGCGGCCGTCGGCTCCCGTTCGGCAGTGCCTGAGGACGTCGGCCCGCTCACGGAGGGCGAGGCGGCGGCGGTCCCGGGCCCGAGGACCGTCAGCATCGGCAGGAGCGTCACGAGGGCCCCGAGCAGGAGAGCGGGAGTACGACGTCCGGAACCCACCTGACGCGTCCCCTTACCTGCTTCTGATCCGCTACTGATCTGCTGCTGACCGGTCGCTGACGTGGTGCTGACGTGATTCGTCCTGCCGGATCTGGGTTCGGCCCGGTGAAGGGGCGGCTGAACGGGCAGGACCCGAGGTGATGCGGGTATCACCCGGCCGGCCCACAGGACTTCCGGCCGTGAACCGGTGACCGATGGCCGGACGAGCGACGGGCCCAAGCCCTCGACAGCCCCGGATGACGCCATAAAGTGGTGTGCGGCCCAGAAAACCCTGCACGTGAGGCGGATGCATGACCGAGTACACCTCCCTGGGGTCGCTGCAGGTCGCGACCCTTTTGAAGGAGTTCGTCGAGGGCGAGGCCCTGGCGGCCAGCGGCGTACAGGCCGATGCGTTCTGGGCCGGGCTCGAGCGGCTCATCGCCGACCTGGCGCCCCGCAACCGTGAGCTGCTGGCCGAGCGCGACCGCCTCCAGACCGCGATCGACGGCTGGCACCGGGAACGGGCCGGTCGGCCCTTCGACATCACCGCGTACGAGGCCTTCCTGCGGGAGATCGGCTACCTGGTGCCGGAACCGGAGTCGGTGCGGATCGGCACGACCGGCGTGGACGAGGAGATCGCCCGCATCGCCGGCCCCCAGCTGGTGGTGCCGGTCTCGAACGCCCGGTACGCGCTGAACGCCGCGAACGCCCGCTGGGGCTCGCTGTACGACGCGCTCTACGGCACCGACGCGATCAGCCACGAGGAGGACGGCACCGCAGCGGGGTACGACCCGGCCCGCGGCGCCCGGGTGATCGCGTTCGGCCGCGACTTCCTCGACCGGGTCGCCCCTCTCGTGGAGGGCAGCCACAGCGAGGCGGGCGGTTACTCGGTCTCCGGCGGTGAGCTGGTCGTGCACGTGCCGTCCGGCAAGACAACCTTGTCCGATCCGGCCGTCTTCGCCGGTTACACCGGCACCGCGGTCGAGCCGGACCGCCTGCTGCTGGTGCATCACGGGCTGCACGTCGAGATCGTCATCGACCGCCAGGGCCCGATCGGTCGCACCGACGACGCCGGCGTTCAGGACATCGTGCTGGAGTCGGCCGTCACCACCATCGTCGACTTCGAGGACTCGGTCGCCGCGGTCGACGTCGAGGACAAGGTGCGTGACTACCGCACCTGGCTCGGCCTGAGCCGGGGCGACCTGACCGCCCCGGTGAGCAAGGGCGGAAAGACCTCTCTGCGCACCCTGAACCGCGACCGCGCCTACGCCGTGCCCCGCAACCACGGCGAGCAGCTCACGGTGTCGGGACGGGCGCTGATGTTCGTGCGCAACGTCGGGCACCTGATGACCACCGACGCGGTGCTCGATGCCGACGGTCAGCAGGTTCCCGAGGGCATCCTCGACGCCGTCATCACCACGCTCGCCGCCCTGCCCGGCCTGCAGTCGGCCTCCAACAGCCGTACCAACTCGGTCTACATCGTCAAGCCGAAGATGCACGGGCCCGACGAGGTGGCCTTCGCGGTAAGCCTTTTCGAGCGCACCGAAGAACTGCTACGGCTGCCGCGCAACACCGTCAAGCTGGGCCTGATGGATGAGGAACGGCGCACGTCGCTGAACCTCGCCGCCTGCATCGACGCCGCGAAGGACCGCATCGTGTTCATCAACACGGGCTTCCTGGACCGCTCGGGCGACGAGATCCACACCTCGATGGAGGCCGGCCCGATCGTGCGCAAGGAAGACCTGCGCTCGCAGCACTGGCTGGCCTCGTACGAGACCCAGAACGTCGACATCGGCCTGGCCGCCGGGTTCTCCGGGCGCGCCCAGATCGGCAAGGGCATGTGGGCGATGCCCGACCTGATGGCCGACATGCTGCAGCAGAAGGTGAGTCAGCCCCGCGCCGGCGCCACCACGGCCTGGGTGCCCTCGCCGACCGCCGCCACGCTGCACGCCCTGCACTATCACGAGGTGGATGTCCGGGCCGTGCAGGAAGAGCTGTCGAGCAGAGGACGACGCACCTGCGTCACGGATCTGCTGCAGCTTCCGCTCGGGTCGCCCCAGGAGTGGGACGAAGAGGTGCGGGCCGAGCAGGTCGACAACAACTGTCAGTCCATCCTGGGGTATGTGGTGCGCTGGGTCGATCAGGGAGTCGGCTGTTCCAAGGTGCCCGACATCCACGACGTCGGGCTCATGGAAGACCGCGCCACCCTGCGTATCTCGAGCCAGCTGCTGGCGAACTGGCTGCGCCACGAGGTGATCTCGCCGGAGCAGGTGCGCGAGAGCCTGGCCCGGATGGCGGCCGTGGTCGACCGGCAGAACGAGGGCGACCCGCAGTACCGGCCGATGGCCGGCGACCTGGAGGGAAGTCAGGCCTTCCTGGCCGCGAGCGACCTGATCTTCCTCGGCGCTCAGCAGCCCAGCGGGTACACCGAGCCGATCCTGCACGCCCGGCGCCGGGCGGCGAAGGCGGTCAACTCGATGACCCACGCGCACGGGCTGGCGGTGGGCTGAAAACCTTTCCGTGATCATGCAAAGTGTCCCCGGGGACACTTTGCATGATCACGGAGGGTTGAGGTGGGGGTTTACAGTGCGCGCATCAGGTCTTCCAGGCGGCGCTCGCCCTCGCGGGTCTGCACGCCGGCCGCCAGTCCGCCGCGGATCAGCTTCTCCGCGGCGGGTTTCACGAACTGGCTGGCCCAGGCCGCGTGCTCTAGCAGCATGCCCGCGCTGAGATCGGCCGGGGGCAGGGCGCTCTTGGCGGCCGCGATGGTGCCCTCGGGCAGGTTCGCGATGTTGCGGGCGATCCGGTCGACGAACGCGTCGATCTCGCCGGCCGGCACGGCCCGGTTGACCCAGCCATAGCGTTCGGCCGTCTCGGCATCGAAAAGGTCTGCTCCAAGGACAATCTCCAGAGCGCGGGAACGGCTGACCCGGTCGCGCAGGTACTGGGTGCCGCCCCCGCCGGGCACGATGCCGCCGAGTGCCTCGATCTGGCCCAGGCCGGCCCGGCCGATCGCCGCGAAACTCAGGTCGGCCGCCGCGACGAACTCGGCGCCGCCGCCGCGGGCCAGTCCGGTCAGCTTGACGATCGAGACCTGGGGCAGGGCTCGTAGTGCCTCGCCGAGGGCCTGGAACACGTTGAGCCCGGCCGGTGCCCCGGCCGTCGGGTCACCGGCGGCCGGGTCGTCCACCAGGGTGAAGTCGACGTGGGCCAGGAAGAACTCGGGGTCGGCGCTCTCGAACACGACCACCCGGGTGTCCGCGTCCTCGGGCAACCCCGCCAGGAGCGTCCTCAGTTCGGCCATCAGAGCCAGGCTGAGCACGTTCACGGGCGGGTTGTCGATGACGACCCGCATCACGCCGCTCTCGCGGGTGATGTGGAGGGTCTCGGGGGTGGGGTGACTCATGGGGATCTCCTGGCGACGTCTTGCAGGTATCTGATGTATACCTAGCCTCCAAGGGGTTGACGGAGCCGTCAATAACGCACTTTCAACATCGTAAGGATCGTGGAGGATACCTGGATGACCGGCGCGATGACCGGCGCGATGACCGGCGTGACGTTCGAGATCACCGATCCGGACTGGGTTTTCCGGGTCGATTGCCCGAGCCGGCCGATCCTCGACCAGATCGCCGACAAATGGTCGGTGATGGCGATGGCGGTGCTGGAGGAACCCCGGCGGTTCAATGAGGTCAAGCGCCGGATGGAGGGCATCACCCAGCGCGTGCTCACCCAGACCCTGCGGAAACTGGAGCGCAACGGCATGATCGAGCGCCGCGTGCTGCCCACCTCGCCGGTCGGGGTGGAGTACTCGCTGACTCCGCTGGGCCGTTCGCTGCAGGAGCCGTTCGGGGTGCTCTACCGCTGGACCGTCGAGCATGCCGACGAGATCCGGCAGCGGCAGCAGGACTACGACGCCCGCACGGCTGGCTGACGAGGGCGGTAGAGGTGCCGGTAGCTGGACGGCGAAATCGTCGCGACCTTCTGGAAGTGCTGACGCAGACCGGCCGGTGAGCCGAAACCGGTTCGGAGGGCGATCGCTTCGATCGGCTCGTCGGTGGTCTCCAGCAACTCCTGGGCCAGGCGCACCCGTTGCTGGATCAGCCACTGCAACGGGGTGACGCCGGTACGCCCGCGGAAATGCCGGGCGAAGGTGCGCGGGGACAGGTGGGCCCGGGCGGCGAGATCGGCGACGGTCAGGGGTTCGTGCAGGCGCTCCAGGGCCCAGCCCAGGGCCACGCCGAGCGGGTCGTCACCGGTGGTGCCGATCTGGGCCGGGGGCACGAACTGGCGCTGGCCCCCGTCGCGGTGCGGGGGAACCACCATGCGCCGGGCCACCTCGTTCGCGACCGCCGCACCGTGGTCGAGGCGTACCAGGTGCAGGCACAGGTCGATGGCCGCACCGGTGCCGGCGCTGGTGTGCACGTCACCGTCGCTGACGTAGAGCACGTCGGGGGTGAACTGCACCCCGGGGAAGCGATGGGTGAAGTCGACGGCGTTCATCCAGTGCGTGGTGGCCCGGCGCCCCTGGAGGATCCCGGCCTCGGCCAGCAGGTACGAGCCCGCGCAGATGGAGACGATGCGCGCCCCGCGATCGTGGGCCCGGCGCACGGCGGCGACCAGGTCGGGCGGCGGCTTCAGCTGATGGGCCCGGTTCATGGCCGGGACCAGCACGGTGTCGGCCTGCTCCAGGGTGCCCAGATCGCCGTCGGGAGTGACGGCGAGGCCCGCCGCCGTGCGGTATCTGGGCTGTGCACCGCAGAACCGCAGCTCGTACCAGGGGTCCACCAGATCGGACCGGTCGATCCCGAATACTTCACAGGGCACGGCAAACTCGAACATCGGCATGCCGTCGGTGAGGGCGAGCGCAACCGTGTGCATGCGATGCACGGTACTGGCAGGAATCCAGCGCCGGAAGGCATTTCTGCCACTGTCGAGGCCCGGTGCGCCCGGACCACAGTGAGCGCATGACAGCATCCTCACCCGGCGACGCCCCTCCCAACCTCCGTGATCATGCAAAACCTCCCCAGCGTTCTAGAACTCTCTGGGCCACCGTTCTAGAACTCCGGGGAGGTTTTGCATGATCACGGACAAGGTGTTGGCTCGCGAACGTGCCGCCGGGCTGGGGGTCGGGCAGGGGACGGCTCTTTACGTCGGGGCTGTTCTGGGGACCGGGGTCATCGCTCTGCCCGCGCTCGCCGCGAAGGCGGCGGGACCCGCGTCCCTCATCGGCTGGCTGCTCATGGTGGCCGCCTCCGCGCCGCTGGCCTTCACGTTCGCGGCGCTGGGGGCCCGGCACCCGGACGCGGGCGGGGTGGCCCACTACGCCCGCCTGGCGTTCGGCCCGCGGGCCTCGGCCGTGGTCGGCTGGTGCTTCTACGCCGCCGTGCCGCCGGGTTCCTCCGCCGCGGCCTTATTCGCCGGGTACTACGTCGAGTCGGCCGTCGGGGGAGGGCGTGCCACCGCGATCGTCACGGCCTTCGCGATGGTGCTCACCGCGGCGGGGGTGAACTGGTTCGGCGTGCGGGTCTCGGGCCGGGCGCAGCTGGCCCTGTCGGTGCTGCTGGTCGGCTTCCTGCTGGTCGCGGTGCTCTTCGCGCTACCGCACGCCGATCCGGGCCACCTGGAACCCTTCGCGCCGCACGGGTTCGCGGCGATCGCCCCGGCCACGGCGCTGCTGGTCTGGAGTTTCGTCGGCTGGGAGGCGATTACCCATCTGACCGGGGAGTTCCGCGACCCGGGCCGGGATCTGGCCCGGGCCACGGCGGCGGCCGTGGTGATCGTCGGGGTGATCTACCTGGCGGTGGCCCTGACCGTGATCCTCGTGCTCGGACCGGCTGCGGCCGACTCGGCCGCGCCACTGGGTGAACTGCTGGCGGTGGCTTTCGGTGGGAACGCGCGGGTGCTGGCGGCGGTCGCGGCCGTGCTGCTGACCTTGGGCACGATGAACGCCTACTACGCCGGCGCGGCCAAGCTCGGGGCCGCGCTGGGACGGGACGGGGCTCTGCCCGCCTGGCTGGGGAGGGGAAGCCGGGCGGGCGAGGTGCCGCGCCGCAGCCTCGCGGCGAATGTGGTCGCGTCGCTCACGGTGCTGGGAGTGGTCAGCGCGCTGGACCTGGATCTGGGCTCGATCGTGCTGGCGACCAGCGGCCTGTTCGTCACCGTGTACGCCGTCGGGGTGGCGGCGGCCCTGCGCCTGCTCGAGCAGCGTGTGGTCGCCGGGATCGCGATGCTGACCGTGCTCGCCCTCCTGGCGATGACCGGTGTGCATCTGCTCTGGGCGCTCCTCGTCGCGGCGGCCGCGCTCGCCTATGGTGGCTGGAAGGTCCCTCGACGCTGAGGAGCACGCATGCCGGCACCGACCCCTACGGCCCTCGACGAGCTGGTGGCCTCGCTGCCGGACGGCGTGGTGATCACCGATCCGGTACGCACCGACAAGTACCGCTACGACCGGGCGGCCGACCCGGATGCGGGCACGCCCGTGGCGGTCGTGCGGGCGGAGAGCACCGGGCAGGTGCAGACAGCTCTGCGGTGGGCCTCGGAGCACCGGGTGGCCGTGGTGCCCCGAGGTGCCGGGACGGGTCTGTCGGGTGGCAGCACAGCGGTTTCGGGCGGCATCGTGCTCTCCACGGAACGCCTGCGGGACATCCGCGTCGACCGGCTCGGCCGGGTCGCGGTGGTGCAGCCCGGCCTGCTCAACGCCGAGGTGAAGCGGGCCGCGGCGGAGTGTGGCCTGTGGTATCCGCCCGACCCGTCGTCCTTCGAGATCTGTTCCATCGGCGGCAACATCGCCACCAACGCGGGCGGCCTGTGCTGTGTGAAGTACGGCGTGACCGCCGACTACGTGCTGGCTCTGGAGGTGGTGCTGGCTGACGGCCGGGCGCTGCGCCTGGGCGGGGCCCGGCTGAAGGATGCGGCCGGCCTGTCGCTGACGAAGCTGTTCGTCGGCAGTGAGGGCACTCTCGGCATCGTCACCGAGATCACCCTGCGCCTGATGCCGCCGCAGCACCCGCCGCGCACGGTCGTCGCCGGTTTCGCGGACACCCGGGCCGCGACCGGGGCGATCGTCGCCATCACCGCGGGCCTGCGCCCGTCGATACTGGAGTACCTGGACCGCACCACCGTCAACGCCGTCGAGGACCACCTGCGGATGGGCCTGGACCGGTCGGCGGCCGCGCTGATCGTCGCGCAGACCGACACCGAGGGCGCTACTGCCGACCGGGAGCTCGCCGCGATCGTCGAGGCCTGCGAACGCCACGGCGCGACCGAGGTTCTCGCCACCGACGACCCGGACGAGGGCGAGGCGTTCACGGTGGCCCGGCGGCAGGCCATTCCGGCGCTGGAGAAGAAGGGAAAACTGCTGCTGGAGGACGTCGGTGTCGGCGTGGCCGCTCTGCCCGCCCTGGTCGCGGGGATCGAGAGGATCGCGGCCGCGCGCGACGTCACGATCGCGCTGATCGCCCATGCCGGTGACGGGAACACCCACCCCCTGATCGTTTTCGACCCGGCCGACGGGGAGGCCGCGGCCCGGGCCGGCCGGGCGTTCGGCGAGGTGATGGACCTGGCCATCGCCCTGGACGGCACCATCACCGGCGAGCACGGGGTGGGACGGCTGAAACAGCCCTGGCTGGCCGCGCAACTGGGGGAGGACGTCATGGACCTGAGCCGCCGCATCAAGGCCGCGATCGACCCCCTGGGCATCATGAACCCCGGCGCCATGATCTGACACGACGACGTGCAACAGGGAAGTGGGGGCCCTCCCGGCCGGAGGCTGGGGGATCGCCTGATCACGGAGGAGCTCATTTCTCGGCCGTGATCAGGCAAACTTTGCCCGAGGCGCCCCCGACGTCGGATAGAACATCATCCATGAACCTGACCAGGGAGAACGTGCTCGGGTACCGGTTCCGGGCGCAGGGGCTCGACCGTGACGGCGGTGTCGAGGGGTTGCTGGGCCTCGGGATCCAGGACACCCCCGCCGGAACCGCGGCGACCGCACTCGCGGCCCGGGGCGCCGAACGCCCGCCCGGGACCCGCATCGTCTGGTCGTGGCGCGGTGCCCCGCACGTGCACGCCGAGGCCGACCTGAAACGGCTGGCCGCGGCCACCTGGCCGGTGGACGACGCCGACGCCACACGCCGCATCAGCAACCCCCGCATCAAGGAAGGCGCCCGACGGGGACTCGAGGCCTTCGTCGCCGCGGCCACGGCCCTGCGCGAGGCCGTCACCGAGAAGCTGCCGAAGGGCGAGGTGAGCCGCCGGGTCAGCGCCACCGTGCCCGACGACCTCAACTTCGACTGCCCCACCTGCGAGTCCCGGCACATCAGTGGCGGCCTGTTCCAGCTCGTCGGGGTCGCGGCCGGTGTCGAGGTGGTCACGCAGGGCCGGTCAACCTTCCTGCAGCCCTTGCCGGCGGCCCTGCGCCGTCGCGAGATCCCGCGGGCCGGGAGCGGTCTGGACGAGATGCTGCTGCGGTACCTGCACGTCAACGGCCCGGTGTCGAGCGCGGCGCTCGCGGCCCACGCCGGGATGACGGCCACCGCGCTGAAGCCGCACCTGCCGGCCGGCCTGGTCGAGGTGAGCGCCGGGAACACCGGGAAAGTCTGGGCGCCGGAAGGCGACCTGGAGGATCTGCGTCGTGATGCGCGTCCTGAGGCAGTGCGGTTGCTGCCCGGAGGAGACCCCTGGCTGACGGTGCGCGACCGCGATCTGGTGGTACCCGGGGCCGAGCAGCACCGGGCGATCTACACGTCGCTGAGCAACCCCGGGGTGGTGCTGGTGAACGGCGACGTCACCGGCACCTGGCGGGCGAAACGTGCCGGGAGGGTGCTGGACCTCGAGATCACGGCGTTCGGCGACCTGTCCGCCGCGGTGAAGCAGCAGGTGGAGCAGGAGGCCCGGCTGATCGCCCCGGCCCGCGCGGCGCAGGACGCCCGGGTGCGTTACGCATAACTCAGAAGAATTTTGAGAAACCGGGGAACCGAACGAGGTCGGCGTGAGTCTGAATGGATACCCGGCGGTGGTGCGCGGCGGAGGTCGCCGTATGTCAGGGTGCGGCGAGAGCCGCCGTCACTGCCGCCGGGGCCAAACGTCCGGAGCCGATCAGGCCCGGGCGGCGTCGTCCTCGGGCTTGGGCCACAACCGGTGAAACGTGGTGTCCGTGCCACCCTCCGGCGCCACCACACCCTCGGGCACCGGCAGCACCTGGCGCAGCCACGAGCGCTGCCCCCACATCCGCCACTCGCGCGGGTAACCCACCGAGACCTCCTCGAAGCGCGTGCCGTCCATCCAGGTGCGCCGCGGGATGTGCAGGTGGCCGTAGACCACCACGTCGGCCCGGTAGCGCCGGTGCCAGTCACCGCTCAGCGAGGTGCCGCACCACTGCGCGAACTGCGGGTACCGCAGGATGTCGTTGGGGTGCCTCTCCACCGGCCAGTGGTTGATGAGCACCGTGCGCACGTCGGGGCTCAGTGCCTCGAGCCGTTCGCGGGTGTACTCGACCCGGGCGCGGCACCAGTCCTCCCGGGCCGGATAGGGGTCCGGGTGCAGGAAACGCTCGTCCGAGCAGACCACGCCGGTGTCGTAGGCCCGCTTGAGCGAGGCCTCCTGGGTGGTCGTGCCCGGCGCCAGGAACGAGTAGTCGTACAGCAGGAACATCGGCACGATCGTCACCGGGCCGCCGTCGCCGGTCCACACCGGGAACTCGTCCTCCGGCGTGAGGACACCGATCTCGCGGCACAGCTGGACCAGCCGCTCGTAGCGCGCGAGCCCGCGCAGCGTGACCTCGTCGCTGGGGTGCGTCCACAGTTCGTGGTTGCCGGGCACCCAGATCACCTGGGCGAAGCGCCCCGCGAGCAGCCGGAGCGTCCACTCGACGTCCTCGACCTTCTCGGCCACGTCGCCGGCGACGATCAGCCAGTCGCCGGGACCCTCCGGGTGCAGGGACTCGGTGATCTCCCGGTTCTCCCGGTAACCGATGTGCAGGTCGCTGACAGCGAGAAGTTTTGGCGTTTCGGACACCCCGCCACGCTACCCCGGCAGTCCGGCGACGGGCCGCTCGTCCGTGCTCGCGACGCGTCCCTGCTCCAGATACAGCACATAGCTGGCCACGGCCGGGACCTCGACGGCCAGGCGGCCGGGCTCGATCAGCATCTCCTCGGTGGCCAGCAGCCCCTTCGACTCCGGGTCGAAGATCAGCGTCAGCCGCCGGGCCGGCCCGAAGGTGAACTCGAACGAATAGCCCAGGCCGGTGCGCCCGGCCCGGTCCACCGTCTCTCCCCGGGCCACGAGATCGGGTTGACCGATGAGGATCTCGTAGAACGCGGCGGCCAGCCCGGACGGGATCGCCTGGGTGTGCAGGCGCTGTACCGAGGCGATGAGCACCAGGGTCTCGGGCACGTTGTGCTGCGGCGAGGGAGCGCCCTTGAGCAGGTAGGCCCGCAACTGGCCGGGGTCGTGCGGCAGGTCGGGGGCCCACTCGACCTGTGCGGTGGTGGTGCTGTCACTGCGCGCCGTGTTCGGCCGCTGTTCGATCACCCGCACCTGCCCGTCGGCCGCGCTCCACCGTTCCCGGTCCTCGGCCATCAGCTCCAGCTGCCCACGGCCACCACCTCCCACACCGAGGTTGAGGTGCCATTCACGGGTGCGGAGGTAGCTGAAGGCCTGGTTCGAACTCACGAGGGTGAACTTTAATGGGGCTTTGCCGCAGAACGCGCCTTCGGCGGGTTCAGGGCGTGGGGGGTGCTGACGCGATGCGTTCTGCCACCCGGCGGTGACGGAACTGGTACACGGGCCCCACCTGGCGCAACAGGCCACGCCGGTGGGCGTCCACCAGGAACGGCATGAGGCGCAGGGGGAGACGGCCCCGCCAGGCCTGGATCACCACGGACCAGGTGTAGGTGGCCGAGGCCGAGACGGTGAGCAGGAGTGCCACGGCCGCCGCCACCGCGATCAGCAGCCCCACCCTGAGCCAGTAGGCCATGGGCTGCTCGCGCCCGAGCGTGGTGAGCCCCAGTACCGCCGTGGAGCAGGCCAGGAAGGTGCTGGATCCGAGCGCGAACACCAGGGTCCAGATCCGGTCGCCCCACAAGGTTTCCGCCGGGCCGGAAGCCCCTCGCCCGTCGGCCACGGGCCGGCCGATGTAGGCCAGGGCGATGGCGAAGAGCCCGAAGGCCCAGCCGATGATCCCCACGATGATCATCGTGGTGCCGTCCGTGAAGCTGGAGGCCAGGATGCCGCAGGCAGTGGTGAAAAGGGTGAAGGGGAGGATGGTGCGCCAGTTCTCGCGGGTCCGCAGGGCCTGCGAGTGCACCCGGCGAGGCAGGGCGCTCTCACCGGGTTCCTTGACCCGCAGCGTCATCAGGATGCCCCCGAGCATCGCCCCGGTACCGAAGATCACGGCCAGAGCGGGAGCTGTGGCGGTGGCCGTGGCCAGTCCCAGGCCGGCGCCGAGGAAGATCGACAGCAGGAACTGGCCGGCCCGGGACCGGATCCGGCCGCTGACCGTGAGGGCCACGAAGAGGGTGACGCCGGCGATCACCCCGCCGCGCCAGAAGGTCGCCAGGGCCAGGAGGCCCCCGCAGGTGGTCGCCAGCACCGTGGCGCGCAGGGCCCGCCGGGTCGTGGCGCCCACGCTCTGATGGAGCTCCCACCAGGCGATGTTGGGCGTGCGGTACTGCTGCGTGTACCGGGCCAGCTCGGTCAGCCAGCGGTGCTCCGGCCCCGCCGGGGTCTGCGCGGGGGTGTCCTGGTAGGCCGAGGCGATGTACGAGTCCAGGAGATGGTCTTCCAGCGATCTCGCGGTCGGGAACCGGTCGGGCGAGACCAGTTCGTCGGGCAGCCCCGAGCCCCCGGCGTAGAGCGTGCGCACCAGCGAGAGCATGAGCGGGGTCGAGAGCGCCTGTGCGGCCGGGGAACCATCGACCGCGATGGCGTCGATGACCTTCTGCCAGCGAACGCTGGAGTGCGGACGCCCGTCGAGGATGAAGTCCCGGGCCGCGGGCGGGTCGATCGGCTGGAGCTCGATGACGATGTCGACCGGCACCACCAGATCGTTCGACCTGACCAGGTCCTCGTACTCCTCGCTGCGGCAGGTGAGGATCAGGGGTGCGCGGGTGGCCCGGAGGTGGCGCAGCGCCGCGGACTTGCGGCGGGGGTCCAGCTCGTCCAGCCCGTCGATGATCGGCAGGATCGCGCCCGACCCGAGCAGTTCTTGCCCGGCGTTCGGGCCGAACTGCGGGGCCATCAGTCCCGGGTAGGTCTCCCGCAGGCTCCGCCGGACGAAGTCGGCCAGGTCGTGGCTCAGCGGGTCCCAGGCCGCGGCGGAGAACAGCACGGGAACAGCGGTGACGTCCTCGGACAACAGCCGGAGCAGGAGCAGCACGGAGAAGGTGGTCTTGCCCGCCCCGGGCTCACCGAGGATGACGACCCGGTCGTAGCCGCCCTCGGTGATGCCCCGGGAGAGCTCGGGCAGGGCGCCGCGCACGGCAGCGGCCGACGACGGGGGTGCGGACACCAGGACGTCGCGTGTGGACTGACTCCAGTACAGCTCGATCGGGGTGACATCGCTGAGCCCGCGTTTGCGCGCCTCCGCGGTCCACTGATCGGTGACCGCCGTGCGCAGCCAGTCCTTCGCGGCCGTGGTGGTGGCGCTCGCCGGCGCCGTCGGTTCCGGGTGCATCTGCCGGTAGACACCGAACAGGAGGCCCGGCACCGTCACGGCGAAACCCCACCAGGCCTCGAACCGGTCGAACCCCAAGGTCTGCATCAGCACGCCGATGACGGCGCAGGTGACGACGACAGCAATTCCCGCGACCCACCGGTTCCGAATCCCCGCCATGCCCGTCATCCTCTCGTTCGCGGGCACTGCGCGTCTCGGGAGTCCTACAGGTTCGTCAGGGCACTCAGCCGGGCGGAGAGGTTGAAACCCGCCTGCACCGCGGCCTCGGAGACGGCCGCGAGCCGGCTGGTCGACAGCGCGGCGGTCGTCGCCTCGGGCACGATCCAGATCCGGTCGATCGGCAGCTCGTGCAGCTTGGTGATCTGCACGGCGGACTCGATGTCGCTGAGGTCCCGGACGGCGAAGGAGAAGTCGATGTCGTACTGCTGGGCGACCTGCCCCCAGGCGACCAGCGACTCGCGGTTGATGCGCGACCAGGCCGGGTCGCCGGAGTGGGCCAGCTTCGGCGAGACGGTCACCCAGCTGACGCGCTGCAGGGTGAGTTCGGTCGGGGGGAAGGTGCCGTTGGTCTCCACCCCGATCTCGTATCCGCCGAGCAGTTCGAGGAACTGCGGCCAGGCCGGGGAGTTCTGCTGCTGCAGGGGTTCGCCGCCGCTGATCACGATGAGGGGAGTGTTGGCCGAGCGGGCCGTCTCGGCGATCTCCTCGATCCGCCAGTAGCCGACCTCGCGGGCCAGGTCGAAGCGGGACGTGTCCCAGGTGAAGGCCGAGTCGCACCAGGTACAGGAGAGATTGCATCCGCCCATCTGGACAACGACACAGCGACGCCCGGCCGAGCGTCCCTGGGGGTGGACTGTCGGTCCGACGACGCCGGCGATCACGAGCGACGGACGTGCTCGGACCGCGGTCAGCGGTTGTTCGCTGGCGGTACTGATGGTGACCCTCCTGTAACGATGCGCGGCCCTCCAGGGAGCATCATCACATGTCTAAGCGGTGGTTAATGCAGGACTGCGGAAATTTCCCGCCCCGCATCTGAACCGTCTTCCCAAATGCTCAGATCCGTTCACGCACACTGAATTTCATCATCCTGATCTGTGTCCGACCACTCACGTCGAGTGATCGGACTGAGCTGAAAGGGTGGCTGTCCAGGCGGCCAGTACCGAATGCCCGAGCATCTCGGCGATCTTCTGCGGAGACCAGCGCAGCGTCTCGGACAGGTCGACGATCACCCGTTCGTCGAACGTCGTGATCCACAGGAGCACCGAGTAGCGCAGATCCACGGGCGGGATCTCGCCGATCTCCACGAGCCGCGCCACCGCCCGCGTCAGGGTGGTGTCGAGCTCGGAGAGCAGGGGGTCGGAGCCGTCGTGGACGCGCTCCAGGTAGCCACGGGCGCTGCGGATGTGGGTGGCCGCGCGGCCCCACGTCATGGCACTGAGCACCCACTCGTGGCAGACGATCTCGAACGAGCGCAGCGGGTCGGGGTCTTCGCCGGCCGCGTGGAGCCTTGCCAGCAGGGCGTTCTGGATGCGCCGGTAGAACGCGTCGTGCACCGCGTGCACGTCGTCGAAGTGCCGGTAGGTGGTGGCCGTCGAGACGCCCGAGTGTCGGGCCAGTTCGGGCAGGCTGAAGGCCAGGCCGCGTTCGCGGAGGAGCTCACCCGCGGCGTCCAGCAGTTTCTGCCGGGTTCTCAGTGTGTCGGCCCGGAGGTTGTCGCCTGCCATTGCTGACGATCCTCCCATCCCGGGTGGGTCGCCGGTTGTGTCGAATCCGTTAAGCGCAGTAAAGACGAGAAAAACTTCTCGCCTCTGCGGTGTATGTGGTTATTTGAGTCCTAGAGTTGAGAACATCTTCTCGTTTCGATGGAGGGATGCCCGATGGTCGCATTCAAGTCGGTCGCGGCCCCCGACGTGGCCACGCTCCCGGTGATCCGTCAGACCGCCCTGTCCCGTCTCACCCCCGAGGTCGCGGATTTCCTCGAAGGCGGTGCGGGCGACGAGAGCACTCTGCTGGCCAACCGGTCTGCCTTCTCCCACTGGGGTTTCCGGCAGCGGGTGATGAGCGGTCTGGCCGGCCCGGACCTGTCGACGAGCTTTCTCGGTATCGAGCTGGCCATGCCGGTGATGACCGCTCCGTTCGGTGCCGACGGCCTGTTCCACCCGCAGGGCCAGAAGGCGGTCGCCCGCGCGAACCGGGCGGCCGGGATCGCGAGCATCGTGCCCGAGGCCGGCACCTTCGGCCTGGAGGAGGTGGTGCAGGCGGCCCCGGAGGCGGCTCGCATCGCGCAGTTGCACCCGATGGGGCCGGAGAAGAATTTCCTGGCCATGCTGGCCCGCATCGAGGACGCGGGGTGCGAGGCGATCTGCCTGACCGTCGACTGCCCGACCGGCGGCTGGCGGGAACGGGTGCTGCGTCACTCCTTCGACCTGGACGCCCGGTACGTCGCCGGCAACTACCCCGACAGTCCCGACAGTGCGGATGGTGGCGAGACCACGCTGATCCAGGTCTTCGGGCAGCTCTTCGAGCGCAGCGCCACGGTGTGGTCGTGGGATCGCCTGGCGTCACTGATGTCCCACACCCGCCTGCCCTGGTTCGCCAAGGGCATCATGACCGCCGACGACGCCCTGGCCTCCGAGGCCGCCGGGGCCCACGCGGTCTACGTGTCCAACCACGGTGGCCGTCAGCTCGACGGCGTCCCGGCGGCTCTGGATGCGCTGGTCGAGGTACGCCGGGCGATCGACGGGCGCCTGCCGATCGTCTTCGACAGCGGTGTGCGGCGCGGCGCCGATGTGGTCAAGGCACTGGCCCTGGGCGCGGACGTCGCGGTGATCGGCCGGCTCGCGGCGTACGGGCTGGCCGCCGGTGGGCAGGCCGGGGTGGAGCGGGTGCATTCCCTGTTGTACGACGAGATCCGTACGGTGCTCACGCTTCTGGGGCGTGGCGGGGTGCACGACCTGAGCCCGGACGTGCTGATCCCGCAGGGCGGCTCAGTTCTCCACGGCATCCTCGGCGCTGACGTCTGACAGCGTCACCACGGTGGCGCCGCGGTCGTCGGGGTCGTCGTCGATGTCCACCTCGAAGTAGCCGTCCAGGTGGTAGGCGTTCTGGCTGAAGTCGAACGACGACTCGCCGTCGTCGGCCAGGTCGAGCAGGTAGGTGGCCGCCGCGCAGGGCGCCTCCGGCGCATAGTCCGGCTCCTGCCCGTCGGCGAGCCCGTTGCACTCGAAGAGCGTGAAGTGCGGTTCGTCGTGCTCGTCGTCGTCACCCGGGTGCTCGACGAAGTTCTTGTCGATGTGGTCGGAGTTCGGCGCCGACGCGTTGATCCGCACCACCTGCTGGTTGTGGGAGGCGATGAAGGTGTTGAAGCTCGCCGCCAGGTCGAGGTCGCCGAGTTCGGTGTTGTACCAGGCGATCCCGTTCTCGTCGAACGTGGTTGCCGGGGTGGTTCCCACACTGCTGGAGGACGTCGTGGTCGCCTCGGGCGTCGGTGTCCCGTCCGGGGCGGTGGTCTCCTCGGGCGAGCTTGAGGACGTCGGTGTCACCGCGGCGGTCGTGGCCGGTTGGGCGGTGGTGTCGTCGTTGCCGTCCGGGGCGAGGAACAGGATCCAGACCAGTGCCCCGGCCAGGACGAGGGCCGCGACGCTGGTCAGCGTCAGAGCGACCCGGGAGCGGTGGTTGCCGGTGCCGGTGATCTGGGTCGTACCCGGTGCGTACAGCGGCTGGGAGGGCAGGCTCGGGGCCTGGGCGGCGGCGGGCTGGTGCCATTCCCGGCGCAGGACGCGCTGGGTGGCGCCGGTGTCCGCCGCGGCTGCTCCGGCTGCTTCAGCTGGGAACAATGCGGTGCGGGCGGCGGCGGGCTCGTCGGTGTTCCACGGTTCCCGGGCGTTGCCCGGTGCCGCCGCGGCGGCGGCCTCACGGGCCGCCCGCCGGCCCCGGCGACTACCTGGGTCGGCGTCCTGCGCGCTGCGGGCGGCGGGCCGCATCCGTTCGTTCTCGTCGACCAGCCCGGCCAGCACCTGCCAGGCGTCGGGCCGGTGGGCCGGCTCAGGGTCGAGGGTGGCGCGCACCAGTGGCTCGATCCACTGCGGCAGGCCGGACAGGTCCACATCGGCGTGCACGGCCCGGTACATCAGGGCCGGTGCCGGCCCGGAGCCGAACGGCGGGTGGCCGGTCGCGGCGAACAGCACGGTCAGGCCCCAGGCGTACACGTCGGCGGGCGGGCCGATCGCGGTGGTGCCGGTGATCTGCTCCGGTGCCATGTAGCCCGGGCTGCCCATCCCGACGCCGGTACGGGACGAGAGCGTGGCCGTCTCCAGTGCCGCGATGCCGAAGTCGATGACCTTCGGGCCGTCCGGGGCCAGCAGCACGTTCGCCGGTTTCAGGTCGCGGTGCACCACGCCGGCCGCGTGGATCGCGCACAGTGCCTCGGCCAGTCCGGAGGCCAGCGCGTGCAGCAGTTCGGGGGTGAGAGGACCATCGGCGTTCACCACGTCGTCCAGGCTCGCGCCCCCGACGTACTCGGTGGCCAGCCATGGCTCGTCGGCGTCCGGGTCGGCGTCCAGCACCCGGGCCGTGCAGGCACCCGTGACCGCGCGGGCCGCCTCGACCTCACGCCGGAACCGCGAACGGAACCTCGGGTCGGCGGCGTACTCGGCCTTGACCGCCTTGACCGCGGCGGGCCGGCCCGCGGTGTCGGTGCCGACGTACACCACTCCCATACCGCCGGTTCCCAGACGGGCGACGAGGCGGAAGGTCCCGATCGTCGCCGGGTCACCGGCCCGCAGGGGCGACAACGGCACAGCTTCTCCTGAGGTTCGGCGGTCTGACGATCACTGACCGGCGAATCTACCTGTACCGGATGAGAGGCGAATGAATGCCCCTCGTCCGGTCATCCTTTCGTTACCGGGATTCTCGGGGTTCGACGGATGCCGGTTCTGGGGATGCCGTCAGATCAGGCCGTTACGCACGGCGTAGGCGACCGCGTGCGAACGGTTACGCAGACCCAGGCGCTGGGACAGGTCCTGGATCACCGTCTTCACCGTGCGCTCGGAGTAGGCCAGCCGCCGGGCGATCTCCCGGGTGTCGCAGCCCTCACCGAGCATCCGCAGCACCTCCAGCTCACGCTCGGTGTGCGGCTGCGCCGCGGGCACCTGCACCGTCGAGCTGGCGACCAGGTGCTCGCCCTCTTTCAGCGCAGACACCCGGGGACGCGGCGCGCGCACCTGCCGCACCAGCCGGCTCAGCAGCTCGGCCGGCAGCACGCTCTCGTCGGCCTGCGTGCAGGAGATGGCCCGGGCCAGCGAGCGCGTCGTGATCGCCGAGCGCCGCAGGATGCCGATGACCCCGGCGTCGAACGCGTCGGCCATGCCGCGGGCGTCGATCTCGCCCACCACCAGCAGGGTGCGCCGGGCACCGGACTCCTGCACCGCCCGCAGCGCCAGCAGACTGGGCTCGTCCATCGACTCGGCCGCCACCACGGTCACATCGGCCGTGGCCATCCCGGCCTCGGGCACCAGTTCGATGCCCGGGCAGTCGCGCAGGTAGGCGACCATCCCGGCCTGCGACAGCCGGTCGCAGCCGAACACGAACACCTTGGTCGAGCGGGCGCCCCCCGGCTGGCCCGTCTGCGGGTGCGGGCTGCTGCCCGGCACCGTGCCGGGGCCGCGGGTCGTGTTCTGCGTCCCGGCCTGGTTCGGGTACTGGTCGGGGCGTTGCTTACCGTGCTGCGTGAGTACCCTGGGCCGGTTCACGCCGGTCGCCAGACTGATCCCCGTGCTGTTGCCGGTCTGCATCGAGACTCCTCCGTCGCTGCCGGGCATCCCCCGCCCGAGAACGTAGACGTGATGATGCCGTCCGGCGGGGTCCCAGTGGTAGGAGACGCAAGAATCGGCTCAGATACATGCCTCACGCCGAAGATCCGCACGAAGGCGACACTCGGTACAGCAAGACAGCACCGGGTGAGCGACTGTGTTCAGAAGGTAGCGGAATCCCGTCGCTGCGAACACGGCCGCTGCACAGCGTCGCCCCCTCCGGCAGTCTGAGTGATCGTCCCGCCCGATTCCCGCCCGATTCCGGCCCGACCGGAGCCGGTTCCGGGCGGGCCGGGATCAGGACCAGGCCAGGCACACCGGCGTAGGAACCTGGTAGTTACGCACATAGGAGAGCATTTTCTCGCCCTCGGCCCGGGTGTCCACGGCGAACACCGCGACCGACCCGCTGTTCTGGTGCGCGACCAGCAGATGCTGCTCGTCCGGGGTGAACGCGATGTCCCGCGGCTGCTGCCCCTGCGTGGGGATGCACCCGACGAGTTCGAGTGCGTCGCCGGTGCCGTACCGGAAGATGCTCACGCTGTCGTGACCGCGGTTACTGGCGAACACCAGAGTGCCTGACGAGTGCACGCGGACCGCGGCGGCGGAGCTCTCCGTGCCCTGATCGAGTTCGGCCTGCGGCAGCAGCGGCACCGAATTCACCGGGACGAAACCGGATTCGGCCCGCCGGAACGTCGACAGGGTGTTGCCCAGCTCGCCGACCAGGAAGAACACGTCGCCCGAGGGGTGGAAGGCCAGGTGCCGCGGACCGGTCCCGGCCGGGCAGTCGATGCGCCCCTTCGGCACCAGCCGGCCCTCGTCCACCCGGTACACCAGCACGGCGTCCAGGCCGAGATCGGGCACGTAGAGATCCTGCCGCTGCGGGTCGAAGGCGACCATGTGCGGGTGCGGGGCCTCCTGGCGGGACGGGTCGGTGCCCGAGCCCTCGTGCTGCACGACGTCGAGGCGCTCGCCGATCCGCCCGGTTCCCTCGTCCAGGGCGAACAGGGCGACCGAGCCGCCGCTGTAGTTCGCCACGGCCAGGTACCGGCCGTCGGGGGAGACCGCCAGGTGTGCCGGGTCGCCGCCGCCGGAGGGCTGCATGCCGAGCAGTACCAGCCGGTGCGACTCCTCGTCGATGTGGTAGGCGCAGACGTCACCTTCGCCGTTGTCCGAACGGGTCTCCGAGACCGCGTACAGAACATTCTTGAAAATCGTTACCCAGGAAGGGTTTCGCAACACCGTCGCCAGGGTGGCCTCGCCCGGGCCACCATCGCCGGTCCAGCGGGCGCGCATGATGCCCGGTGCCTGCCCGTCGACGTGGGGCAGACGCTCGGTGTAGGTGCCGACGAAGAGATCGTGAAACTCGTTCCTGACTGACATGGGGTCGAGTATGTCGGGAGGCGTCAGCGCGCTCGCGGACGCCACCCCGTGGCCCACAACGCCTGCGCCGGGCCGAACATGGGGGAGGGTAGGCGCTCGAGGTCCGGCCACCAGACCCACTCCTGGGCCTTCTCCGGTTCCAGCACCTGCGGCTCGCCCTCGGCCTCGACCAGATGATGCAGCGTGATGTAGTGCAGCCCGGCCTCGGCGAACACGTCGCTGGTCCACCGGATCGGCGACACCCGCACAGCCCGAAGCCCCGTCTCCTCCGCCAGTTCACGGGCCGCGGTCGCCCCCGGCTCCTCGCCCGGATCCACCTTCCCGCCCGGGAACGACCAGGTCCCTTCCCCGTGCGCCCCGAGCCGTCGTCCGAGCAGCACCGCGCCGTCCCGCACCACGACCGCGCTCACCCCCACCAGGGGACCCCGCAACTCCACGTCAGACCTCCAGGCCCAGCTCGTCGTGGAAAGGGTGGCACCGTGCCCAGCCCTTCCCTCCGTGATCCGGCAAAGTGTCCCCGGCCCCGCCCGCCGCGGTGACACGAGGGACGCCCCTCCTCACCCCGTGGTGATCAGGCGAACCCTCCCGGCGTCTCTGCTCTGCCTACCGACGCTCCCCCTACCGACGCTTCCCCTACCGACAGCTCCCTTCTGTTGGAGCATTCCTTCCGACGGAGCAACGGTCTTCGGGCACCCGCCCTCAGTGCCCGCGCTCGTCGTCGTCAGGCCCGGGGCGGTCCGGCCTCCAGACGCGTCGTGACCTCGCGCATCTTCTGCTCACTGTGTTGCTCGCCGCCCCACCGGGACTCCAGCCACCAGGTGGCACCAGCTGCGGCCCACGGGGTCACCTTCGCGATCGCGGCGGCCCGGTCGTCGGCGGGGGTCTCGCCCTCGTGCACGACGTCGAGATCCGTCCGGCCACGCTCGGCCAGCCAGGCGATGAGCTCACGCTGGTCGTCGGGAGCGGCTTCCTGGCCGTCGCCGCGGTAGTACTCCGGGATCACACCGTCACACCGCAGGATGCGGGCCATCGACCGAGGCCGGGGCCAGGCGCCGACCGCCCAGATCGGGATCGACGGCTGCACGGGTCGCAGCCCACCACTGCCGATGCCTCCGGTGCCGACGTCGAACTGATAGTGCTCACCGGTGTAGGACTGCCCGCCCCGCCAGAGCTCACGCATGAGGTCGATGCCCTCGTCGAGCATGGCCGCACGCTGCCTGCGGTCGGTGACCTCGCCGCCGCCGGTGGGCAGGACCGGATCGAGCGCTCCCAGACCGAGACCGACGACCGCGCGACCGCCCGAGAGGTCGTCCAGTGTGGCCACCTGGGACGCGAGTTTCCACGGACGACGCCACGGCAACGGGGTGAGCATGGTGCCCAGGCGGATCCGGGACGTGGAGGCAGCCATGGCGCTGAGAAGACCCCACGCGTCTACCCCGTAGGCCGCCTCCCAGACGAAGACGCCGTCCCACCCCGCCTGCTCGGCCAGGACGGCCTGCCGGAGCTGTTCGGTCGCCGAACCACCGGGGAGGATGAAGCCGAAGCGCATGCTCTCGTTGGTCATGCTCCAGTGATAACAGCGCCCACCGACAGTCTTGGCCGGTCGGGGCGAGCCACGGCCGGGTGGCGTGATGGGATGTCCGCCGTGAACGCGGACGAGATCGAGCAGGCCCTCGACGACCTCTTCGACCAGGCCCTCGTGTACCACGGGTACACCGACTACATGCGTGACTACGAGGTGCTCGTCCAGGGGAGCGCCGACCCGGGCGCCGGGCAGGGGTACCGGCGCTATCTCTTCCGGCACTGTCCCAAGGTGAGCGTCACCTCGACGATCGGCACCGACGTGTGGGCCCGCTCGCTGGACGAGGCCCTCGTCCACCAGCAGACGCCCCAGAGCAACGACGTCTACGCCTGGGGCATGCGCCGGCAGGCGCTCTATCCGGGAGCGGGCCGGGCGGAGACCTCCCGGGAGACGAAACGCTGGTCCTCGCGCCTGGGCGTGCCGTTCTACGAGGTCACTCTGGAGGGCAACGGTCACGAGCTGCACCTGCTGTTCTCCGACCTGACGGTCACCGATCTGGAAGCGGGCTACACACCCTTCGTGGTGCCGGAGGCGCAGTCATGAGCGAACCGACGAAGCAGAAGACCGACCGCTGCCCGTGCGGATGGGGCGACCCCTATCGGCAGTGCTGCGGTCGCTATCACGCAGGGGAGGCGGCACCGACGGCCGAGGCGCTCATGCGCAGCCGCTATGCGGCCTTCGTCGTGGGGGACAGCGACTACCTGCTGCACACCTGGGCCCCGGAGAACCGCCCGGAGCGCCTGGACCTCGACGAGGACATCATCTGGCAACGCCTGATCGTGCTGGACCGCACCGGCGGTGGACCGTTCGACACCGAGGGCACCGTCGAGTTCGAGGCCCACTACCGGCATCAGGGAACCCGCGAGGTCCAGCACGAGGACTCATCCTTCCGGCGCGACCAGGGACGATGGGTTTATGTCGGACCCCGTTCCTAGAGTTCGGGGCGAGTGGACCATCGACCTCAGGGAGCCCGCCGTGCCGACCGCCGCCCTCGATCCCGCCCTCCGGTCCGTCCGGGCCACGTACGACCAGGTCGCCGTCGACTATGCCGACCTGCTGCGCGACCACCTGGCCACGAACTGGACCTCCCGGGCGGTGCTCGGCCTCTTCGCGGATCTGGTGCGGGCCGAAGGACGACGCGGTCCGGTCGGCGACATCGGGTGCGGTCCCGGTCGGATCATCGGGCACCTGGCAGACCTCGGCCTGGACGTGTTCGGTGTGGACCTGTCCCCGGCCATGATCGACGTGGCCCGGCGCGAGCATCCGCAGCTGCGGTTCGAGGTCGGCACCATGACCGCCCTCGACATCGCGACGGGGTCGCTGGCCGGGGCCCTCGGCTGGTATTCGCTGATCCATCTGCCCGGCCGGCTGGTCCCGGTGGTGCTGGCGGAGTTCCGCCGGGTGCTGATGCCGGGTGGCTACCTGCTGCTGGCCTTCCAGGAGGGGGAGCAGACCCGGCTCATCACCCGGGCCTACGGTCACGACGGCCTGTCGCTCACCCTGCATCGCCGCACCGTCGCCGAGTACGAGGAGCTGCTGACCGCGGCAGGCTTCGCGGTCTGCAGCAGCACGGTGGCGGCTGCCTCGGGTGGAGAACGCGAACGACAGGCTTATGTCGTCGCCCGGGCTGCCGATGAGTAGGAGGGTGAGCTGCGGCACCACTTCATGAAGGAGGTGGTGTTGTGGTCGGAGGCGTACCAGAGTGCTGGTAATGTTCTCCAAGGGTTTTCGGCGGGTCGCTCAGGCGGACGCCGACTCCACGGAAGCAACGGACATACACATGGCCGGTTCCGGGGTGATAGAAACTCTCTCCTCTGCAAAGGCTTAAGTCATTGTTGCGCACCCTTAGGGGTGGGCTCTCATTGCCATTTGCTAATGCGTTCAGGGGAAAGCTCCATCGTCGTTTAAAACCGCGAAACACGGATTTGACCGGCGAGCAACACAGGGTCTACTGTTTACAACGTCGCCAGGACGGAACGCCGAAAGGCGAGAAGTTCTGAGCGTCCGCTCCTTGAGAACTCAACAGCGCATCTGAACAACCGATGCCAATTGGCTAGCCGTTAAGGCTGGTCCTTGGCTGATGGATCAGGCTTCAGGCATGTATCGACCCCCGTCGGTGTGTCTGGTGATGGGTCTGGTTCTTATT